>CALWKI010000001.1 GCA_944381235.1 uncultured Clostridia bacterium
AAATTAATGTGACAATTAATGAAGATGGTGGAATTACAGTTGCAGATAATGGACGAGGTATTCCAACTGGTATTCATAAAAAGGAAAATAAAAGTGCTGTTGAAGTTGTTTTAACAAAACTTCATGCCGGCGGTAAATTTGGTGGAAGCGGATATAAAATTTCAGGCGGACTTCACGGAGTTGGTTTGTCGTGTGTTAATGCTTTGAGCGAATATCTTAAAGTTGAAGTTTTCCAAAACGGAAATCACTATGTGCAAGAATATAAAAGAGGTATTCCTCTTTATCCTTTAAAAATTGATGGAAGTACTTTATCTCGTGGTACTACTATAACCTTTGTTCCTGACGATGCAATTTTTGAAACAACTGAGTTTAATTACGAAACTTTGAAGGCAAGATTTAGGGAAATTGCTTTCTTAAATAAAGGTTTAACTATTAATTTAACCGACAAAAGACCAAATAAAGAAAAAAGTGATAATTTTTGTTTTAAAGGCGGAATTATTGAATTTGTTGAGTATCTAAATAAAGGTAGAGATACTTTTTTTCCAGAACCATTTTATGTTAACAGTATAAATAAAACTAGTGAGGTTGAAATAAGTTTTCAGTATAACGATGGTTATACTGAGGTTATTAACGCGTACGCAAATAATATAAACACTGAAGAGGGTGGTACACATCTTGTAGGCTTTAAAAATGCACTTAGTAAAGTAATTATTGATTATGCAACTAAAAATAAGTTATTAAAACCTAATGAAAAATTATCTGGTGAAGATTGTCGAGAAGGTTTAACTGCGGTTATAAGCGTAAAATTGCAAGACCCTCAATTTGAAGGACAAACAAAGACAAAACTAGGTAACTCGTTTATGAGAGGACTTGTTGAAAAAGTTGTTATTGATGCGTTTGGAGATTATTTAGAAGAACACCCAACCATTGCAAAAGAATTAATACTAAAATCAATTACTGCACAGCGCGCAAGAGAAGCAGCAAGAAATGCTAGAGAATTAACAAGACGTAAAAGCGTGTTAGAAAATACTACTTTACCTGGAAAACTCGCAGATTGCACAAATAAAGACCCTAGTAGATGTGAAATTTATCTAGTTGAGGGTGATAGTGCTGGTGGAACGGCAAAACAAGGAAGAGATAGGCGTTTTCAAGCTATTTTACCGCTTAGAGGTAAAATTTTAAATGTTGAAAAAGCAAGACTTTCAAGAATACTTGAAAATGAAGAAATAAAGTCAATGATAACTGCTTTTGGTTGTGGAATACATGAGGACTTTAATGAAAGTAAATTAAGATATGATAAAATTATTTGTATGACAGATGCTGATGTTGATGGAAGTCACATTAGAATTTTACTCCTTACATTCTTTTATAGATTTATGAGACCTTTAATTGAACTTGGTCACGTTTATATTGCTCAACCACCTCTTTATAAGGTTACTAGAGGTAAGGATATTGCTTATTTTTATAATGATGAGGACTTGAATGAGGAACTTGAAAGACTTGGAAACAAAAATGTTGAAATTCAGAGATATAAAGGACTTGGAGAAATGACAAGTGAGCAGTTATGGGAAACAACTATGAGTCCTGAACATCGTACTTTATTACAAGTGAAAATGGAAGATGCTGTTGAAGCGGATGAGATTTTTAATACTTTAATGGGTGAAAATCCAGAACTTAGGCGTGATTTCATTGAAAAGAATGCGACTTTAGTTAAAGAACTTGACATTTAAAATTGAATTTATGAGGGTAATATGAAAAAACAAGATTATTCAAAAGAACTAGATGAGTTAGTAGATAATACAAAGTATATTAAAGTTCCACTTAATGATGAAATGAAAAAATCTTTCATTTCATACGCTATGGCTGTTAATGTTAGCCGTGCTATTCCGGATGTCAGAGATGGATTAAAACCTGTCCATAGAAGAATTTTATATTCTATGGGGGAACTCGGACTCACAAATGATAAACCTTTTAGAAAATGCGCACGTATTGTTGGTGATGTTTTAGGTAAATATCATCCTCACGGCGACTCTGCTGTATATGAAGCACTTGTTAGACTTGCACAAGACTTTTCTATAAATGAACCTCTTGTTTCAGGACAAGGTAATTTTGGTAGTGTTGACGGAGATCCTCCTGCTGCACAAAGGTATACAGAGGCAAAGTTGTCTAAGATTGCAAGCGAAATGCTAAGAGAAATTGATAAAGAGACTGTTGATTTTTATCCTAACTTCGACGGCACACTTCAACAGCCAACAGTACTTCCAGCACGTTTTCCAAATCTTCTTGTAAACGGCTCTGATGGTATTGCTGTCGGTATGGCAACAAATATACCTCCACACAACTTAGGTGAGGTTATAGATGGTGTTATTGCCCTTATTGATAATCCTGCTATTGAAATTGACGAACTTATGAAAATAATTCCTGCACCAGACTTTCCTACAAAAGGTATTTTACTTGGTGTTAGTGGTGCGAGAAAGGCATATAAAACAGGACGGGGCACCGTTATTTTGCGTGCAAAGACTGAAATTGAAGAAAACGATAAACATAGTAGAATTATTATTACAGAACTTCCTTATCAAGTAAATAAGGCAAAACTTATTGAGCAGATTGCGAATCTTGTTAAGGATAAAAAGATTGAAGGAATAAGTGATATAAAGGAAGAGTCTGATAGACAGGGTATGCGTATTGTTATTGATATAAAAAGAGATAATAATGCACAAGTTGTACTTAATCACCTTTATAAACATACTCCTCTTCAAACAAGTTTTGGAATTATATTTTTAGCATTAGTTAATGGCGAGCCAAAGGTATTAAATCTTAAGGAAATGCTTTATTATTACCTTGAACATCAAAAAGATGTAATTATTCGTAGAACAAAGTATGATCTTGAAAAAGCACTTGAAAAAGAACATATATTAGAAGGTCTTGTTATAGCACTAAATAACGTTGACGAAGTTATTAGAATTATTAAAGCAAGTGAAGATAAAAATGAAGCCAACGTAAAACTTTGTGAAAGATTTGAACTTACTGAAAGACAAGCAAATGCAATTCTTGAAATGCGACTTCAACGACTAACGAGTCTGGAAGTGTATAAAATAGAAGAAGACCTTCAAAATGTTCGCAGTCAAATAGCGGAATATAGGTCTATTCTTGAAAGCGACCAAAAGGTACTTGACATTATAAAAACAGAAATTTTAGAGATTAAAGAAAAATATGCTACACCACGAAAAACTGAGATAAGTATAGATTATAATGATCTTGATATTGAAGATTTAATTGAAAAGGAAGACGTTGTTGTATCTCTTACTCATTTTGGATATATTAAAAGACAACCTGTTAGTGAGTATAAATTGCAAAATCGAGGTGGTGTTGGTGTATCAGGACATAAGACAAAAGAAGATGATTTTGTTGAAAAGATGTTTGTTTGTAATACCCATGATAATTTACTATTTTTTACAAGTCTTGGACGTGTGTATTGTAAAAAGGCTTATACCATTCCAGAGGCACAGAAAAACTCTAAAGGTAGAGCAATGATAAATCTTCTTCAAATTTCGCCTAGTGAACTTGTAACCGAAATTATAAAACTAGACGAAAATGAGGCTGGAAATCTTGTTATGGCAACAAAAAATGGTCTAATAAAAAAGACCACCATTGATGAGTTTAGACACATTAATAAAAACGGTAAAATTGCTATTAAATTACTTGATAATGATAAACTCATTAGTGTTGAGGTTACAAACGGAACTGATGAAATAATAATTGCTTCTCACGAAGGTAAGTGTATCAGATTTAGTGAAAAAGATATAAGGCGCCTTGGTAGAAATTCACAGGGAGTAAAAAGTATAAAACTTAGTAAAGATGATTATGTAGTTGATATGTCAGTATTAAAAGAAGGCTATGATATTTTAACTATTTCTGAACATGGTTATGGAAAGAGGACAGATAAGGAAGAGTATAGACTTCAAAGTAGGGGTGGAAAAGGAATTAAAGCTGGTGTTTTTAATGAAAAAACTGGTAAACTCGTAAACCTTAAACAAGTAAACTCTGAACAAGATATTATTTTAATCTCAGATAGTGGTACTATAATTAGAATAAAGGCTAGCCAAATTAGTAAAATTAGTAGAAATACTAAAGGTGTGAAAATTATGAGATTAAAGGGTAATAGTGATAAAGTTGTCTGTGCTTCAGTAACAGAACATCAAGAAGAAGAAGTTAGTATTAGTGATGAAGAAATCGAGAATGATATTTCAAAACAAAGTGATGATATTATCCCACTAAATATTGAAGAAAAAGAATAAATAAAAGTCTATAAACTGTATCTAAGTTTAATAATTTGTTAAAAAGTAAATTTAAAAAATGAACCTTATTAAAGTAACCAACTTTTTGAGGTTCATTTTTTTAGTTTTATTAAAAAATAATGTGAATCTACTTTAAATTGTTATAAACATAAAAATATCTAAAAAATTACATAAAACGATTAATAAATCTTTAACGTATTAAGAATAATAATTTTTTTGTTATCATATATTTTAAACTGAAGAAGAATTGTAATAAATAAAATTAATTTTTAAGGCAAATACAATTCTTTAAAAAAAGATTAGATATATTTTTTTATTATAATTTTAATCTTATTTAACCTCTGTAGTTTAATAGAAAAGGAATGTTATATGGAAATTTTAGAGAATAACGAAAAAAATAATAATACGAAAACATTTACAAGTAGTGAAATTAGACTTAGTAATAGAGAACTACTAAATATAACCGGTGTTGAAAAGGTATATGAATCAAATAATAATAAACTTCAAGTAAGAGTTGCTGGTGTAAATATGTTAGTCACGGGAGAAAACTTAAATATTGTTAAACTTGATGTAGATTCGGGAGTTGTAGAGGTTAGTGGACTTGTAAACGAAATAAAATATATAGGTGATAGTAAGTCGAATTTCTTTAAGAGATTATTTAAATGATTTTATTTTCAACATTAACTCAACCAATAGTGTTGTATTTATTTACTTATATGGGCTTTATGTCGGGGCTTGCTTTTTTTAGTATATTTTTGTTATGTAAATATCTTAAAAAGTTAGTAAACACTAAATTAAGTCAAAAAAAAGAAAAAGAAAATATAAAAAAAATTAATCAAAACAGTAGAAAAGAAAAAAAACAAGTTAGTCCTCAAAGAGTAGAAAAAGTGAGTAAATTTTTTGCAATTTTTTTCACTATTTTTTTTGATCTTTTTGTAATTATATGCTTTTGTTTTGTATTGTTTTTAAGTTTTTATTTAAATCTAAAATATAACTATGGTGAAATAAGTTTTATTTGTATTATTTTCTATATTCTATTTTTTGCTCTATCAAAATTATTTGTAAATTTGATTATAAAAGAGAGTTTAAATTTTTATAAAAAAATTAAGTTAAAACGAGTTAAAATGTAAATAATTAAACACACAAAATAAATAAAGTTAAAATCTAAAATTGCTATACAATATTTTAATTTTTTTGTATAATAAATACATAGGATTAAAAGAATGGAAAATAAAAATAACAAAAAGACAAAATTAATATTAAGTATGATTATTGCGATTATAGTTGTTCTGTTGATAGGTATAATTTATCAATTTGTTTGTATAAAAAGGCTTGAAAAACAAATTGAAGATTTAAATAGTGCTTCACATTTCGAATATGTTATAGATGAAGAAAATTTATCAAAAGTATTATAAAGGTTTGACTTTTTATTTACTAAGTTTTAAAATATAAGTAGTATAAGAAAAGGGGGCAAAAAAATGGCAAACTCAAAAAAGACTTCGTCAAGTAGTTCAAGTTCAAGCAGTAGGTCAAGTAGTAAATCAAGTTGGGGTCTAAATAAAATTTCTTTTTGGACAATAGTTGCAGTTACAATTTTATATGCAATTTCACTTGTTTTATCATTAGTTGACGCTTCAAGTTTGAGCAGTGTGATTAAAGTCCTTCAGGGTATTGCAACTGCTATTATGATTTGTATTGTTGCAATTCTTGCTTGGCGTTATGTTAGGTCTAGACCAGTTGTTTGGAAGGTTTTATACATTATTTGTTTGTTAATTGTTATTGCTGGTGTGATAATACCATTAATACAATTATAAAATGAAGAAGAGGTAGTATGGTTGCCTCTTTTTTATTTTGGGATTAGAACTAGTATAAATAAACTAATAAAAGCCATTGTAAAGAAGAACTACAAAAGTACAGGTAAATTTAAAGAGTTGTTTTTAGAATATTTATAATAAAATTTTTGTTTAACAAATCTAATTTAATTTTGTTATGTATAGGTTAAATATGTTTTTAGAATAAAATTAGTTAAATTTTTTTTAAAATTTTGACAAAAAAGTGTAATAATTATATAATATAGACATATATTTATAAAAAAGGAGTGTTTGTTATGGCAAAAAGAGGTGATTATTTTGGTCTTGGCTACATAGTAAGTCTTATTCTTGCGATTTTTTTTATTACATCTTGGATTTGTGGTGCAGTTACAAGATTCATGGAAGGGAAAATTGTTGCTGGATTACTTAGATTAATTTTAGGATGGAATATCATTTGGCTTATTGACCTTATTCTCATGATTGTTTCAAAACATATTTTAAGATTAATTAATATATAGAATTAAATTGTAATTTATAAAAAAGACTGGATAAAGAAATTGTAATTTTCTTGAGAGATAAATACTCTTTAGAAAATACATTTCAAATTTCAGTCTTTTTTATAGTTTAATATTTTGTGTAAATGGTTACTAAAAAATATTTTGCACGAGGTCAAAAGGATTTAACTACGCGTTAAACTTTAAAAATTTTAAAAACACTTGAAAAAATATTAAAAAAATTATAATATTTTTATATGGAAAAAAAGAAAATGTTACTTCATAGTTGCTGTGGACCTTGTTCTACAGCCGTGATTGATAGATTAAAAGAAGATTTTGATCTAACTATATTTTATTATAATCCAAGCATTTATCCAAAAGAAGAATATATTCATAGATTAAATGAGCAAAAACGATATGTTAGTGAGGCAGGTCTTAATATAGTTGTCATTGACGGGACTTATAAAGATTATAATAAATTTTATGAAGGATATAAGGGACTAGAAAATGAAAAAGAGGGAGGGGCGAGATGTAATAAGTGTTTTGCCTTAAGACTTGATAAAACGGCAGAATATGCAAAGAAAAAAAACTTTGATATCTTTGCCACTACTCTAACTGTTAGCCCTCATAAAAATGCAAAAATTATTAACGAAATAGGTCAAAATATATCAAAAAAATATGATATAGATTACTTAGTTGCAGATTTTAAAAAACAAGATGGATTTTTAAAAAGTATAAGATTTTCTAAAGAGTATAATTTATACAGACAAGATTATTGTGGCTGTAAGTTTTCTTTGGAAAACAAATAAATTTTGTGTCAAAATTTTCTTGAAGATAAACTATCAATTATTAGTTTTAATAGTAAATTAGTAATTTAAAAAAGGATAACAATAATTGAAGAAGGGAATTGTTTTATATAAATCTAAATATGGATCAAGCAAGTGGTACGCAGAAAAAATTGCGGAAAAGTGTAAATTTGAATGTAAAGATTTAAAACATATAAAAGTATCTGATATTCAAAAATATGAAATTATTATTTTTTGCGGAGCGGTCTACGCATCAGGTGTTTCATTTAGAAAATTTTTAAATAAAAATTACGAAAGAATAAAAGGAAAAAAGATTATTTTATTTGTGAATGGGGCTTCGCCTTTTGATGAAAAAACATTAAAAAATCTAATTTGTAATAATTTTAAAAAAGAAATAATTTCTTTACCTTTGTTCTATGGTAGAGGTGCGTGGGATATTGATAAAATGTCAACTTTACATAGAGTTCTTTGCAAGATGTTGATAAAAATGGTTTCAAAGAAAAAAAACAAAGATTTGCAGCCTTGGGAAGAGGCTTTAATGGAGGCAAAGGATAGGAGTTGTGATTGGAAAGATGAAAAATATTTAGAACCTATATTAAAATTAGTGTCAAAAATTAATAATTAAAATAAGTACCCCCTAAAAGTTTAACTTTTAAGGGGTACGTTAATTTAAGTTCTTATTACGTTTATGTTTATTTAATTTTGGCTTTTTAAAGTTTTTCTTTCTTTATACTCTTTTGTTTTTTTAACGGTATAATTAAATATTTTTTCAAAAAGCCATTTTAAGAGTGGATAAAGAATACCAATACAAATTGCACTTACCGCAATAAATAATATTTCCCAATTTGAAACCTTTAGGTACTCGAATAAATCTAAAGGAAGGATTAATAGTGCAAGGAAACAAAGTGTGAGTAAAACAAAAAGTATTACTCCTCTATACCAATTTAAAGGCAAACAAAGATTTAACAAAATGAAGAAAGCACCAAAGGTTGCAACACATGATATTAAAGTAGTTACCATTTCAATTTGAGAAGTAAGTTCACAATATATGAAGCACGCCATAGCGCCTAGAAATAGTATTAAAGCCCCAGGTAGAGCCTTTGAAGCAAGGCTTGCAAGGAATGATCCTTTAACCCGCTCATTACTTGGCTGAAGAGCAAGGAAGAAAGCCGGAATTCCGATAAAGAGAGTTTCCCAAAGGAAAATGTGAATAGGTTTTAGTGGATAAATATATCTTGCGGATACTAGCGCAAACAACGTCATAAACATTGTAAAGAAGGTTTTAGTTAAAAATAAGGAAGAAGCTTTTGAAATATTGTTAATTACACGTCTGCCTTCTGCCACAATGCTTGGCATTGCAGAAAAGTTGTTTTCTAGCATAATAAGGTTACTTGCACTTCTTGTTGCCTCACTTCCGCTTGCCATTGCAATAGAACAATCGGACTCCTTAAGTGCTAAAATATCATTGACTCCATCCCCGGTCATTGCTACCCTATGTCCGCTTGCCTTAAGCGCTTTAACAAGTAAACTTTTTTGTTCAGGCGTTACTCTTCCAAAAACATTATACTTAGTTGCGCAATTCATTACTTCTTCGTCACTTAGGTTTTCAAGACTAATACATTTGTCGTAGCCAATTACACCTACTTTTCTGCTTATATTGCTAACCGTATCAACATTATCACCAGAAATAATTTTTATTTCTACTTCGTTTTTATTAAACCATTCAATAGTGTCTTTGGCATCTGGTCTAATATTATCTTCAATAGAAATTAAAGCGATAGGTGTGTTATTTTTTGATATAGTTTCATCTATATTTTTCTCTTTGCTTTTACATAAAAGTAAAACTCTAAACCCGTCTTGAGTTATGTTTTTTATGGTTTGCTTTAACTCTTTAGTTAATTTGTCTTTATTTGTGACAAATTCAGGAGCGCCAAGCATATAGGTACCTTCTTTACCTCCAAATTCGACCGCCGAAAATTTTCTATCACTACTAAACTCAATTACCTTTTTTACATCACCAAGTTCTGCATTTTCTGAAAAGAAATATTTATCAAGCGCCAAAGAAGTTGAATTTTGAGACTTGGTTGCCATTGTGTATTTTTGCATTATTCTAAATATTTCTTCATTTGTTGTATCTAGAGGCACTACGTTTTTAACATTCATTGTACCATCAGTTAATGTCCCTGTCTTATCAAGACACAAAACATTTACTCGTGCTAGCATTTCAATACTATATAAACTCTGTACAAGAGTTTTCTTTTTTGCAAGATTAATAACACTAACGACAAGAGACACGCTTGTCAGTAAAAACATTCCAACTGGTAACATTCCGATAATTGAGCCAGATGTTCTCTCAATGGTTTCTGTAAGCCCTATTTTACTCCTTAAATCAAAAAAAGTAAGTATTCCTAGGGGAATAAGAATAATACCAACCGTCCTAATTATGAAATTAAGTGTTTTTAAAATGTCGCTTTGATTATTTTTTAATTGCCTTGCCTTTTTAATTAAAGTTGAACTGTAAGTATCAAGCCCAACCTTAGTTGCTATTGCTTGACAAGTTCCACTGACAATAAAACTACCCCCAAGGAGCATATCCCCCTTTTGTTTTTTTATTGGCTTACTTTCACCGGTTAGCAAACTTTCATTTGCTTCAACTTCGCCTTCAAGTAAAACACAGTCAGCACATACTTGGTCGCCGTTTTTTATAAAAACGATATCGTCAAGTACAACTTTATCAATATCTATTTCTTGTTTTTTTCCATCACGCAAAACCTCGACTTTTGCTTTGTTAATAACGGAAATGCTATCCACCATTTTTTTTGCTTTAATTTCCTGTATTAGCCCGATAAATAAATTGCATAAAAAAATAAGTAAGAAAGAAATATTGTTGTAACTACCAATCGCAATTAAAACACCTGCAACGATAAAGCAAATTATGTTAAGCCAAGTAAAAATATTGCTCAGAAATATTTTTGCATAAGATTTAGAAGTTTTTGTTAAAGTTGTATTAACTTGCTTATTTTTAATTCTTTCTTCAACTTCACTAGAAGTTAACCCTACGTTTATGTCTACATTTTTATTGTATTCACTTTCTTGCATATCGTCCCTCTAAATAATATTATAAACTATCAAAAGCAAATTCTTTATTATCATAATATAATTGTTTTCGTCGTCAGTTTTGAGAAAACTAGTAAACTTCTTTTCTTCAAAACTTCCTTGAAAATAAAAATTTTTTTGAAAACTCATGTTTTCGCTTACACTCGTCTTTCTCATTTTTTTGTCGTCAGTTTTTGCAAAACTTTCCATAATATGATCAAATATGTAATTAAGTTGTAATTAGTTCAACTGTTTTACGACACAAGAACAAAGGTCTTCAATAAAGTTTTTTGCTTCATCGCTATCAAGATCATATTCACCATCGACTTCTTCGCTCAGGCTTCCTATAATTCCGTTAAACGCAAAATTAATATTTGTGTCGTCGATTTTAAATAGAGTACCCTCTTCTTCGCCTTTTTCGCAAATGCTTGTAAAAAGTGTTACAATGACCTCTTTACATTTATATAACATTTCTGTAATTGTATCCGCGTTTTCTTCTGTTAAAAATGGAGCATAATTGTCTAGAAATGTCCATGGCATCACCATCCAGAAATTAGCTTTCATTGTAATAATAACCGCTTTAATAAAGACTTTTAGACTCGTCCGAAAGGTCGAGATTTTAAAACTATTTGAAAAAAACTTTATCATTCTATTTAGATAATAGATGATACTGCTAAAAACCATTTCGTCTTTACTTGAAAAATATTCATAAATAGTACTCTTGCCCATATTACACCTTTTTGCAACATCAGACAGTGTAATCGACTTATAGTCCACTCGGTCGTTAAGCATTGATAAAACTTCTTCATATATTATTTCTTTCTTCATTTTTTTATCGTCCCCTCGGTTTTTATACTCTAAGTATACACGACAAAATGAGAAAAGTAAAACAAAAATAAAAATTAATGGTCGACTTTTTTAAATTTTCTTTTATTTTACTAGATAAAAAGTAGAAAAGAATATATAATAAAACTAATTAGAGGAGAATTGTATGAGAAAAACAAAAATAGTATGCACTCTTGGTCCATCGACTAACGAGTATGAGAGTATTGTAAAACTAATTAAATCAGGGATGAATGTTGCTCGTCTTAATATGAGCCATGGGGACTTAAGCAGTCATCAGCATACGCTTGACCTTGTAAGACGTGCACGAGAAGAATTAAATGTTCCAGTTGCAATTATGGTTGATACCTGCGGACCAGAACTAAGAATTGGAAATTTTGAAAATCACAAGATAACATTAAAAAAAGGTGATGAGTTTATTTTTACAACTAGAGATATAGTTGGAACACAAAAAATAGTTTCTTGTAAGTATGAGGAGTTATTAAAAATTTTAAAACCACACCAAAAAATGTATGCAAATAATGGTTTGCTTGAGTTTATTATAAAAGAGGTTACGGATACAGACATAGTTTGTAAAGTCGTTGTTGGGGGAGATTTAAGCGACCATAAGAGTATTTCTATTCCAAGAATAAGACTACCTCTTCCTTTTATTAGTGAAAAAGATGATAAAAATATAGAATTTGCGGCAAAAAATAATGTTGAGTATATTTCCGCATCTTTTGTAAGTAGTAAAGAAGACGTTCTAAAAATGCGGGAATGTATAAACAAACACAATGGTAATCAAGAAATTATATCTAAAATTGAAAGTTTGGAGGGAATAAAAAATCTTGATAGCATAATTGAGTGTAGTGATGGAATAATGGTTGCCCGTGGAGATATGGGTACAGAAATTAATATAGAGCAAATTCCAGCAGTTCAAAAGACTATGATACAAAAGTGTATTCAAAGTGGTAAAAAGGTTATTGTCGCAACGGAAATGCTTGAAAGTATGATTTATAAACGTCGTCCGACAAGGGCAGAAACAACTGATGTAGCTCAGGCAATTTATGACAAGTCAGGTGCCACAATGCTATCAGGCGAAACTGCTTCTGGTAATTTTCCATATGAAGCAACTTTAACAATGGCAAGAATTGCAAAAGCAACTGAAAAAATAATTAATTATGACGCTGAATTCTTGACAAACTTTAAAAGTACTCACGAAAATCTAAATGCTATATCATATTCTGCTTGTGCAACTTCTCGTGCCGTTGGGGCAAAGGGGATAATTTGTTATACGGATAAGGGAAAAACTGCGAATATGATTTCTCGTTTTAGACCTAAAGCGCCAATTATTGCAATTACTCATGATAAATCAACTTATAATAAATTAGCACTAACTTGGGGTGTTACACCACTAATAGTTAAAGAGCAAAAAACTATAGATGATATGCTATCTACCGCAAATAGAGTTGCAAAAGAACTAAAAATTGCAAGCGAAGGAGACAAAATTATTGTGACTTTAGGTATTCCAACAAGTGAAAAAGGTACTACAAACGCAGTCCATATTTACGAAATTAAATAAAAGTAGTACAATAAAACAAAAGGACTAGGAGTATGGAAATAAAACACTTATTAACCCAGAGATTTTTGCAAAATAAAGAACTTCAAAAGGAATATAATTCCCTTAAAACATACGAAGAGAAACTTGAATTTGTTTATAATATTTTAAAACAGACTCAAGAAAAAACTCTAGAGTTTAAGCAAAATGATTATTTTACAAATACTTCAATTGATGATTTAGAAGAGGCTCTTAAAAAAGTACCTAATTTAGACGATTTTAGTTTTTTAAACTTTGTGAACGATAAAGTCATTAAACCTATAAACACTGATATTGCTCATGTGCGTCTTGACATAAAAACATCAAAAATCGCAAAGGATGAGTTAAATGATAGTAATGAGAAAACTAGTGAAAACTTAGTAAAAAAAGAAACAACGCGAAGTGAAAATGTGGAAAACAAAGAGAAAAATATTACATATAAAAAAGCAGACGACAAAACTCTTATTATCAAGATAAAAAGTTTTAAAGGTAAGTATTTACAGGATGATCAAAAAACTATTGAGGAAATAAAAAATTTAGAAAAAACAGGAAACCTTTCTAATGTAATTTTTGATATTAGGGGAAATGATGGTGGAACAGACGAGTACGCAAGTCTTTTTTCAACTTTTGCAAATAAAGATGTTATAGAGTACTCAAGTTTTAAAAATACTATTAGTGGCAACATTGAGAATTTTAAAAACACCATTGTAAAGAAGGGAACAGATAAAGAATATAATAAATATTTATTAGTTGACAAAAATTGCTATTCTACAGCAGATGCTTTTGCAAGAAATTTTAAGAAAAATAATTTTGCAACACTAGTTGGCGAAACAACTAAAGGGGAGGGTTTCGGACTTACTCCCTTTAAATGTGAACTAGCATCTTTTGATAATGCTATTAAAGGAGATAAGAAACTAGAAAACGTAACTATCAATTTTCCTATTGAATGTCCAGTTGATGAAAAGGGACAAGAAGATTTTAGTGAATTTTATACTGAACCTAATATTAAATGTAATTCTAAAGAAGCGCTTGAAGTAACATTAAATCACATAAAGAATAGAGTTAGTGAAAAGAACAATGCTGAATTTCAAATGTAACTTTTTGTAAATAGTTTTCTTAAAATTTCCTTTTACGATTAAAGATAATTGACAGTTTTTTAATTTTGACATATAATACTTTTGATAATTATTAGAATTATTTCGGAGGATAGAGTAATGTTATTTTTGAATTTGACAGCGATTGGTTGGACTTCAATATGTTTATTTTTAGTTTTGGCTCTTCTTGGGCTTTGGGTGTCGTATAGTTTTTTAAATAAAAATGGATTATTTTTATTTTCTATGCTTGCGGTAATGCTTACATTTTTACTCCCATCAGCAGATTTCTTTGGATATGTAATTCCAATGTCGGCAGTGCTTATGCCACTTGTTTATTTTTCAATGCTTGTGGTTTATGAAAAGTACGGAAAGCAAGAGGCAAAAAAATTATTTATCTACATACTTTGTGAAATTTGTACATTTGTTGTAAGTATCTTCTTTGTTATGGCTTATATAGATGCAGTGTCATCTGGTAGCGCGCTCACTTGGGAGACATTAGGTTCAAGTATTAGCCAACTTATTGCGTTTATTGTTGTTGTATTTTTATCAAATTTTCTTGTCGAAAAATTTCCAATTAAAAAAGAACACAAATATCTTAGAAGGTCAATTTTAGGTACTATTGCAAGTGCTATTGATTTACTTATTGTTATTATGGTGGGTGGAATTGGTGTATTAACATTTGTTGAAATGCTAATTATTTACTCAATTTCTTTAATACTTGTCGCAGGTATAAGTTTTGCAGTTTGCTATTTAAGAAAGTTTTTAAATCGTGAGCCGGTTTCAAAACTAGGAGATGATAGTAAAGATGCTAACGAGCAAACTTTAGAGAGCGATGAAAATAACTCAACAGAGGATCAAGAAAATATTGAAATTGAAGTCCAAAAAGGTGACGAGGAAAATTAATTAAAATACTTGATTTATTTCTTGCTTTTGTGTATAATAATTACGTTAAAAGCAAGAGGGCAATTAACTCAGTTGGTAGAGTGTCACCTTGACGTGGTGAAAGTCAGGAGTTCGAGTCTCTTATTGCCCACCAAAAAACTTAGAAAAATCTCTCAGTTTTTTTGATTGAGAGGTTTTTTATTGGAAACTAGTATTTTTTTATTACAAACTAAATTATGGAAGAAGTATTAACAAAATAGACGATTACTTAATGAGGGGTAAAAAATGTATAACGAACTTACCGAAAGTGATATTAAAAAGATGCAAGAAGAGATTGACTATCGAATGACAGTTGTTAGACCGAGGATTACTAGAGATATTGTTGAAGCAAAAGCGCATGGAGATTTAAGTGAAAATGCCGAATATCGTGCTTCAAAACGTGAAAATGGGCAAAACGAGGGAAGAATAGAGTATTTGCAGGCTATGATAAGGACTGCAAAAATTATTAAACCAAATGAAAATAAGAATGAAGTAGGCATATTTGATAAAGTAACAGTTGAATTTGAAGAAGACTCCACACTTGAAACTTTTCAAATATCAACAACAATGCAAAACGATGCATCAAAAGGGATTATAAGTAAAGACTCTCCTTTTGGTCGTGCTGTTTTTGGTAAAAAGGTAGGGGATAGAGTACTTGTAAAAGTTAGTCCTGATTATAGTTACTATGTAACAATTAAAAAGATTGAAAAAACGACAGAAAATGGTGTAGACTTACCAATAAGTTAAGTTTATATAAAATTAGCAACAGCGTATAAAGTTGTTGCTTTTTAGTTTACGATTTAAAGGTTAAATCATTTTAATTAAATTATATTTTTCATCGTTTTTAGTAAATTATTGATAGCATCCATAAAAATATAATGTTAAATTTATTTATAAAAAGATAAGGACTTACAAAGTAAAACTACTATAACTGTTGAATATCTTTTTTTATTTTATTAACCCTTTGGTAACTTTGATTTAGTATTTTTAACAAATCTTGCGGTATTTTTGTTAGGGCAATGCTTTTTAAATGTTGAGGAACACCATATAAAGCCTCTGCCATAACTCCAACTATACAGGCGTTTGTGTCTGTATCTCCACCAAAAGATAAAACCTTATTTAAACTTTCTTCAAAACTATTAGAATTAAATAAAGAGTAGACGCATAAATCAAAAGTTTCTTGACAAGTTGTATTAAAATGAGTAAGGGGTTTTGGCTTAGAAATTTCTAAATTTAATTTGTTTTTGATTTCTTCTTTATGTAATCCTTGCCTTGCGTAAAATATTATCAATGCAACTTTTGTTGCATTATTAACCGCTTCTTCGGAATTGTGTGAGGGAATTGTTGCAAGTCTCGCATTATTTATCACATCACTTTCTGTGTTAAATAAATACCCTACAGGAGAAATTCTCATTAAAGCACCATTCCCACTACTTTTCCCGTCAGTTTTTCCGCTGGCCCATTTTGTAAAATTTGGTGAAAAAATCGACTTAAAATAGGGCTTAAAGTCGGGCATCTTATCGATATATTTACTCGCGTATTCCTTTAGTTTAATATCAAAACTAATATTATTTATAATAGCATCTGCAACTGAAATAGTTAGAATTGTGTCATCACTAATAAAGGATTTTTCATCAATTAGGCTATCTGTTTTTATTGGCTTAATGTTTTTTGTTTGATCATATTCATAAATAGAGCCCGCAAGGTCTCCTATTATTGCTCCAATCATTTTAACCTCACTTACCTAGGTAATGCTAATTTAATAAACTTGTTGACTAAAAACTTAAAGTTTTAGGTAAAAACATTTAAAATCAAGAAAGTTTTTATATAATTTACACATATTTTTAATTTAAATCTTAACAAAAATTTTGTTAAATTGTTGACAACTTAAATCTTAAATGTCGTATGCTTCCATTAAACAATCGGCGCCACATTTTGGACAATAATCATCATTTTTCTTAATGTTTGCACCGCACTCTGGACAATGACCACTTGCGATTGCTCTTCTTGCTTCGCGTACCTTTTTCTTGTATTCTTTAAATTCTAAGTTGGATTGTTCATTTAATTTTACTATGTCTAGACTGTTTTGCATAACATTCTCAAAAGTCGCTAGTTCCTCATTAGTTAGTGTTTCTCGCCCTTCCTTTTTCATTTGATTGTCAATTTTTAATACATCAAAAAGCCCACTTAAACTTTTAGTGTAAATATCAAGGTTTAAACTACTATTTGAATTTTGTGTATTTGTATCTATTATATTATTTTGAACCACCTCTTCATTTTTAGTCCCACAATAAGGACAAAACTTACTATCAACTTTTGCCCCACAATTTTTACAAGTAGCCATACTTTATCAATTCTCCTTAACAGAAATTCTTCTTGCTTAACTATACAGAAAAATATAAAAAAAAGTCAAATATATTCCAAATAAAAAGGAGCAATAAGCCTTTTTCGTTTATTCTTTTCGGATTTATGATTATTTTCTTAGCGATTATGATATTTTTCATAGTCAAAAATAAAAAGTTAAAGTCGCATAAGTCGTATGCAAACATTTTATATAGCACGCTTGCATTTTTAGTTTTTATAGTGTGCTTTATTATTTTAGTGGGAACACCAGTTAAGATAATTCATTATGAAGATAATAACAATAATTTAATGCAACCACCTAACCAAGAAGAAAATGAAGAGTGGTCGAATGATACTACTGACGATATTGATGATACTACTAGTGATATAGAGCAAGATTATACTGTGGAATTTCTTATTGATAAGTTGATAATAGTTTCAGTGGGCGGAGTGGCAATTTCCATGCTTATAATCTTTGGTACCTATAAATCTCAATATGTTCTTGATGTGAAAAGACAAATTAAAGCAGAAAAAAACGGACAAGTTATAGAAAAATATAATCAAAATATTCTAGCTAACGAACAACCACGACCATAAAATGAGAATAAAGAAGAAACGCAACCACCACCAACAAGAGTTATATCACTGCTTCCGCCAGAGATAAAGGCAAAAATTGAACAAGATAATACGCAATAAAAAGAAAAAATCTCTTTATTAAATTATAAGGAGATTTTTTTATGTAAAAATGGTGTTCCCAGACGGACTCGAACCGCCGACTAGCCCTTAGGAGGGCAATAATTTTTATTTTTCAACTTCCTTTAGTTCCTTCTCAGGCATCAATTTGCGTATCTTTTGTGCCATTAAATAACTATTTTTAATAACTTTTGCAATTTCTGTAATTTTTATTAGGTATCATAATTTTATCAAAAAACTACAACTTTTGATGATAAATTTTTCCAGTTATTTTTCCACTAACAATAAGGTTTTTATCTAATATATTGCCCTTATTTTTATATAATATATTATAGCATATTTGCTGTAAGAAGTAAAGAAAAAAAGAGAATTGATTTTATTTTTTCAATTCTCTTCATCTTCATTATTGTTCTTTATCTCTAATAAATCTTTGTCTTGTGCATTCAGTGGGGAAATGATTGATTTGCCCAGTTCCTTTTCTATATCTTCTCTTGTATTTCTTGCTATGTTTCCACCTCTTCTTGCTATAGATTTATTTTCACTAAAACTTTGTGGATTGCTTTCTTTTGATATTGCTGTTGTCATTACTTCTGCAAGTTGATTTAGTGTCAGTTCAATATCTGTCATATTATCTCTTAAATTTTCTTTCTTTAAGTTTTTTACTGCTTTATATTCCTTTACTGACATTCCAGACCAAGCCTTTGTCATTTCATCTGTGAGTATTGCAAATTCTAGGCTTGTTTTAACTCCTTTGTCTTTCCATTCATCTGTCAATTTTTTTCTTATTTCTATTCCTTTTAGCCTTT
This sequence comes from uncultured Clostridia bacterium, assembly GCA_944381235.1. GTDB lineage: Bacteria > Bacillota > Clostridia > Christensenellales > UBA1242 > UBA7862. The sequence continues at coordinate 18,782 of CALWKI010000001.1, forward strand.
CTGTTATCCATCCTTCAGTGTAGCCTTTTGCTCTATATAGTTCAACACCTCTTTCGAATGCTTTTTGTGGGTCTGCTATTTCGTCTAGGCGGTCATTTCCAATCTGTGCAAGCCACATCTTAAATGGTTCTGCTTTTGGGCTAGGAATTGATTGTATAAGCCTTAAAATGCCTTTTGTGTTTAATACATCGGTTAAGTAATGTTTTCCATCAGAAGATTGCAATTTCAGTTGTCCCACATCTTGGGACAACTGACTTCCTTCTTGTTTTAATTTTGTTTTTAATGCGTTCCAATATTTGCGTGGGCGAGGGCTATCAGTTAGAACTGCTATCACATCAACCACACTGAAATACCAATCTTCTTCATTTGCATTCCATTGTGTCCTTATTTTCTTTTCTTCAAATACTTTTATGTTTGACATTTCTTTCTCCTTTTTTATTATAGCATAAGTTTATTTAAAAACCTATTGTTTATCATATTATGCAATAAATAAAGAATCGACTTTATTAACAGACTCGAATCCACTTTGTTTTATGTAGTGTGCATAAGTCTTTAAAGTTATGTTTGAGTTTGCGTGACCAACCCATTTAGATACAGTTATAATAGGTATATTTGCTACAAGGCAAAGAGAGATAAATGTGTGACGCAAGTAGTGTATAGTTGTCTTTTTTATATTGAATTGTTTTCTAAATTTATCAAGCCATCCTTTAGGTGTGCAAGGGTGCATATTCCCACCTTCAAGACTTATCATTAAATAATCTTCATCATATAGACCTGGTCTTTCGCTTACATAATTATCATACCACTTTTTGTATTCGATAAGATAATTAAGTGCAGTCTGTGATAGTGGAATTTCTCTCTTTGATGTCTTATTTTTTGTTTTACAAACATATACACCATAAGTAGAATTATATAATCTATCTCTTTCTATCTTCATTGTCTTTTTTTCAAAATCTATATCTTGCCACCTAAGCCCATTCATTTCACAAGATCTAAGCCCTGTCACTAAAATTAACCCAAAATATATTTTCCATCTAATATCACTTACTTTATCAAGACAATCAAGGAAATAGATTGACTCTTCTTTGCTTAGAACCTTATCCTCGTCTAGTTCATCTGCTTCTTCATCTTCTGGGAATACAAGTTTAATATATTTTGTTGAAGTGTAATTGTCTTCAAGAACTCTATCTCTTACAGCATTATTAAAAATTGTGCTCATAATCCTTTTATATTTTAAGATTGATTCTCTTTTGTAATGTCTTTCTTTAAAGTCAATGAAAGTAAAATAATCATTCTTTTTTATATGCAATGCTTCACAAATTATATTTACACTCTTTTCATTGAGTGGTTTACCATTTTCTGCTTCAAGTAATGTTGTTCTAGAAATATTAAACTGACTACAAAAAATATTTTTTGTTTTATATTGTTTTATAATTTCATCCCATAAAGATTTTTTTAGATAGATTTTTGGTTTACTAATATCCTTGTTTTGTAGTTTATTATAAAATGCCTTCACCATATCGGGAGTCAATTTATCAAAGGTTATTTTTTGAAATTCTTGCTCAAATAGATTTATTGCGTCAATAGCCCTATGACAATATGATTTTGATTTGGTTCTTTCTAGTTCTTTAAGCCATTCTTTTGCATAATCTATAAATCCAACTCCACTTTGTGCTCTTTTTCCATTTAAAATTTCTTCTTGCTCTTTTTTGAATTTATCTTTTTCTTCTCGCAAGGCTTTCATTATTTCTTTTTTGCCTTTTAGATACTCTGGAACTTTCCAAGTTTTAGATTTTTGCTCAAATTTATTAGTTTTTGGATTTTTAATGCTACATTTTATGCGAAAGGATATTAGATTTCCATTTTTATCATAATTCGCTAAATGATACATTTCGTTTCTATTTTTTCTTAAAGTTTCCATATAACCATCCTTAATTCTTATCAATATCTTTTAAAGTTTCTTCTACAGAAGGGAATTCTTCTTGTTCGATTTCAAAATCCAAATATTTAAGGAGTTGAAGTAAATTTACATAAATCTTTGTGCCAGAGTATTTAGCACTTATAGTGCCTTGTCTAATTAATTGTCTTATATAAAACGATGTAACAACTGTTTCAGGGTCATATCTTTTTATAAATTCCAAGCAACCATCAACAGTTCTTAGCATTGAGATATTCTTTATCTTAATCATTTTCCTTCTTCTCCTCCTTTTCTTTTTTACGATTTTTTAATCTATTTGCGAAATCTTGCTTATGTCTTTGCATCTCTTCTTTTGTAGGGAATATAAAATCGTTTGGGTGCTCTGTTTTTAGTGTTTCTAATACTTCATCGGTAGTAAACATTGTGCTCATTCTAATATGAAGTGGTGTTTTATCAAATGTTTCATCTTCCAAGACATAATACTTATTTATTTGGTTTAGTGTAAGGAAGTTTGCTACATTTCCACAATTTGGTGCTCCAACAATACAATATGTGTCTTGGAAAGGTATAAAAGCATATATATTAAATCTTCTAAAAGTCGAATTCACTTTTCCATTAGAAAGTTTGCGTTGCAACATAATTGGTCGTCTTTGGTTGATAATTTCAATCATATCTTCTGCAAATAAATTTTTTTGAATATTAAAGTTTATATCCTTTGAAAAATAAGAATGTTTATTTAAAAACTCTTTTAACTCACTACCAGCAGAATAAGACAGTTTTTCAATAATATTCTTTTTAGCACCATCAGAAGCGAGCCTTGATTTTCTTAGCATTTGAATTAAAATGTTGATTTCTATGTCATCAAGTCTAAATTCGCCAGGCACTAAAATGTCTTCGTTATCACTTGTTAGATAATAGCCATCATAAGGATTGCCTTCAAGTGTGTAGTTAGGCAAGAGATGATTTTTAAACAATCTAATATATTCTTGAATGGTGTCCTTACTAAGTATTACTTTAAATTTTTCTTTAATTATCTCTAAAATATCTAAAACTTTTAGTGGTTCATCTTTTGAAGCATCTTCTGTTAGAACCTTATAGACATAAATTGAATAAAACTTGGTAAATCTATCTTTTTTACCTTTTGGAGTATCTTGGTCATCATAGGCATTTTCAAGTATATTTAACTTTGGATTTTTATCTTTCATCTTCTTTCTCCTTTTGTTATGTTTTAATCATAACACTTTTATTTTAAAATTTCAAATAACAAAACGGGAATATTCCCGTAAGTCTAATTTTTGATATATCGACTTTTTTTGCTTAAAATTTATTCTTTTAAATAAAAATACCTACCGTGAGATGCACGATAGGTATATGTTTTAACTTATCGTACAAGCATTTCCACCTTGTTCATTTTGAATAGGTTGGAGTGTGGTCATTGGGCTTGTCCCTACCACATCTCTATATA
>CALWKI010000002.1 GCA_944381235.1 uncultured Clostridia bacterium
CATTTTGTCCCTTGTAATTTCACTTTTACTTTTGCCATAAAAGGCGTGCGGAGAAAAACACTGGAAGTAAAAAATATTGTAGATAAAATTTTAGAGGATGCAAAACTTGAAAGTGAAAATGTTTTGAGGACTGCAAAAAAAATTTGCCAAAATAAAACAAAAGAAGTCGACGAAATAATAAAAAACGAGTTAGACTTGACCACTCAAACGCTTAAAGAAACAAAGCGGGAACTTACTAAAAATTTTAAGTCAAGGCTAGTACTTGAAAAAAAGAAAATAGAAACGCAGTTTAATCGTATGCTCCTTAAAAGTTTTAAAAGTTATCTCTATGATTATTTTTTAGCGATGAATGCAAAAACAAAACTAAGTTTTGTAAATAGTATTCTTAAAAAAGAGGCAGGGCGAGGGGATACGGTTTATGTTTTGTTAAAAAACGTTTCTACATCTCAAATTGAGAACTTAAAAATTGTTAAAGACCTAAAATTAAAAATAAAAGAAGGAGAGACACAAGGGCTTATAATTTCTTCAAAAAAATATGACGCAACTTTTTTAATTTCAGATTTACTGGGAGATTACGTCGATAATCACGAATGGGAGATTCTTGATCAAATTTTAAATGACAAAGATATTTAGGGAATAGTGGAGGAGTAAAATATGAGTTTGTACGCTAACGCGGTTGCAAGCGCAAAAGAAAAAGAGATATTAGATGAGTCTTTTTTTACCGAACTTGAAAATTCAAAAGACTTTTCTTGCGCCCTAAAACTTTTGTCAACAACAAACTACGATTTTATAAATAGAACAGTTGAAAATGCCTTAAATTTTGAAGAAAGAAAACTATTTAATTTTATCTTAAGCGAGGGAGACAATATCATTAAAGACTTACTTAAAACAACTCTTGATTATGACAATGCTCTTTATGCATTAAGAGGTATTTTAAGCGGAAATGTGCCGAATTTTATGCCAGACGAAATGCAAGGGAACGAAAAATTTTTAGATATCTTAGCCAAAATTAAGGAAGGTAAAAAGTTAAATAAAAACTTAACTTTAGATAAGGATATAGGCGAGGTTTTAACTAAGACACACCAACAATTAAACTTTTTATACCAAAAAAAACTAAGTGTGATAAAAACAATGACTCAAAAGAGTAAACTTAAAAACTTTGTTGAACTTTTAATCGATTTGGAAAATTTGTCCATTTTATATAATTCAAATTTTGATAAAGACTTGCTAGATATGATAGAGACCGTTGGTACAATTAGTAAAAGAGATTTAGTTGGTATTGTGCGTGAAAAAAAAAAAAAAATAAAAAATACTCGTTTTAATACAATTCTTAAAGTTATGAAAAACAACGACTCTTATAGATTTAACTTATTTATTAAAGAAAAAGAAAAGATAATCTTTGATTTTTTAACTGGGGATAACAGTGTTGAAAGCCCAAATATCTTCTTAAAATATGTTTTTAAAAAACTTTTTGAAATAAAAAGACTTAGATTGATATTGCTTCAAAAGAAATATTTATTTTAAAGTGTGTAAGTTTTGGCTACAAGTTATAACAATAAAATTTAGCCGTATTATTAGGATTACACAAATCTTTAAATTGTTTTAAACTTAAAATCTTCATTAAGCGAAATAAAACCATTGGCATAAAAAAGTGACAAAAACATAGTAAATTGTCGAGTTTAAAGTTTTATACGAGGGGACTTTTAAGGATATAAATTCACTTATAAATTTAATGTTTTACAGAAATGAAATTAAAAGGAGGAGGAAATGATAGAAGATAAGTTTGCCGTCATTGGAGATGAGTATTTACCAACAATGTTTAAACTTTGCGGGGCGGACACTTTTTTTGTGAGCGACGCTAAGGACACGCGAGAAACTATGTTAAAAGTTATAGAAGAATACAAGTTAATTGTTATCTTTAGTGAATATGCAAGATTTGTAAGTGACATAATTGATGACGCTTCCTCCGCCTATCCATTAATTGTCGTTTTGCCGTCGAGTAAAATCGACAATTACGCGTTAGAAAAGTTAAGGGAAAGTACAAAACAAATTCTAAGTCTTAAATTAAATTTTGATTAAAGGAAGAAAAAATGTCAGGTAGAGTAATTATGGTGTCAGGACCGCTCGTTAAAGCGGACAATATGAATAATGCAATGTTATACGAAGTTGTAAAAATTGGCGAACTTGGTTTAACTGGCGAAATTATAGAATACCGAGACGGCGTAGCGTCAATTCAGGTGTACGAGGAAACATCTATGCTTGCCGTCGGGCAAAAAGTAGAAACAACGGGAGAACTAATGTGCGCGTATCTCGCACCCGGATTACTTGGTGGGGTTTTTGATGGAATTGAAAGACCTCTTGATAAACTCTATCAAAACTTTGGTGACTTCATTACGCGTGGGGCGAGTTTAGACACCCTTGATACAAAAAAACTTTGGCATTTTGTGCCAATAAAAAAAGTAGGCGACGAGGTAGAGTTTGGTGACACAATAGGGTATGTTATGGAGACAAAGAACTTTAAACATAAAATTCTTGTTCCATATAACGCTAGTGGTGTAATAACAAAAATTGAAGAGGGAAATTACACTATCGTTGACAATATTGTGACCCTTCAAAGCGGCAACAAAAAAGTTAATATCACTATGCTACAAAAGTGGCCGGTGAGGACGCCAAGACCATATCTAAAAAAATATTCGCCCGATACTCCTATGATAACTGGGCAACGAGTGATTGACACCCTTTTTCCGATAGCGAGGGGTGGTGTGTGTGCGATTCCGGGACCTTTTGGAAGCGGAAAGACGGTTGTTCAGCATCAACTGGCAAAGTTTTCTGATGCGGATGTTATTGTGTATGTTGGTTGTGGTGAGAGGGGAAACGAGATTATAGATGTTATAAACGAGTTTTCTACCCTTGTTGACCCAAAGACAAAAGATAAACTTATGAATAGAACAGTGCTTGTCGCAAACACGTCCAATATGCCGGTTAGCGCGAGAGAAGCGTCCCTATATACTGGCATCACCATTGCCGAGTATTTTAGAGATATGGGATATAACGTCGCACTTATGGCGGACTCTACCTCAAGATATGCCGAGGCTCTAAGAGAAATGAGCGCTAGACTTGAAGAAATGCCGGGCGAAGAAGGTTATCCAGCATACTTGTCAAGTCGACTTGCGTCTTTTTATGAACGTGCAGGGGTGGTAGATACTTTAGGGCAAGATAAAGGTTCAATTACAATTATTGGTGCTGTGTCCCCAGCAGGTGGAGATTTGAGCGAACCCGTCTCTCAAGCAACTCTTAGAATTGTCAAAGTTTACTTTGCACTAAGTTCCAGCCTCGCCTATTCTAGACACTTTCCAGCAATAGACTGGCTGACAAGTTATTCAATGTACGCGGACAAACTTAAAAATTGGTATGAAAACAACATAAGTGCTGACTTTATAAAGTATAGGTCATTTTTACAAAAAATACTTCAAGAGGAAAGTAGTCTTCTTGAAATTGTTCGACTTGTTGGCAGTGACTCTTTGTCAAGTCAGGACAGACTACTTCTTGAAACAGGTAAGATTATTCGAGAAGACTTTTTGTATCAAAACGCCTTTAACGATGAGGACTCCTATTCAACACTCCAAAAACAATTTAAAATGGTAGAGGTTATATACCACTATTACACAAAACTTCTTGATGCATTAAAAAATGGGGCAAGTGTGAGAGATATTTTAAGTCTTAACATAAAAACTAAACTTCAAGATATGAGGTATATCGAAGAAGGCAAACTTAATAAGTTCGACGACCTTTTGCTTCAAATTGACGACGAGGTGAGGGCTATACTTGATTATGATAAGGATGGAGAAGGAGACGAAGGAAAATGAAAGAATATAAAACAATAAAAGAAATTATAGGTCCATTACTCCTTGTAGAAAATGTCGAAAACGCACATTATGACGAACTTGTAAGTGTTCTTCTACAAGACGGAAGCACAAGGCGAGGAAAAGTTATAATGGTCGAAAACGACAAAGCAGTGATACAACTTTTTGAGGGAAGTATTGGTATTAATGCAAGTAAGTCAAAAGTTAAATTTCTTGCTCGTCCTTTGACGCTAAATGTTAGCCCAGATATGCTTGGAAGGATTTTTAATGGTCTTGGACATGCAATAGACGGTGGAGAAGATATAATTGCAAAAAGCAAACTTGACATCAACTCAAGTCCAATTAATCCCTACGCGCGTGATTATCCAAGAGAGTTTATAGAAACGGGAATTAGTGCGATTGACGGACTTAATACTTTGGTTCGGGGGCAAAAACTCCCAATTTTTTCAATGAGCGGACTACCTAGTCAAGAACTAACAATGCAAATTGCGAGGCAAAGTAGACTAAAAAACAAAAACGAAAAGTTTGCGGTTGTGTTTTCAGCCATTGGTATAACTTTTGAAGAGGCAGATTATTATATTAAAAGCCTTGAGGCAAGTGGTGCGATTGAAAAAAGTGTTATGTTTATAAATCTTGCAAGCGACCCGGCAATCGAAAGACTTATGGCACCCAAAGTGGCACTAACTTGCGCAGAATATCTTGCATTTAATCTAAATATGAATGTTCTTGTAATACTTACCGATATGACAAATTATTGCGAGGCACTTAGGGAACTAGCCAGTGCAAAGAAAGAAGTCCCGGGTAGACGAGGGTATCCGGGGTATATGTATACAGACCTTGCTTCTATTTATGAAAGGGCTGGAAGAATAAAAGGAAAAGAGGGTTCTATTACTCAAATTCCAGTTCTTACAATGCCAGAAGATGATAAAACCCATCCAATTCCCGATCTAACTGGTTACATTACCGAAGGACAAATTGTTCTCTCTCGTGAACTTTATAAAAAAGGTGTCACTCCAATGATTGACGTTTTGTCCTCTTTATCTCGATTAAAAGATAAGGGAATGGGAGAAAATAAAACTCGTGAGGACCACTCAGATGTTGCAAATGAACTCGTGAGTGCCTATTCGCGTGGTAAAGAGGCGCAAGAACTTTCTCAAATTTTAGGTGAGGGAGCGCTTAGTAGCGAGGACAAAATCTTTGCTAAATTTTCAGTTTTGTTTGAAGAAAAATTTTTATCTCAAGGTTTTTATTCATCACGAAGCATTGAAGAAACCTTAGATCTTGCGTGGGAACTCTTGTCAACTCTTCCACGACGCGCGCTTAAACGAGTTAAAAAGAAATTTATTGATAAGTATTTAGATAAAAATCTTGGTGAGGTGGGGTTATGATAACTCGAACTGTCACCCCTACCCGAATTCAACTTAAAACTCTAACTCGGCGTCTTAAAATTGCCGAGCGTGGACATAAGATGCTTAAAGACAAGTATGAGGAAATGATAAAAATTTTTGCTTTGAAACTCAAAGAAACTTTAAAACTTCGCCTTAAGGTAGAAAGGGAGTTTGTGCCTCTAATGCAAGAGTTTTTATCTTGTAGGAGCAATTTATCAAATTCTGAATTATCACGTGCGTTTGACTGGGCAAAGTGCTTTAGTATTCGGTTTGACACAAAAAATTTACTTAATATTGATATGCCTTTTGTGACAATAACAAAAAATGAAAGTCAAACTAAAGATATAAATCAAAGCAAAATATTACCTGACTTTTTAGTACAAAAAGTGCAGAATTTCGTGCCAGTACTATGCAAACTTGCAAAGAGTGAACGCGAAATAAAACTACTTTCTATTGACATAGAACGGACAAAAAGACGGGTCAACGCACTTAGTGAGAATTTAATTCCTAGTCTAATTCGCGACATAAAGTACATTAAATTAAAACTTGAGGAAAATGATAGAGCAAGTCAAGTAAGACTTCTAAAATATAAAAATCTAAAGTAGTTTTATGCTTTAGAGTTAGATTAAAAAATAGGTAAGTAAAGTCCTATTTTTTTATTTGTTTTGGCTAGTCATTTTTTTAAAACAAAATAAAATTTAAGTTTTTAAGTAAAAAATTAGAATTAAAAAATTAAATATGGGGGTAAAAGAATAAATATTGAGTTAATTTTTTAAGAGTAAACGCCTAAAAAATTTAAGTTTTTAAGTAAAAAAATTTGACTTATATTTATACTATTAATATACTTATTATAATAGAACATATTTATCTAGGTTTGAGACTTATAAAAAAAAGAAAAGGAATAAAAAATGAGAAAAGTTAGTAAAAGAAAAATTGGTTTTTTTGTTGTGCTTTTCTGTGCAGTTTTTGCACTCTTTTCTTTTACGTCTACTTATACTGTAAGCGCGTTGTCACCTCAAATTATAGTAAGTTCTAGAGAAAAGGAACTGGTAAAAAATGAGTCAAGTTCAACCTCTCAAGATTTAGGCTCTTTTGATGTCTCTAGTAATTTAGAAGCCACTCAAGATTTAAAGTTTGATGACACAAATAATTCGACTATTCAAGAGTTATCAAGTGCACTTAATTCAAATTATGACACTTTGACGACAATCACAGATTTTAACACGCAAAAATTAGCGCTTTTAGATATTACAAATTATAATCTTGAAGATGAGTATTCTTTGTATTCGTTTACAGGTTACACGGGTGAAAGTGAAAATTTGCCTTCTAACATAGGTAATCAATATAACACTGATTTGTGTTGGGCTTTTGCTACAAATACGGCGCTAGAAAGTACCATTTATAAACTTGGACTAAGCGCTGATGAGACATTAAACTTTTCTGAAGTTGATATGGCGTACTATGTTTACATTTTGTCACGTAATAGAAATAATATTGGCTCTGGTGGGTTTGAACTTGGCTTTGAGTATTTGTCAAGTGAAAGGGGACCAGTTATTGAAAATGCTCTTGAGGCGTATGGAAATAATGGAATTAGGTGGGACAGTAATTCGGCTTTGACTAGTTCTTATGCTCAAATGTTGAGTAATTATTCACCAGTACACTCGGGCTATTCTGTTATGGAGGCGGTGTCTTTCCCGTCAAGACAAGTTATTTTACATAATGCAAACGTGGAAAATGAGGACGAAGAAACAACTCAGGGTAAAGTTTTAAATTTAAGGAATATGATAAAAAATCATATTAAAACTTATGGCGCAGTCACGACCTCAATTTACTTTGATGGTGCGTATCTTGCAAACTCTTATGTTTATTGTTATACTGGGAATAATGCCGTAAATCATATAGTGACATTAGTTGGATGGGACGATGATTTTAGAGATGGCAACAGGGTTGGTGCGTATATTGCACAAAATTCATATGGTTCGACTTTTGGTAGAAATGGTTATTTTTACATAATGTACGAAGATGTGAATGTTGAAAATGACGTGATGGGCTTTACACG
>CALWKI010000003.1 GCA_944381235.1 uncultured Clostridia bacterium
AAAATTCTACTCAGATTCTACTCAAAAAAAAGAAGATTGAAAAATATTCAATCTTCATACCACGATATATTGTGATTTGAGTAGTATCATTTTACAATATATTGTGATTTTACATTGGTTGCGGGGATAGGACTCGAACCTATGACCTCCGGGTTATGAGCCCGGCGAGCTGCCAACTGCTCCACCCCGCGTTACTTAAAAACAAAAATATTATAATACTCATTACCACAGTTGTCAATAAAAATTTTTGTCTTTATAGTAATATGCCTTAAATTGCCTGTTTATTCTAAGTTTCCTAAAGAAGTAATGGTTGAATTTGCATATTTAATTTAGCATTTTCAATAGTCTCTTCAAGTTTACTTAAATCAGCAATTAAAGATTTTGGTTTTTTTATTGGGTCATCTTGCCTAAAAGGAACAAAATAGACTCCTTTTTCATTTATTAATTTTGCGATGTTTTGTAAATTAAGCCCTAATCCGTCATTTGTTGAAATTGATATTACAAGAGGCTTGTAGTTTCTCATATGTGCCTTTGCCGACATTGTAACTGCGTCATCGCTTATTCCATTTGCAAGTTTACTTAATGTGTTTCCTGTACAAGGAGCGATCGCAAGCACATCAATCATATTTTTTGGTCCCATTGGTTCTGCTTCTACAATGCTGGACACCACGTCATTATTTGTGATTTCTTTTAAGTTAGAAATAAAATCTTTTGCCTCTCCGAATCTTGTATCAAAGGTTAATACCGCACTCGACACAATAGGAATAACATTATGCCCATGCTCTACTAATTTTTTTATTTCTTCTAATATTTGTTTATATGTGCAAAATGACCCCGTAATTGCAAGACCTATATTCATATTTTTTCTCCTTTTAAAATTTTTCTTACCTCGTTTATAATGAGCCTTCCAGCGCTTTTAGGTGAGTACTTTGCAGGAAGTGCCGGGCACAAGACATATTTGATACGTTTAACATTTATAATGCAGTTAATCGACGCCAGTTCAAATAAGACGCACCCTTCTTTAAACTCTGTGTCATCTTTAAAGATAACATCTGGTATAGTATTAATAACAATGTCATATTCGTAAAGACTTTTTCTTGCATCATCAAAAAGAAAACTTTTTCCTGCAATAAGTTTAGAAAGATTATACTCGTCTTTTCTTCTCATCGCAGCATCAAAAGGAACACTTAACTTTAAAAACAAATACCAAAGTGCTTTAGCAACTCTTCCATTACCAAGTATTAAAATTTTTTGCTCATATATTGACAAATCTGTATTTTGAATTAAGTCTACTAAGAAGTTTTCTGCTGTTAATTTTGCATTATCAATTACAAAATCTTCTATATCCATTAAACTTACATATTTTATACCTTCCAAATAACCTTTTAACTCTTCTCTGACCTTTGAACCGAAGACTAAAATATTCTTTGGAAGTTTTGCGATTACTTCTTCTCTCCACTTATACGCAGGGGATAATATAACGACATCCCCCTCTTCGATTTTGTCTAAATTACTTTCAAAATCAAAGACTTCTTTTTTTTCTAAAATTAAAATCTCTCCTACTTCCTTAATCCTTTTGTCATTTAAACCCAAATAAAATTTTTCCATATTCATTTTTCCTTCACAAATCACAATATGATAAATTAAAAACAATGTGTGATAATCTTTTTGTAACAATTTTTTTTATTAAACATAATATATGAATATGGAAAATCATTATTATCTTGCCTCGGCAAATACTTGCCACGGCTTTAAAAATTGTTTTGAATATATTAATCCAAATGAAGAAAGTATGACATACATTTTAAAAGGCGGACCAGGAACAGGAAAAAGCAGTTTTATGAAAAAGGTTGGAGAACATTTTAGTAAAAAAGGTTACTCCGTCGAATACTTTTATTGCTCCTCTGATAGCGACAGCCTTGACGGAGTTAGAATAGTTGAAAAAAATATAGCCATAATCGATGGCACAGCTCCACATGTGACTGAAGCCTCCATCCCCGGAGTAAAAGAAAAAATAATTAATCTTGGCGCCTTTATTAACAAAAAAATAAGAAAACATAAAGCATCAATTAAACTATTACTTAGTAAAAAATCAGAATGTTTTTCACTTGCTTACTCCTATCTTAAAACACTTGGCGACCTTTTAAAAACTGAAAAAATCTATTATTCTTCATGCCATAACACAAAAAACGTAGATATTACAAAAATTTTATCACTTGTTAAAGCCTCAAGCATAGGCACACAAAGAAAACTATTTTTATCCTACTACTCAAAAGATAAAATTTGTACCTTGTTGGATAAAAATGATTTCAAACATCAAGTTAAACTTGATGCAACAAACTACTTTGATGGAGTAGAAAAATTAAAAGAACTCGCCATAACTCTTGAAAAAAGTCAAATAGAATTTGTGTCTTTTATGTCGGTATTAGACCCAGACGATATAGAAAGCATCTATATCCCAAGTATTTCAACTCTAATTTATAACAACTCTTCAAAACAAAGGTTTGTGAACGATAAGTTAATAAATATACTCATTAAAAAAGCCTCGCACTATATCTCAAAGGCAAAATATTATCATAAAAAAGTTGAAAAATTTTATATTGCAAATATGGACTTCGAAAAAATAGACCTTGTCCGCGAGGAATTAATCAAAGAAATAGAGCATTTCTAAAAGTTGATTGTTTTTTAACCTCAATAAACGCTTTATTTAAAATAGAAAATTAAACACACTTTTAGAACTTTTTACTAACCAAGTCTAATAACATACTACTCAAATTACAATATCAAGAAATTTTTTAAAATTAAAAATTCATTAAACCATTAATAGAAAATAAATAATTTAAAATCAAAAAAAGAGACAGCATTTAAACTGTCTTTTTTAACTTTTTTTAATTTGATTTATTTCTATTTTTAAAATATACAAATAGTGAGGCAAGTACAATAATTATCTGAAGTGGCAGTCCTATTAAATATACCATCCATACCTGATATTCTTCAAGAACCAGACTAATCATAAGAATAAAACTCCACACCATTAAACTCGCAAAAATGCTTGAAAGTAAATTACATTTCCAAACCACTAAAAATATTGTTATAACAAGAAAAAATATAGGAAGCGCAACAATAAAAGCGTACCATTCATTATTTATACCCTCAACATAAGTAAGGGCAACAAAAATAATTGTCGCAATAAGCCAAACCATCATACTAGAAAGCAAAATCAAAATTGCCCTTAGCCTATTTTTAGAACGCCTTGGCTCAACCACTTTATGCTCATAAACAATATCCTGAATTTTAACCTCATAAAAGTCAGCAATAGCCATAAGCACATTAATGCTTGGCAACGCCTCACCTTTTTCCCATTTTGAAATGGCTTTATCAGAATAATTTAATTTTTCAGCAAGTTGCAGTTGAGTAAGGTTAGATTTTTTTCTAAGTGTTATTAAATTTTTTGCTATAACTCCATTTACATTATCCATGAGTATATTTTATTACATTTAAATTTATTAATCAAGTAATTTTACACGCGATTTTTGTCAATTCTACTCAAAGTAGAGTGTCTTTATAACAACTCTACTCAAAATGGAACCAATAAATTTTAACTCTACTTTAAGTAGAGTAGCATTAAAAACTCCACTTAATAATCAAAACTTTTAGAGAAAAAGTCGTGTTTATTAGATAAAGTTTTTAATTAAAACAACATAAAATATCATTGTATTGTAGTAAAAGAATTTTAAAAAAACCATTTCTAAAAATTAGCAATTACTACAATCTCAAAAGCAAAGAAGACTAATACATTTTATGAAGAAAAATCTTAATTTATCAAACTTTAGTTAAAGGAGAAAAAATTTATGAAAATAGCATTATCAGCAGAAAGTTCAATCGATTTGCCAAAAAAATTACTCGCAGCGTTTAAAATAGAAACAATTCCTTTTTCCATTATCCTCGGTGGTAATGTATTAGTAGACGCGGAGGGTGTAACAGATAAGATATTTGATTACGTGTCACTAATAAAAGAATTACCAACAACCTCCGCAGTAAACGTGTCTTCGTACACGGAACACTTTAAAAAATTACTAAATAGTTATGATGTTGTTTTACATCTTTCTCTTAGTTCAACTTTAAGTAGTGCATTTGATAACGCCGTTAGCGCCTCAAAAAATTTTGAAGAAGGCAAAGTTGTCGTCATTGACTCTCTATCTGCCTCTTGCGGAATCGCCCTACTTTTAATTAAAGCAAGAGAAATGATTGATAAAAATATGGAAATTACTAGCATTAAGTCCGAAATTGAAAAGTTGCGCAGTAGAATTGCAATTAGTTTTGTTGCAAATAATTTGGAATATCTAAGACGTGGCGGAAGATGTTCAAAACTTCAGTACCTCGGCGCAAACTTGCTTAAAATTAAACCTGAAATAGTGTACGAAAATGGTGAGGCTCGTCCTAGTAAAAAATTTGTAGGACTTTTTAAAAATGTTGTTAAACCATATTACAAAGATGTGTTTTTAAGATACAAAAATCCAGAACTTGACAATGTTTTTCTTGTCTACACCTCCGCCGATCCTAAAGACCTAGAATATATAAAAAAGAATTTAGAGGCAAAAGGCTTTAAAAATATTTATACTTGTCAAACAGGAGGAACAATCTCAAGTCATGTGGGTCCTAGTGCCATAGGACTAATGTTTATTTATGATAATCCTCAAAACTAACCCCTATTCCCCCTCTTTCATCAATATCAACTACCGCATATTTGTAATCGCGAAAAGCCCCGGGATTTAGTAACATAACCCCGTCCACAACCTCAAGATTACTTTTATGCGTATGGCCATAACACACAAGTTTTGCACCTCTCTCTTTTGCATATTTTAGAAGAAGACTTGTGTTTATTTTTACCTTAAATTTATGCCCATGTGTCATCATAATTTTAACGCCTTTTATATCAAAGACTAAAGTCTCTGCCTCATCTGAAAAAAAGTCACAATTTCCACTAACTTTTTTTATTTTATCACTATCAATGCCCCTTAAGTCACTTAAACCATCCCCTAGAAAAAATATATAATCAAAGTTATTTGAACCCACTAGTTCCTCTAAAGATTTTTTTCTTCCGTGACTATCACTGACTACACAAATTTTCATATTGTTTCCTTTTATATTATTTTAAAGTTTTACTTTTTTAAAACTTTTTTGTAGGTTTACAGTAAAATTCAAAATTCTAATTAACCAATCAACACAAAATTCAATATACAACTTTAAAATCATTTTAATTATACATTTTTTTTATTAAAAGACAATTCTTTTAACTGGGTTCTTATCACACCTTTTTGGTTTATAAGCAATATCCATAAAGAAATCTATCACTATTATCACCTATACTATTTTATTTACCAAAAAATTTACTGTTAAAGAGATATTTTTATTTGTCAGATAAACCAATATTTGTTACACTTAATTAACGTTAAGGAGAAAAATATGAAAAAAAGATTTTTATCTATTTTATTTGCAATGCTTCTAGTCGTTCTTCCATTTACATTAATTGGATGTAACACTCCAGATGACAGTACCAGCAATTCTGGCACAGAAGGTCAATTACTTACCCTACAAGATTATCATAATGAGATAAAAAGTATCGCCGATTTCTGTGGGGTAATTATAGATGAGCCAGACGCATCTCAGTCCCTTAGTGAAAACGCAAGAGACAGTTTTTCACCAAATCTTAAATTTATAGGGCCAATCGAGAATTATGGTGACTTAGAAATTGTTTTTTATAATAATCTTGCAAAAGTGACCTTGGAAAATAAACTATTTACCACTCAAGAAGGAAACAAACCTGTCGATTATAGTTATTGTGAATTTGGAAACACTCTTGATACCTTGTACTCTTATACAACCGAAAAAGAGTGGGTAATTGAAGAAACAACTAAAGAAAATAACGTTAGTTATAAAATGAGTTTGCAAGTTATTTATAACTTAATTGACCCACAATATTATGAACTACAATCTTCTTTTGATAGCACCGCAAATTATATTTTAAATGAAGATAAACGTGAAGATTTTTCTTCAACTCTTTCGTTCATTTTTGGAGAAGACGCACAAATTGGGAGTATAACCTTATCAATTAATAACCAAAATGAATTAAGAGTTTTTATAGAAAATAATAATGAAACTCTAGAATTTTTGATTGAGAGAGGCTCGCAATATCTTGAAATTCCAAGCGAAGCCGTAAATAACTAATTAAACTCATAAAAAATTGAACCATAAAATTTAAACAAATTAAAATTTGGTTCACTTTTTTTATTAATAAAGAAAAAAATAAACAAAACATATATTCTATGTCTCTTTATCTTAAACCAATGTTTAATGTTTAATAGTATCAAAAAAATAAAAATCCTGTTTCATTTTTAAAGGCCATAACTTAAAATATCTCTTAAAAAGTTTCACTTCCTTATAATTTTAAAATAAAACATGCGTAACAATCATTGCCACTAAAACACTAAAAAACAAAAAATATTTTCTTATTAACCTTGACTTTTTTTTATAAGTAAATATACTTTTATATAGAAATTATTTTTGTACAAATAATGACCAAATAAGATTAGAATCTAAAGTTGCAACCAAATCAATATTAATATTATTTGTACCCATAGCTCAATTGGATAGAGCGTCGGTCTACGGATTACTTGCTCAAGTCTAAAAGATACCACTATTTTAAAGGGTTTTAGGGGTTTTAAAGAGTACAAAAATAATTTTTTATAAAAATTTTATAAAAAACTTTATAAAAATCCTTGAAAAA
>CALWKI010000004.1 GCA_944381235.1 uncultured Clostridia bacterium
TTCACCTTTCCCTCACGGTACTAATCCACTATCGGTCACTAGGTCGTATTTAGCCTTAGGAGATGGTCCTCCCACATTCACACCGGATTCCACGTGCCCTGTGCTACTCTGGATACCTCAAGGTGTAGGTTGTTTTCGCTTACGGGACTGTCACCCTGTTTCGTCCAACTTTCCAAGAATGTTCAGCTAACAACTTCCATGCCTTTACGAGGTCCTAACCCCACTCAAATTTCTTCAAGTGGTTTGGGCTCATACCCTTTCGCTCACCACTACTTAGGTAATCGTTTGTTTACTTTCTTTTCCTCTGGGTACTAAGATGTTTCAGTTCTCCAGGTTCCCCTCATAACAGTATGAATTCCTGTTATGATACTAAGGTATTAGCCTTAGTGTGTTCCCACATTCGGATATCTACGGGTCATAATCTACGTGCGACTCACCGTAGCTTTTCGCAGCTTATCACGTCCTTCATCGGCGCCTAGTGCCAAGGCATCCACTATATGCTCTTTGTAGCTTGATCTAACGTAATTTGAATTTTACTTCAAATTTCTAAATCATAATCTAGACTATCTTGTTAAAAACTTCAGCGTAATTGAATTTCTTCAAATCGACTTTGATTTAAATTGAAAATACATATTACACGTTTAAACAAAAAAACTATTTACTAAATAAATTAGTAGATAACTTTTTGTTTTGTTTGCGTTTTAATTGTTAAAACAATTAACTCGATATTATGTCTACTCTTTAATAAATATGCAGTTGTGATGGTACTATTTGATGTGCTATCAGCACAGCCACCACTCTTTCGTGGCGACAATGCAAGAATACCACATAGAAAAACCGGTGTCAATAACTTTTTTTTAATTTTTTTCTTTTTTTTAATTTTTTAACAAAAAAAGGCGAACACTTTTCCGAGTGTTTGCAAAATTCGTCAAATTTTTACCTGTTTTTATGTTTTTTTTGTATTATTAGTTCTCTTTAAACAAAAGTTAGTAAGCAAAAAAATGCCAAAAAAATAATAAATATTCCCTATCCTGTCCTAAACAGAGTTGATTTAAGAAGTTTTAATTTATAAGATTTTTAGACACATTTATAAAAAATACTCAAAGACATAAAAAAAGAGAACTAAATATCGTCCTCTTCCATAAAATTTTCGTCCACATCCAAAAACTCTTTATCAATATGCCTACCAATACGCTTTGTTTTTTTCTTTGCAATAAAATATTCAACAACGCCAAAGATAAGAAAGAAAAATCCTATTGCAAACATAACGACAACAAATGTGTCAAACTGGTCGTACGCCGCAATTTTTAGATAAGTAAATGCAAGCGAAACAAAAACACATGCCGTACGAATATAGGAGAGTAACGACCTCTCGCATGACATGGCGGTCTGTCTTATTGCAAGCCTAGTTCTAAGCGCCTCAAGCTTTAGTTTGTCTTTTTCTTTTTGGGTCATATTTCCCTCCTCTATTATAATATGTAGAAATAATAGTAATATAATAATACATATTAAGATACCTTTCGTCAAACTTTTAAAATGCATAATTTCGTAAATTTTTACTAACAAAGGATTAGCATTAATATTTTTTATCCATTTTAAAAAAATTACTAAACATAACCAAATGTAAAAAATTAAAAAAGCCAAAAATTACCTATTGATTTTTATGACAAAATGATGCAAAATATATATATCAAAAAGCGTGCAAAAACTTAAAAGGACTCAAAATGAAAAAAGATAATATTAATAAAGACAAAAAAACACTACTCTCAATAGACCAATTTGAAGAAACCCACCCTCAAATTGACACTGAAGATGTACTTTCAACATACGTTGAATATTTACAAGAATATTTTGGCTCATCAAAAACGATTGCTTTTAGATGGGCTTTACAGGAAGAGACAACTAATATATATGATTTAGATGATGAAGAAGATTTGGAGAGCATAGGCACATATTGGAATGATAGCACGCATAATTCACACAATTATGACTCTGATGTCAGATATATGCACTTTTTTACCGATCTAGACGATAAGGATAATATTTTGTTAGGTGTTGATAATGAGTTCGATCATAAAGCAAACCTAGAAATATTTGCATTAGATCCAGAACTTCTTGAAAAATACGAGGGTGAAGGATATTATGATGACGAGGCAGATACCTTAAATCAAATCACAGAATATGCGATACCATCAAACGAAATAAAAAGAAGTGACCTTGTTGACACTTTGCCTTTGACCGACGACAGGCTAAATAGCCACGGATACGACTCTGTAACCGAAGCATACAAGCGAGTTGACAATATGTACAAAGATTTTTATGATGACGAGGAATATGAGCTGTAATAATAGATTAAAAACTATTATGGTATAGAATTCTCTTTGACACTATATTTTTTAACAGAATACTCAGATTAAAACAGATTTCATAGAAAAACAACCGCGTTATTGCAGTTGTTTTTTGCGCCAACGAGTAAAAAACACTTTTCAATTTTTAGTAGTTGTGATACAATTTGTCGGAAATAAAAAATTTTATAGGAGACAAAAATGAAATTACTAGATATTAAAAGCCTACACAGAGATCCAAGTTTATACTTAGATAAAGAAATAACCGTTGGTGGTTGGATAAGAAGTGTAAGAGATAACAAAAAGTTTGGGTTTATTGACTTAAACGACGGAACAAGTTTTAAAGGGCTACAAGTTGTTTTTACCGAGGAAAGAATTAAAAATTACGACGAAGTGTCTCACCTCAACACTGGTAGCAGTGTAAAAATTAAAGGGACGCTAACTCTTACACCAGAAAACAAACAACCTTTTGAACTTCACGCAACTGAAATTGAAATTTTATGTAAAACCGATTCTACCTATCCACTTCAAAAAAAAGGTCAGAGTATGGAATTTTTACGCGAAAACGCATATCTTAGACCAAGGACTAACCTTTTTAACGCGGTGTTTAGAGTAAGAAGTGAGGCATCCTTTGCCCTTCATAAATTTTTTAATGATGAAGGGTATGTATATCTTCATGCACCAATATTAACTTCGTCTGACTGCGAAGGCGCTGGCGAACTATTTAGAGTAAGCACTCAAAACATTTATTCGGGCAAAAAACTCGATCCAAAAGACGAACTTTTTGGAAAGTCGGTTTTTCTTTCTCCTTCTTGCCAGTTAGAAGGCGAAACGTTTGCGCTTAGTTTTGGTAAGACCTATACTTTTGGGCCATCGTTTAGAGCAGAAAACTCAAATACAGTCAAGCACGCAAATGAATTTTGGCACATTGAACCAGAAATTGCCTTTTACGAACTTTTTGACGATATGGACATAATGGAAAAAATGATAAAATTTGTTATAGGTTACCTTTTTGAAAAGTGCAAGGCAGAACTTGAGTTCTTTGACAAATTTGTTGAAAAAGGACTTATTGACAAACTAAAAAATGTACACGAAAGTGAGTTTGCACGTGTTACTTATACTGAAGCCGTTGATATACTTAGTAAAAACAATAAAAATTTTGAATATCCGGTTCATTGGGGGAGCGATTTACAAACTGAACACGAAAAATATTTAACGGGCGAAATTTACAAAAGACCAGTATTTGTTTACAACTATCCAAAGGAAATAAAGGCTTTTTATATGAGAGTAAATGAGGATGGTAAGACAGTTAAAGCAACTGACCTACTCGTACCGGGCATTGGCGAACTTTGTGGTGCAAGCGAAAGAGAGGAAAGATACGACGTATTACTAAATCGTATTCACGAACTAGGGCTTAACGAAAAAGATTATTGGTGGTACTTAAACTTAAGACGTTTTGGAAGCGTAAAGCACTCGGGCTTTGGAATGGGCTTTGATAGATTTATAATGTATGTAACTGGCATGCAAAACATTAGAGATGTTATTCCATTCCCTCGTACTCCTAAAAATTGTGAATTCTAAAAATTTAAAACTAGTCTAAGCAAAATTTAGACTAGTTTTTTTTGTTTTCACTAAATTTTTGTTTTTTATAACTGCTAAAATTATACCTTACTTATTTAAAACAAGATAATTTATACAACTTTAATTAACATTTACTATAAAATATTAAAAGACAAATAAAAACCCTTTTCTCTATTTATTAAACATAATAACATACAAAAAGACCTCCTCCTTTTTTGTATATACAAAAATTTATAGAGTTGGTCTTTTTTTTGTTTTAATTTTTTTTAATTAATTATCAAAATTAAAATTTATATTACTGATTAAGCAAAGACACAATATATGTAACTATTCCGCTATAATACCCATCTTCTGTATCGCCCGTAGTTTCATAACTATAGAAATTAACATCAGTTGATAAATAGCTATTAATTGCAGTTTCAATCTCTGTGTCTTTTACATTTTCAAAATTCATAATTGTATCAAATAAAATATCTGCTATTTTCCACGCTATTATTCCACCACAACAAGTCATATTTCTAATGTTATCTAGTTTTTCACCAATGTTTGGATCTGCATTTGCTTGGTCTCTAAACTGCGCTGTAGATGTAATTCCAACCAAATCTGAAACATAGCCATTAAGCGTATCAAGCTCAGTAAAGAGAGTTACATATGTGCCAGAGTAATTTGCAAGATTTGTTGTAATGTCATTTATAACACCCTCATAATCTGAATTTTCACCCATAGATGTAGTTACCACCTCACTAAATGTATGGGACATAATCTTGTTAATAACAGGTCTTGTAATAATTGTACTTGGGGCAAGTTTTCCAGTCATTCTGTCAAAACTTGACGCGACTTCGCTGTCACTTCCAAGACTAATTTCACTATCAATGTATCCTCTAAATTCGTCAATATAGCCAAATTCTCTTTCAAAACTTGTTTCTAATACGTTAAGAACTGAAATATTTGTCTTAATAGTAGCAATTACGCCATTTTCTACAAATAACCAGTCGTCTGATGTATCTCCTGTGTCATTTGTGATATTTTTATCAACAAAGTAAATAAGGACATCTTTTGTAATACTTTGTACAATAATTGACCCTTCTTTTGCGGTATCAATTATTAAGCCGATAGCGTCTAAAGTTGTATCTTCGTCATTCATCATATCAACTAGACTCATTAGAGATGAGAATTCATACTGATAATTATTAATGTCATTTAATAAGTTATCATTGTTTTCAATTTCGCTAATAATATTTTTTACTCCACTATCAAGATTTAAACTAGTGCTATTTGCAAGTTCGTCAATGTAGAATGAGATAAAGTCACTTACAATATCCTTTGTCATAAGTCTACTTGGAGTAGAACTTAGACCTGTAATACTATTAAATTCTTTGCCTAGTGCGACTAATTTATAATACTCTGCACTATGGTCACCATCCGCACTATAAGTATAATTTAGTGCGTCCATAAGACTTATTAAATAACCAAATTCGTTTGCAAACACAATTTGACTTGTTTGAGCATTTGCGGAGTCGGTTCGAACAATTTGTATCATATCTCTTATTGGACCTGTTTTTAAAGTATCGTCAAGACTTGACGTCTCACTTGTCAAATAATGAATGACAACCTCTCCGACAATGTTTCTTGACAAAGTCTTGCTATTTTTTATGTCGTCTAAAACACCCCCAAGTGCAACGTAGTCATTTCTTTCTAGCCCGTCACTTCCAAAGTCTAGAGTCAAAACATTTTTTAGTATTTGAAGTTCACTCTCCCACGAAGAAACTTGGCTTGCTTGTGTACGCGAATCATAAATTTTATTTAGCATTCCCTCCTTCACGGTATAGTCTTGTTGATTATTAGTATACTCAATACTTAAAATGTCATTTAGCCCTGAAATACTTGTTTCAAGTTCACCTAAGAAATCATCACAGATTACCCTAAGCACATCGTTTGAAATAAATAACCTAGTGTACGCTAGTGCATTGTCTATGTCTTTACCAAGTGCTTTTAGTTCATTATTATTTTCGCTTGAAAGTCTATCTAAATCAAGATCACTTAAAGTATTATTAATGCTAACAATTAAATCTAGCGAATACCTAAGTTCATTCCCCCAATTTTCTATATTAGAAGTTTCAAGGCTCTCATTCCAAATATTATTTAGCATAATGTTTTTAAGTGTTCCGCGACTTCCTATTTCCATATCTAAATATTTGGT
>CALWKI010000005.1 GCA_944381235.1 uncultured Clostridia bacterium
AATTTTGACGTTTGCGCGTCACGAGGGAAGTGAGGTAAATAACACCACTACAAAAGTAGTTTTAAACGAGGAAAAGGATAAGTTCCGTCTTGACGGCATTGTGCCAGAGGTCACTGACGGCACTGTCACAAACTTAGACGAGATAACCAATGAAAACGGCGGGGAATTTTACTTTTTCTCGACCAATCCTGCCTTTATTGACGCCCAAGAGACCCCTGAGGACCCAAGCCTTATCTTTAGCGAAACTGACACCCGTTATTACGTCTCAACAGAAGACAACCCAATTTGGTATGATATCCCAACAGACAACACCATTACATTGCACTCAGTATTTTTAACCCCAAATGTACATAATGCTGATTTTGCAAACGCACCACTTAGAACAATTACCAACGCCATAGTCTCTCACGACGTTGTCGACTTACCAGCAAACGCGTTTAGTGGCTCTTGGCCTTCACGCCTAAGTGTACTTACAACAATCATACTCCCAGAAACCATTCAAAGCATAGGGAATTATGCATTTTCTTATTGCAGTGGTCTAACCTCTATTACAATTCCAGAGAGCGTGACAAGTATAGGAGTATATGCATTTGAAGATTGCAGTAGTCTAACCTCTATTACAATTCCAGAGAGTGTTACAAGTATAGGAAGTAGTGCATTTTCTGGTTGCAATAACTTACAATATAACGAATATGATAACGGCTTGTATCTTGGAAACGAAGAAAATCCATATCTTTATTTAGCAGACACAACATCAGAAGATATTCAGAGTTGCAATATTAACACTAATTGTAAATTTATTGGTTCTGCATTTTCTCGTTGTACTAGTCTCACCTCTATTACAATCCCAGAGAGCGTGACAAGTATAGGAAATTCTGCATTTTATGATTGCAGTAGTCTAAACTCTATTACAATTCCAGAGAGCGTGACAAGTATAGGAAGTGATGCATTTTCTTATTGCAGTAGTCTAAACTCTATTACAATTCCAAGTTCAGTCACAAGTATAGGAAGTAATGTATTTAGAGATTGCAGTGGTCTAACCTCTATTACAATTCCAAGTTCAGTCACAAGTGTAGGAGAGGGGGCTTTTCAAAGTTGCGGTAGTCTTGCCTCTATCACAATTCCAAGCGGTGTCACAAGTATAGGAGATTATGCATTTTATAATTGCAGTAGTCTAACCTCTATAACAATACCTAGTTCAGTCTCAAGTATAGGATATTATGCGTTTGAAGGTTGCAGTAGTCTTACAATTTATTGCGAAGTGAGTAGTCAACCTAGTGGGTGGAATTCGCGTTGGAATTATTCAAATAGACCTGTATACTGGGGTCTTAATGTAAATTGGAAGTATGATGAGGTGACGGGAAAGCCAACGCCGACTAGGTAGGAGTAAAGATTGTGCTTCAAGTTACATATAAAAAGGGTCTTGAGTGAATAGAGGGGGTTGAATGCAAGCCTAGACCGACTTAGTAGAGAGGAAGGGATTTAACCTTAAGAGAAAATTTTAAACTTGTTTGCTATATGTTATAAAATATGCTAAAATAAACATATAAATAGATAAAAAGGCGTATTTAGGGGGGCTAAAAAATTAATTTTTGCGAAATTGATACTTGGCATAATTTAGTGGGCTAGCAAGAAAAATTTAATTTTGCGAAAAGTTGAGCGTAAAAGAGTACTTTTTGTAAAACTAAAATAAAAGCGCTGTCGGAAGCCGAAGTTTTAAGAGCGAAGGGAAAAACGCAAGTTTTTAAAAATTTTTGTGGAAACAAAAATTTTACTTCCGACAGGGCTTGCGTCTAGAAGAAAGTTTAAACAAAAAAAAGACTAAAAAGGAGGAAAAGAAATGTCTGTTGCGGGGTATGTATGGCTTGGGCTTGTTGTGGTGACCATCATTATTGAATTTTTGACGCTTGAACTTGTGTCAATATGGGTAAGTCTTGGTAGTCTTGTTGGGCTAATTCTCGAACTATGCGGGGTGCCTCTTGAGTGGCAAATTGTTGTCGCGGTGGTGGTCACCATTGTGTGCATTTTGGGGCTTAGGCGGTTTTGTGTTAAGTTTTTACTTAAAAGCAAAGAAAAGACAAATACGGACATTTACATTGGTGCGAAAGAAAAGTTGGTTACCAAAATTGATGGGGGCGGGCTTGGGAGTATTTGCATTAACGGTGTTACATGGAGCGCAAAATCTGAAAATGGCGAAAGTATAAAAGAGGGAAGTTTGGTTGAAATTTTAAGGCTTGAAGGTAACCGTTTTGTTGTGAGGCGCGCGCGTATTGATAAAAATGTAAGAGCGGAAAGTGTAGAAGAAATAAAGGTAAGTCCTATTAGTACTGACGCGAACAAAAAAAAAAAGGTAAAAAAGGGAACAGAGGACGCTAATACGGGTGTAAGCAAAGAAGAGCCAAAAGCGGACGATTAAACTAAAACATAAATAAGGGATAGTGTATGTGTAGTTAGTAAAATTGTTTAAACTTTATGGTGTAAATGATTTATTAAAGAAAAAGGAGAAAAAAAGAAAATGAGTCCAGTAGTTTATGTGTTTTTGGTGATCGGAGTGGTATTAATTGTAATACTTGGCTTTAGCATCAAAATTATTAGGCAATCAACGGCGCGGGTTGTTGAGAGACTTGGAAAATACAGCAGGACGCTTACGACCGGGGTGCATTTTGTGTTGCCGTTTTTTGATAGGGTAGGACCAGAGATTAGTCTTAAAGAAAAAGTGGCTGACTTTCCACCACAACCAATTATTACGAAAGACAATGTAACGATGCAAATTGATACTGTTGTTTACTATCAAATTACCGACCCAAAACTCTATAGTTACGGGGTAGAGCGTCCAGTTGCTGCGATTGAAAATTTGACAGCGACGACGCTTAGGAATATTGTTGGCGAACTTGAACTTGATGAGACTTTGACGAGTAGGGACACAGTTAATACCAAAATGCGTACTATTCTTGATGACGCAACTGACCCTTGGGGCATAAAGATAAACCGTGTTGAACTTAAAAACATTGATCCTCCAAAGGCAATTCGTGAAGCAATGGAAAAGCAGATGAGGGCAGAAAGAGAAAGAAGAGAGGCGATTTTGCTTGCTGAAGGAGAGAAGACAAGTAACATCCTCATTGCCGAAGGTGAAAAGCAAGCGGCGATTTTACGGGCGGAGGCAACAAAGGCGTCACTAATTGCTGAGGCAGAAGGTAAGGCAGAGGCGATTTCAAAAATTATTGAAGCAAAACCAGATAAGGCTTATTTAACGCTTGAGTCTTATGAGGCGCTTAAGGCGGTCGCAGACGGAAATAGTACAAAACTCATTATTCCAAGTAATGTTGCAGATCTCACAAGTCTTGTCGCAAGTCTTGGCGAAGTGGTGGGTTTTTCAAAAGAAGGGACAAATAGAAAAGAGAAGAAAGCGGACAGTATGGAAGGTGGGGACACTAAAAAAGAGGCTGTTAAACCTGAGCGTAAAGACAAAAAATAAACAGGGGCTATTAATAGAAAAATCAGAAAATAGTGAATAAAAACAGGCAAACTACAACAAAAATAGACAATTTCAAATAAGTATTTTATTAAAAATAGTGGTTGAAAAACTAAACGTATAATTAAACATAGTAAGTTAAAAAAACAGGCAAACTACAACAAAAAATAGATAATTTCAAATAAGTTCTTAATGAAAAGTGAGGGTTGAAGAACTAAACGAATAAAGTAAACAAAAAAAAAAAAAAAAATCAGGCACA
>CALWKI010000006.1 GCA_944381235.1 uncultured Clostridia bacterium
TATCAACCTTTAACACCCCAGACCATACTAGAATAATGATAACTTATACAACCGCGACGGAGGAAATGTTAAAGGTTGTCCGCGAAGAACTTGAAAAATACGGTAAGTTTAAAGAAATAATTGAAACAAAGGCGGGTAGTGTTATCACGTCGCACTGTGGGGAACATACTCTTGGTATTTTGTATTTAAATGACGGTGATGAGGGGCATTATTAATATTTTTTGTGGAAAATTAGGTTTAAATTGTTGAATAATTGTCAAAAATTATTGTGAAATCTAGAGATAAAAAGGCAAAAAATCAGTTAAAATAGGCATAAAAAGAGTATTTTTTCGCTTTTTTAGAAAAAATTGCTTGATTTTATTAGGAAAATAAGATTTTTTGTGATATTATCTACTCAAGCCTATGTTTAGGAAATCATTTAAAAAGGAGAGTATTTTATGAATAAAGGTGATTTAGTTAGTGCTATCGCAAACAAAGCAGGCTTTACTTTGAAAGATGCTGACGAGGCATACAAAGCATTTGTATCAAGTATCGCTGAGGCACTTAAAAATGGTGAGGAGGTTAGCCTTGCAGGTTTTGGTACTTTTAAAGTAAAAGAAAGGGCTGCAAGAAAAGGTATCAACCCACAAACAAAACAAACTATTACAATTCCTGCTTCAAAGATGCCTAGTTTTAAGTTTGGTAAGTCCTTTAGGGATTTGTTAAAGTAGAAAAATTAATATTTAGACGATTTTGATTCAAATTAAATTTGCGTTTTATGACCAAAGCATATTTTTATAAAAATTAAAATAAAAATGTTATGACCAAAGCAGTTTTTATTAAATTTTTATTTAATATTTTTTTGTAAATTTTTTAGAAGACAAAAACAATTTTTTATTACCGATTTAAATATATAAAAGGGAAAAGTTTATTAAAAAAACTTTTCTTTTTTTAATTTTTTAGAGTTTGCTTTTATGATTTAAATGCGCGCCTTTTTTGCAAAAATTTTATTCGTTCTTTTCCTTTAGTTTTCTATAGAATAGATAGTTATCTTTTTCTTAAAAAAAAGGAAAAGGATAGTTAAAAAATAATATTTTTTTGTCAAAATAGGCGTTAAATAAACTGCGAAAAAAATAATTAATTTTTTATTTGTTAAACTCAAATAAAATTAAAAAAATTAATTTTTAAATTTAATCTAAAAATTAAAAAAAATATAGAAATTTGCTAAATTTTGTTTGGAGTTTTTAGTTAATATATATATACTATCATTGTAGTAATTTTTAAGTAGATAAATAATGTTGACGAATTTTGCGCAAAATGGAGTTATAGAAAACTCACTTTATAAAGTAAAAGTTGTAAAGTTTTTAGTTGCAGTTCATTAGTTTAGAGGTATAGGAGAAAAGTATGTCAAAAGATAATTTCTTATTAAATAAACTTAAGATTTTTGGGATCATATTTGTTATGCTTTTTTTATTATGCGCTTTTTTGCCTCTTAGTGGGGCTTTGAGTATAGAAGCAAAAAGTATGGAAAGTGAGATGACAAATAGTGTAGAGGTGGAAAGTGACGAAAATACTCTTGTGTCATCAAGCGGTGCTGACGTACTCTATATTGACCCTGAGAGTAAATACGGTGGTGCGGACACCAATGACGGCTTAACACCAAATACTCCTATACAGTCGCTTGAGAAAGCCAAAGAACTCGTGTCAAGTACTGGTTCAATTTACATAATGTCAACTTTTTACATTACAACCAATACCGTGATTGATCTCGGGTCAAGTGACGTGACTTTTAAAAGATATAAACCAGAAGACCCAACTATTTTTCAAAATGAAGAGTGGTATCATGAGGGGGTAGAATTTTTTGAAGGAGACGTCTTTGTAATTGGAAGTGAATCTGATACGTCTATAACCCCAACGGTAATTTTTGATAATTTTACCTTTGATGGGGAGAGTGTTTATTTTTCACCTGAAGTAGATGATGAAAATTATCAAGCTTTTTTAATTAGAAATTATAACAGTAACGTTGTGCTAGAAAAAGGCATTAAAGTTTTAAATATTGTACGGCAGCGTATTGGTTATAGAACTTTTGGTGCGATTTATTCTAGTGCAGGATATGTTGTAATTAATGGCTCTTCTTTTATTGATACTTACGGGACTAATCGATATTTTCGTTTGGTAAATTCAAGCGAAATGGTAATTAATGATATAATAGTGAATATTACTTACACTGCTTCTGGACTAATACGTGTAGAAGATAGTTCTTGCCTTACAATTAATGGAGGTGATTTCTATGGGCTTGGTACGGAGGAGTCGGCTAGTCATTACTTACTTTATGTTTCGAGAGGAAAGTTAATAATCAATCAAGGAGAATTTCACGATTTTCTTGGGAATGCAGGCGTTATTGCTGTAACAGGAGCTGATACCTCTTTAGTGATAAATGGCGGGTATTTTTATAACAACGAGATAACAGCTAAAATTGACGCTGCCCCCGTTATTAGATTAGCTCATGGAGATGCAATAATTAATGGCGGGATCTTTGAAAATAATTCAACTGTCAATGGTGGAGGAGTAATTGCAATTAATGGCGTAGGTGGGAACTTAATAATCAATGGTGGCGTGTTTAGGAATAATAGCGCTAAAGTAGGCGGAGTTATTTATTGTAATTTAGCGCAAGATTCGACAACTTCGTACGTGTGTGATATATCAATTTCTAATGCGCGGTTTATTAACAATACTGCAACAAGTGGCGGGTACGCGCCTACATTTGCATCTAGTTATGATTGTACAGATATTGTAAGTGGTGGAAGTGCGATTTTTACGACGCAGGCGGTGACTATTTCTAATTGTATTTTTGAGGGGAATGTCGTTGAAAAAACCTCGGGTATTGGTAAAGTTGGTGGAGTCATAATGTACAAACTTACGGGTGATAATGTGGCGTCTGATTTTGGCAGAAATGACAGCATAAATATTTACGACTCAGTCTTCCGTGACAACCAAAATCTCCAATCCGGCACGGGCTTTGGCGGGGCACTTTCTATGTTTAACACAATAGGTGGTGAAACTGTAAATTGCCTTTTTGAAGGGAATAGTTGTGTTTATGTCGGCGGTGCGGTATATGGATTGACGCGTGAATATGAATATAGAGATTGTTTCTTCGCTGAAAATTCTGCTGTTGGAAGCGGTGGGGTATCTTATAGAGACGGAACATTTATTGATTGCTTTTTTAGGAGAAACAAGGCAAGTGGTAGTGGTGGCGCGTTATATACTCAGGCAACCATAGTCGATAATTGTGTATTTGAAGAAAATATGTCGGGAATGCATGGTGGGGCGCTTTGTGCTGCAAGCGGCTATTACATTTATATAAACAACACTACAATACGCAACAATGTGGGTAATGGCTACTGGGGAAATAGAGGTGGTGGAATCTACATAAACTACAACTCGTATATACGTCTTTTTGGGGAAATTGTTATTGAAAATAATAGAATTGATGCAGAATTGGATGAAAATCAGTATCCTATGATTCAAAATGGTGAGTTGGTTGGGGGAACTGAGCAAAATATATTCATGACGGACGCGCGGGGTACGGCTTGTTGGATAATTGCTTTTGATAGGCAAAATAGTCGTGTGGGGGTTACTTTTGAAAACTATCAAACATCAAACGGCATATATATTCAAAATGCAACCGATAGGAATAGTGATGTTTTAAATGTATTTTTTAGTGACGACCCAAATTACACGTTTGAACTTAATAATGATAGGTTAACCTTAACTACAATCAGTGGCGACAGCGGTGAAATACTTTATTCGGCAAGTGATTTTAATGGCATTTATGACGGCAAAGAGCATTCTATTGATATTGAGACTTATACAAGTGGGGCAAGTATTCGGTATAGTTTAGACAATGGGGACAGTAAGACATACACTACAACTAAACCAACATTCGTCAATGTTGGCACATACACAGTTTACTACGAAATTACAGCAAGCGGATATACAACGATTACTGGAAGTAGGCAAGTTTTTATTAAAAATAACACAACTAGTCTTGTGGATATTGCTTTGGCTCCAAGTGGTGGGCAAGTTGAAAGTCAAACCACCGTTCAACTTTACTATGGTGAGAGTTTGACGACCACGACAGACTTGACGGACAGGATAAAGGCGGGGGTTATAAAAGATCAAAACGGGAATAGTGTCGCGGGGACATTTACGGCAAACGGGAGTTACAACGTGACGTTTGACACGGCGACGATTAACGTAAGGTTTACACCAACAAATGCTGAGGCGTATGTCTCTTGTACATTTACGGCACATGTTACGTTTAAATACGACGAATTGTACTATATAAACGACGCGTTTTATTTAAATAGTGAC
>CALWKI010000007.1 GCA_944381235.1 uncultured Clostridia bacterium
GAGGGAGATTGACACAACAGACGACAAGTACTACAAGTGGACGCAGTGGATATTTTCTAAGATGTTTGAGAGAGGACTAGCGTACAAAAGTAAGGCGCTTGTCAACTATTGCCCAAGTTGCGACGTAATTTTATCAAACGAGGAGTCTCAAGGGGGGATATGTGATAGGTGTTCTTCTCAAGTTGTGCAAAAGGAAAAAGAGGTTTGGTTTTTAAAGATAAGAGATTACGCCGAGAGGCTTCTTAAAAACTTAGACGACCTTGACTTTCCAGAACGAGTCAAAGAAGAACAAAGGCACTGGATAGGAAAAAGCGAAGGGGCAGAAGTTGACTTTAAAGTAAAGGTAGGAGGGGAAGTAAAAGATACCCTTAAAATTTATACTACAAGGTGTGATACGCTTTTTGGGGTAACTTTTATGGTTGTTGCGCCTGAGCATCCAATGCTAAAAAAATATGAAAAAGAAATTGAAAATTTGAGCGAACTTAAAGTTTATCAAGAAGAGGCAAAGAAGAAAAGTGAGTTTGACAGAGTTCAACTAAACAAAGACAAAACAGGAGTTATCATCAAGGGAATAAAAGGTATAAACCCAATAACAAACGATGAAGTCCCAATATTTGTTTCTGACTACGTCATGATGGGGTATGGGACGGGAGCAATTATGGCAGTTCCGGCTCACGACACGAGGGACTATGATTTTGCAAAGAAGTTTAACATTGACATAAAACCAGTCATAAAAGGCGGGGACATAGACAAGGGCCCTTACATAGACATAAATGACGGTGAGATGATCAATTCGGGCTTTTTAAATGGACTTAAGGTTGAAATGGCCAAGAAAAAGATGCTTGAATATCTCGAGGCAAACAAAATTGGCGTCAAAAAGACCAACTATCAAATGAAAGACTGGGCGTTTAATAGGCAAAGGTATTGGGGGGAACCTTTCCCAATTATTTATTGTGAAAAATGTGGGACGGTACTTGTTCCAGAAAAAGATTTGCCGGTAAGACTTCCAGATGTCAAAGAGTTTAAGCCAAGCAAAAACGGAGAGTCACCACTGGCAAGTGTTTCTGAGTGGGTTAACTGCAAGTGTCCAAAGTGTGGAGGAAAAGCAAGGCGAGAAACCGACACAATGCCACAATGGGCGGGGTCGAGTTGGTACTTTTTAAGATATATGGATCCTCATAACGATAAGGAATTTGCAAGCCTTGACAAACTTAAGTATTGGGGCCCAGTTGACTGGTACAATGGGGGTATGGAACATGTAACGAGACATCTAATTTATTCGCGTTTTTGGAATATGTTCTTATTTGACATTGGAGTTGTGCCTTTTGAGGAACCTTACAAAAAGAGAAGTACGCAAGGACTGGTACTTGGTGAAGACGGGAACAAGATGAGTAAGAGTCTTGGGAATGTTGTTGACTTTACCGAGATTATTGATAGTTACGGTGCGGATGTTCTTAGACTTTATATTCTTTTTATGGCGGACTATGAAAGTGCGGCACCTTGGAGCAGTAAAAACATTAATGGGTGCAAAAGGTTTGTCGAAAGAGTTGAGAGAATGGAAGGTTTGGTGGATAATTATGCTGGTATTCACAAAGAGCATGTGTCTATGCTAAACGATATAATTTCAAAAGTAACTGGGGACATAAATACACTTAAATTTAATACGGCGATTAGTGCACTTATGACCTTTGTAAACAATATTTATCAAGACAAGTACGTGTCGCGTGAGGAGTTTATTGAGTTTTTGACGCTTCTATATCCATTTGCACCTCATTTTAGTGAAGAAATGAACGAAAGACTTGGTAATAAGACCTATTTATGCAAGTCAAATTGGCCAAGTTTAAAAGAGGACAACTCGAAAAAACAAATCAAACTCCCAATCCAAATTAATGGTAAAATGAAGGAACTTATTGTAATTGACGAAGGACTTTCAAGCGACGAAGTTATAGAAAAGATAAAAGAAAATGAAAAGTTAAATGCGCTTGTCTCAGGTGGCATTAAAAAAGTAATTTATGTCCAAAACAAAATTATTAACCTTATTGTTTAAACAAAATTTTCTCCTTAAAAATTGGTTTTAGGGAGAATTTTTTTGTAATGTGACGCGAAAAATACAAGAACTATTTATTTTCTTTAGAGTATTAGGTTTAAGAAAACTAGACGACTTTTAAGAAAAAAAACAGTGTGTGAGATTAAAATTTTTACTTAAGAATTTGAGGGAAAAAGACGCAAGAAAAGAAGATTAGTTTTTAGTGAGCAAATTTTTTGAAAAAACTTTCTTGCGTTTTTAGCCTTTTAAAATTATAATTAACACATAGGAGAAATGAGATAAATGTATGAAATATTAAGTCCTGCTGGAAATATGGAAAAACTAAAAACTGCGATATATTTTGGAGCGGATGCGGTGTATTTTAGTGGAAAAAGTTTTGGTCTTAGGGCGAGTGCGGGAAATTTTAGTCTAGAGGAGATAAAAATGGCGGTAGATTACGCACACGAACATAATGTGCGTGCATATGTAACTGTTAATATCGTCGCGCACAATCGTGACTTTGAGGGGTTACGGGAATATTTAGAGTATCTAGAAAAAGTAAAGGTTGACGGGATAATTGTAAGTGACATAGGTATTATGACTTTTGTAAAAAAATATGCGTCTAGGCTTGACATTCACGTAAGTACGCAGGCGAATGTAACAAATAAATATACGGCAAAGTTTTATGCTGATATGGGTGCAAAAAGAATAGTTTTGGCACGAGAAATGACTCTTAGTGAAATAAAAGAAATTCACGAATATTTAGGAGATGAGGTTGAACTTGAGGCGTTTGTACATGGAGCGATGTGTATAAGTTATTCGGGAAGGTGCTTACTTAGTAATTTCTTGACTGGAAGGGACGGAAATAAAGGCGAGTGTGTTCAAGCGTGTAGGTGGAAATATGCAATTTCAGAAATTAATCGACCAAATCAAAAATTACCTATTATGGAAGACGAAAGAGGGACTTACATACTTAATAGCCGGGATTTAAATATGATTGAGCATATAAAAGACCTAATAGACGCCGGAGTAACGAGTTTTAAAATAGAGGGGAGAATGAAGACGTCGTATTATGTGGCGACAGTCACAAACGCTTACAAACGCACGCTTTTAGATTTTGAGGCGGGAAAGCCTTTTGATAAAAGTTTACTTGAAGAATTAAATAAGGCAAGTAATAGAGGATATACAACCGGGTTTTATTACAAAGATAAAAAAGAAGTTGTGAGCGAGAGACTAGATTCAAGTGCACCTAGTCAAACATACGAATATATGGCGTCGGTCATAGGTTATAAAAACGGTAAAACGGTTATTGAGCAAAGAAATAGTTTTAAAGTAGGCGACACACTTGAGGTGTTAAGCCCGGGCAAAAGTTTTAATAAAACATTTACTCTTGACTCTATGCAAAACGAAAAAGGAGAAGAGGTTATAGTTGCCAAAATCGTGCAAGAAAAACTACTGATTAACTCGCCTTATACGCTCTGCGTTGGTGACATTTTAAGAAAAAAGTGCGAATAAAAAAGAGCGAGTATCTTTGAAATGACCCTCAAAAGTTAGACAAGTAAGATGTTTATTTAATTTGAAGATTTTTATTTTTAATTGAATTATAAGTTATAATAAGATTTAAAATAAAAACAAAATAGTATAAAATTTAAAACGGGCACTAATAGATGTAAGTGTCTAAAACGCGAGTTAAAAGAA
Organism: uncultured Clostridia bacterium; assembly: GCA_944381235.1. Classification (GTDB taxonomy): domain Bacteria; phylum Bacillota; class Clostridia; order Christensenellales; family UBA1242; genus UBA7862. Next base: position 3,725 of record CALWKI010000007.1, read on the forward strand.
AAAGGCTAGAGTAATACTCTAACCTTATCTTTTTTAACACCTATACTTCTAGGTCGCAGGGGTGATACCAATATAATTTGTAATTGTGTCTCTTACATCTGGGAAGAATGTAAATATTACGATTGCAACGCAAACGACGAGGAAAATTACTTTTATTAAAAATGACCTGCCCCAGACTGCGCTAAGTCCTACACAAATCATAAGTGCAATAGGTGCGTAAAGTCCCACGTAATTTATTATGTCAGTAATGATGCCTTCGGTTGGTAAAAAGTGTACATAGTTTTCAACAATAAGAAGGGCATATCTAATTATCATAATTATTGCAATTAGTTCACCTAAAAATCGTAAGACACGTTTGATTGAATTTTCTTCTTCCATAGTACAAAACTCCTTTTTCATTTACTACTCAATTTATATCAAAAAGTTTACATAAAATCAAATAAAAATAAAAAAAATATGAAAAATTTGTATATATTGCTAAAATTAAGTTTTAAAATTTTGTAAATTCAGTTAAAATGTAATGGAGATATAGTCCTTTTTTTGAAAAGATACTTTTGAGAATAATGGCAAAAAAATTAGGATTAAAGGCATAGAAGAACAAGTAAATGACGTAAAAAGGAGAAAAAAATGAGTGATTGTATTTTTTGTAAAATAATAAACGGAGATTTGCCTAGTTATAAGATTTATGAAGACGCGGATACATATGTCTTTTTAGACAACGCAAAAAAGCATTTTGGGCATACGCTAGTGGTTCCCAAAAAACACTATTTCAATACTCTTGACTGCGATTCACAGATATTAAAAGCCGTTATTAGTACTGTTCAAAAGGTGGCAAAACATTATGTCGACCACTGCGACATAGGAGGTGTACTTATTATGAACGCGAATAACGAATGCGCGGGGCAAGTGGTAGGACACCTTCATTATCACATTATTCCTCATGGCGACACGAAAAATAGAGGGGCGGACATGGACCTCAAACTTCAACAAGAAATGCTTAGAATTACAAAATGAAACAAAAGAGGCTAAAATGAACTAAAACTCGTTTAATTTTGCGTAAAATTGTAAACTCTAAGTAAACTCTAACTTTGTTAAACTTTATTTGAAAAATGGTTCGCGTGCTTTTTTGTGCGCGAAAAAGTGAGGTAAGACAAAGTGAGAGAAAATGTAAACAAGGAAAGACTAAGTATATTGATAAAGAAAAGTAGCGTTTTAGGGATAGTTAAATACCTGTGTCTAGGCGTGCTTTTCTTTGTTTTTGCAAGTGGAAAAATTATGGGGGTATATTCGCCCTCTTTTTTTGGCTTTTATTTGTCACTACTGTTTTTAAATGAAAATATTTTTTATTTGTCGCTTGAGTATTTATTTTCATCCGTTTTGGTTGACGCAAGTTTAAGCAGCATAATATTTTCCTTAATAAGCGTTGGCGTTGGTGGACTTGTTGCATTTTTATATAGAAAAAAGGGAAGAGTGATGAGACTTTTTGAGGTGGCATTATTTACCTTTTTAATTGGGCTTAGTTATATTGCTCTTAAGTTTAGTAGCGTTGAAAGTATGTATATAAGTGTAATAGATGTGCTTCTTAATACTCTTTTTGCCTTGTCTCTAACGAATTTTTTAAAGATTATGAAGAAAAGAGGGATTAACCTAAATCTTAATGTTGACGAACTTGTGTGCGGTGGGGTGATTTTAGCGCTTTTGTTTTGTGGGCTTCAAAGTATAAACATAATATTTTTTGATGTCGTTAAATTTTTTGGGCTTATTCTAATTATGTTTGGTACATATCTACTGCCAAGCCCTTTTAGTATTGTAATGGGTGTAATTGGGGGACTCGGGGCATATTTGTGTTCTGGTACACTTGAATACATTACACTGCTTTGTCTTATTGCCGTTATGACGTATATATTTAAGAGTTTAAATAGGGTGTGTCAGGTTTTAGTTTTATGCGTAACTGATGTTTTGCTCAATCTTCTTTTGGGACTTTTTGGCGGGGTGACAATTTTTACTTTTATTCCAACGGTGGCGGTGTCCGTTCTTTATCTTTTTATGCCAAAGCAATTTCTTCATAAACTTAAGACGAACATATTTTTATACAAGGAAACTAGGGGATTAAAGAACATTCTTAATCAAAACAAGTCGCGGACTAGTAAAAGGCTACTTTATACCTCAGAAATCTTTTATGAAATGGATAAGAGTTTTAGAAAACTAGTAAAGGGGGGACTTGAGAAGAAAAGCGCAAAAAATATGCTTTGTACTGAAATTATGCGGGAAAACTGTGAAAGTTGTAAAAATAAACCTAAGTGTATGAGGGGATTAAGTAACGATCTTAAAAATGTTTTTGAAAGTCTAGTTAATGTCGGGTTTGAAAAGGGGAGGATAACATTAATTGATATTCCTCAGTACTTAACGCTTAGGTGCGTGAGGCTTAATCAAGTAGTAAATTCCATTAATTCGCTTCTTCACGACTATAAAAGTTATGCCAAAATGAACAGTGAACTAGATAGTAGTAAACTTTTAATTGCTGAACAACTAAAGGGAGTGTCAAATATTTTAAAAGATTTGTCTATTGAGGCGCAAGAAAAAGTAGAATTGGATGAAAAACTAGAAAAGAAAATTAAAGAGGCGTTAGTTTATAACGACATTGTGCCAAGCGAAATAGTGTGTTTTGAAAAAGACGAAAAGACAAGTGTGGTATCTTTAATTATCCGCACGATTGATTTTGATAACGAAAAGATTATAAAGGTTTTAAATTCGACCTTAAAATCTAATATGGTACTTGACGAAATTTTGCCGACGACGGATACTTCTCTTACTTTTGCGACATATACGACATCTCCTACTTATGACCTTTGTGTTGGCGTAGCAAAGACCACAAAAGGTGGAAGTGAGAGTAGTGGGGACACTCATTCAATGGTAAAACTTCCAAGTAATAAATATATGCTTGCCATTTGTGATGGAATGGGGTCAGGAAAAAATGCTACAGAAAAGAGCGAGACCTCGCTTTCCCTTATTGAAAATTTTTATAAAGCGGGCTTTGATGATGAGACTATAATTTCAAGCCTTAATAAACTTCTAAGTCTTACAAGTGAAAATGTGTTTTCAGCTTTAGATGTTAGTGTTATTGACCTAAAAAATGGTGAAGCGGACTTTATTAAACAAGGAGGAACAGTAGGCTATATAAAAAAAGGTGAAGAGGTGTCAAAAATTGAAAGTTCCTCTTTGCCCCTTGGGATACTAGAAAGCGTATCAACAAAAGTCACAAAAACCATTTTAACGCCTGATGACTTTATAATTATGCTTAGTGATGGGGTAGTTGACACACTTGGTACTGAGGCTATAGAGGAATATTTAAAATATCTTCCAAATAAAAGTCCTCAAGAAATTGCCGATTGTATTTTAAATAAGGCAAAGTTGACTGCAAAGAACTATCCAAATGATGATATGACGGTACTTGTTGGAAGGCTGTTTTACGCATACGCATAATTATGCAAAATTATGAATAAACAGTAAATAAGATTATATTTTTATAACTATTTTAAACCTAAAAGGTGCATCTGTAGGATAAAAAAGCAAGGTTTAAATAAAAAACCTTATTTTTTTATGATAAAAATAAACATGGTGTTTATCACATAAAAATTTGAATTCATTTTTAATATATTTAAAAATTACTCACGATTTTTCTTCTTTAATACAGGAGCAACACCTAAATTTTGTGCATTTCATAAAAAAAATTAATTTTACTATTGAAATTACTAAATTAATAGTATATAATTCTTCTACTATGGAAGATAAAATTTTAGATTGTATAAAAAATAATAATTTGATTAGCCCGGGTGAGTTTATTGGGGTTGCTGTTAGTGGTGGCGCGGATTCGATGGCACTTCTTAATGTTTTGAATGAAAATAAAGAGAATTTGGACTGCGAGATTGTAGCAATTACCATTGACCATATGTTAAGAGGGGAGGAGTCTTTGGGAGATGCGATGTTTGTAAAAAATTTTTGCAACGAGCATCATATTCCTTGCTGGAAATTTTCAGTCGACGCTGAGAGAGTCGCAGAAAACGAAAAGGTAGGAGTTGAAGAAGGAGCAAGAATAGCGCGTTATGGCGTTTTTGACAAACTACTTAGTGAAAATAAGGTAGACAAGATTGCGCTCGCTCATCATCTTAGTGACCAAGCAGAGACAATTCTTATGCATATTTTGCGCGGGGCGGGACTTAACGGTGCGTGCGGAATGAATCTTACACGTAATAATAGTTACATTAGACCTATGCTTGATGTATCAAAAGAAGATCTACTTAAATACTGTGCAATAAATGAAATTTCTTATGTTGATGACGAGACAAATATGGATACAACATATAATAGGAATTTTATTCGAAATATTATTATGCCTGAACTCAAAAAAAGGTGGGAAGGCGTTGAACAAAATCTTGTTAACTTTAGTAAAGCGTGCAAAGAGGATAACGAGTTTATATTGAGTCACGTAAGACACGACGGGGTGATTTTTGATAAAACTACAGCAAAGATACCTTTGTCTTATTTCCACTACGCGCCAAGTGTTATTAATAGAATAATATTTGACGCACTAAATAAAATTAATATTTATCAAGACATTGAAAGAAAACATATTGAACTTATTAAATCTCTTGAAAGTTGTGAAAATGGTAAAAAAATAAACTTACCAAATAATTTGGTTGCTCAAAAGGAGTATGATTATATAACTTTATATGTCCTAGAAAAGAAAGAAATTATAGATGTTTATCCATTGAAAACAGGGAAGACTAATTTTGCGGACATTTGTCAGATTGAAGTCAAAAAGACAAAAGATTTTGATAGGAAAGAGGGAACACTTCTTCTTGACGCGAATAAAGTACCAAGTACAGCCGTGTGGCGTACAAGAAAGACGGGGGATAAGTTTACCAAATTTGGTGGCGGTTCAAAAAGTTTAAAAAATTATCTCATTGATAAAAAGATTCCAAATAGGTTAAGGGCTAGTTTGCCAGTTTTAGCAGAGGGGAGCGAAATTCTATGCGTGCTTGGTGTTGAAATTAGTGACAAGGTAAAAATTGACGAGAATACAAAATTTGCATATATTGTCACAAAAAAAGATATTTCAAAAAAGAATAAAAATGCATAAAAATAAATAATTCACTTATCAACAATAAGTGGATTAACTACAAAAAATAAATATTTATAAATTTTAGTGAATTTTTACTCAAAAATGTGGAAAACCCCTACTTTATCCACAAAAGTTATTCACTTATCCACAATTTAGGCGTAAAAATAGAAGAAATAAACGACATATTTCTTCAAAAACTACCACCTTAAATTGTGGATAACTTTTTTTTAGGAACGCAAGAAAACACAAATGTAACTAAAGTGTTTTCTTTTATTCGACAAAAATCTTTAATAAGATACAAAATAATTTTGCCTTTGTCAAACAAATTTTGCATATTTTTTATACGTTTTAATTTTTTTTAAAAAATGAATAATTATAAAAAATTAGAGTTTTAAAAATTATTCAAAATGTCGTATAAAAAAAGAAATATTGAAAAGTGGGATTTAACGATTTTTCATAAAATTATGGTGTAGTAGAAGAATAAAAATTTTTAAGTTTACGCATACTTTGTGTATGAATATGAAAGCAAGCGAGAGGGCACAAGAAATAAAGAAAGAGTTTCTTGATAGCCCGGATATAATTATAAGAGATATAAAACTTGGGGACAAAAATTTGTCGCTAGTTTTTATTGATGAATTATGCAACATTGAAGAAATAAATAGGAGCATTTTGTTTTCTCTTAGCAAGTTCTGTGAAAAAGACTTTTCGCTTGAAGCGCTTCAAAAAGAGGTAATAACTTTTTGTAATGCTGAAATTTTGTTAAACGAAGAGATTGAAGAAAAACTTCTTCGTGGTTTTGCGGTACTTTTTAAAGATAATGACAAAAGGGCGCTATGCTTTAATACCGTTATGTATCCTGGCAGAAGCGTTGAGGAACCTCCAACGTCAACGGTTATTAGTGGCCCAAGGGAAGGGTTTACAGAAACGCTTAAAATAAATTTGTCACTTATTCGTAAAAGGCTTCCGTCAAAAAAGTTAAAGGTTGAGGAACTAAGTATCGGAAGACGAACAAAGACTAGAATTAATTTGGTATATTTTAATGACATTGTAGACTTAAAGGTCGTTGATGAGATAAAAAGGAAGTTAGATAAGTATGACATTGACGGGGTACTTGATAGTTATTATTTAGTAAAGTTCTTAGAGAATAGACCAAACTCAATTTTTAGGCAAATTGGAAATTGCGAAAAGCCGGACATTGCGGTGGCAAAAATTCTTGAAGGAAGAGTAGTAATACTTGTTGACGGGACTCCTATTGCACTAACTATTCCATATGTTATGTTTGAAGATTTTCAAAGCAGTAACGACTACTATTCTGACGCACATAGGGTGTCAATTCTTAGAATTATAAGGGTACTTGGGTTATTTATATCTATATTTTTGCCCGGTATGTATATAGCACTTCAACTTTATCATTACAAAGTTTTACCTCTAAAGTTTTTAGTTACCATTGTAAACACGACGCAAAATTTACCGCTTAACCCCTTTCTTGAAATATTTTTTATCATAGTTCTATTTGATATTTTGTTTGAGGCAAGTGTTAGAATGCCAAAATATCTTGGTATGGCAATTTCAATAGTTGGTGCGCTAATTCTTGGGGACACGGCGGTAAAAGCAGGGCTTGTTAGTCCTCCTGGGGTTATGATTGTAGCTCTAAGTGCTATAACTGTTTACATTATTCCAAATCAGAGTTCACAAATATCACTTCTTAGAATTGTTTTTGCCATAATTGGCGGGACACTTGGGTTTCATGGGATAATGCTAGGAATGTTGTTTTTACTTGCTTATCTTTGTAATTTTGATAGTTTCAATACGCCATACCTTGCACCTTACTCGCCTTACATAAAAGATGATATGAAAGATTTTATACTAAAGGATAGTTTAACTACAATGACAAAAAGGCCAAAGTCCATTCCAAATGAAAACACGACAAGGCTTAAAAGGGGGAAAGGTAAAAATGGAAAAAACAGTAACAACTAGGCAACTCATTTTTATACTTATTTTAAGCGTTGTGACACTAAAAGTTTTGTTTTTGCCAAACGTGCTTGCGACAAACATTGGACGAGACGGATATATAATGTTACTTTTTTTGCTTCTTGTGGATTTTATTGTTTTACTTATGCTCCTTTACCTTATGAATAAATATAAAGATATGACCTTTTATGATCTTTTATGTACGCTCCTTGGGAAAGTGGGGGCTAAAATCATTATGTTTTTACTATGCCTGTATTTTTTAACTAGGTGTTTTACTAGATTTCAAACAAATTTTATTTATCTAAATGAAAATTTGTATACGGCGTTTGAATGGTACATTTTTACCGTTCCAATTCTTATTTGTGTTTTATTTTGTGTTCGTCAAGGGCTTAAGGCTTTTTCAAGGTTAAACGAGGTTTTTATGCCGGTAATTTTATTTGGATTTGCTGTGGCTCTTGTTGTGGGGATTTTCAGGGCGGACTTTTCAAACGCTTTACCTATGCTTGAAAATGGGATTTCTTTTATAAAATCAAGCAGTAGGTATTCGGTGTGGTTTGGAGATTATTTGGTTTTAATACTTTTTTTTGGTAAAGTTAAAATGGACAAGAAGTTTAATTTAAAATTAATTTTAAGTATGCTTGGACTTGTTTTTTCTGTTGCGTTATTTTACGCTGTTTTTTACTTTACATATAATTACAATACGGTTTGTCACATAAACGCCATATCAGACATAATGCAATTTTTACCATCTGTTTCTGATATTGGTTCATTTGATTGGATTTTAATTCTTATTTGGGACGTCGCACTTTTTCTTGATTTGACCATTAATGTGATTGTTGTGACGAGTCTTTTTTGTCAGGTGTTTAATATAAACAAACATAAAGAGGTAGTTTCCCTTGTGGCGCTTCTCATAGTTGTAGTCATAAGTGTGTTGATGAATTTTAACATATATCTTTCAATGACAATTTTTAGGGACTATATTTACATATACAACATTATTATCCAAGGGGCATTGCCACTACTACTCTTTATTTTAAAAAAAAAAAAAAGGAGGAAGAAAAGTGAAGTACTTGTGGCACAATAAGATACTTTTGGTTATTCTTTTGCTTTTTATAGTAATGTTTCCAGTGACAATAAGTTTGCCTCAACAAAGTAGGTCAGAAAATATAGTTACTGCTATCGGAATTGATAAAAATGGCGAGGAGTATGAGGTGAGTCTTCAATACCTAATACCTTATGCGGGCAGTAGTGAAAATGCACTTAAATGTGCGTCTATGAAAGGGAAGAGCGTCGGAGAAGCAATAGAAAAATTTAACCTTGATTTTGGTAAAGTCTCTGGTTTTGCGCATTGTCGAGTTATTGTGTTTAATAATGAGGCGAGCGATGAAGGGTTAAACGGAGCACTTGATTATTTACAGCGAATTAAGACAAATACCAATAACATTTTTCTTGTAAGTACAGAAAAGAGTGCGAAAAAACTCCTTGATAGCGTAAAAGATCTCAATAGCGAGTTTTATGTTATCCTTAGTCGAGATAGCGTCGCGGGACAACACAACCACTATGAGTCACTAAAGAGTTTTGGCGACTACTACGACGCAATTTTAGGGCCGGTCAAGTGCATTGCAATTAACAATATAAATGTTGAGGAAGACACTAGTTCAAGTTCTAATGGCGGGGCAAGTAGTGGAGGTTCTAGTGGAAGCGGCGAAAGTAGTACAAGCGGTGGAGAAAGTGGTTCAAGTTCAGGTGGCGGGTCGAGCGGTTCGGGTTCTTCAAGTGAGAGTTCAGGTGGTG
>CALWKI010000008.1 GCA_944381235.1 uncultured Clostridia bacterium
GGGGTCCCCGTGGAAGAAGTTTCCACGGGGTAGAGAAAAAAATTAGCGCCTCACGGCTTTACGCAATTTTAGATAAAATTGCGTTGCCATCGGCACTAATTTTTTTCTGGTGGAGACAAGCGGAGTCGAACCGACGGCCTTTGCAATGCGAATGCAACGCTCTACCAACTGAGCTATGTCCCCATATTTTTATTGTATGTATATTGTACCATAGTGGTCAAAAAAAATCTACATATTTTTTTACCTTTTTAAAATTTTATCCCTTTGCTTAAACTTTTTTATTTATTTCGCGGACACATAAGCCGAGCAACGCGAGGGGAAAACATAAGTTTTCAAAAAAATTTTTATGATAATAAAAATTTTTCTTCCGTTAGTTTACTTTTTTTTCTTTTTGCTTATACTAAAAAGAGTAAAAGGAGAGTAAAAAAATGGCAAAAACTTTAAAAGTAGCCCAAATTGGTTGCGGTAAAATGGCAAAATATACTATGCGTTATGTTGAGGAAAAGGAAGGCAAGATAGTTTGCGCGTACGACATTGACGAATCACGAATTGGAAAAGACATTTCAGTTGTCTGTGGAGGAGACACACGAAATGTAATAATTGAAAATGTAAAAGACTTAGAAAAAAGTCTAAAAAAACACAAACCAGACATTGCAATTATTACAACAATGAGCTTAATGAAAGACATTTATGACGTTATGCTTATTTGTGCAAAATGTGGCGTAAACGCAATTTCAACTTGCGAAGAGGCGTTCTTCCCTATGAATTCATCCCCAAAGATAACAAAGAAACTTGATAAGGTCGCCAAAGAAAATAACTGTACTTTGTCAGGAAGCGGTTATCAAGACACTTCTTGGGGGAGCCTTATTTCTGTTCTAGCGGGCTCAACACAGAAAATCACAAAAATTAAAGGAAGGTCATCATATAACGTCGAAGATTACGGCATCGCACTTGCCGAGGTTCACGGCGCGGGGTTAACTCTAAAAGAATTTGACGAAAAAATTGCAAGTGCAGATAGAATTTCCGACGAGGAACGTGCAAAAGTCATAAACGCTGGAGACTATTCCCCATCATATATGTGGACAGTAAATGGTTGGTTATGTGAAAAACTTGGACTTCACGTCACACGCCAAACCCAAAAATGTGTACCTCAAACCTACAAAGAGGACCTTAATTCATCAACTCTTAATATGACGATCAAACGCGGAGACGCAACGGGTATGAGCGCAGTTGTCACAACTACAACCAAGGAAGGTATAACCCTTGAAACCGAGTGCATCGGCAAAGTTTACGGTCCAGACGAATACGACGAAAATCAGTGGACTATTGAAGGCGAACCTACAACCACTATTACCGTTTCTCGCCCAGCAACAGTAGAAATGACTTGCGCAAGCATTGTCAATAGGCTTAGAGACGTCGTGAACGCCGAGCCTGGATATGTCACAACCGACAAAATGGGCGACATTAATTTCAAACTTAAAATTTAGTCATATTTAGTATAAAAATATAAATATCAAATTAAAAAAATACAAAAAAGAGACAATTTCTAATTGCCTCTTTTTTCTTCCCTCTTCCTAATTTTTCACAAAAAGCAACTATTCCGCGTCCACTTTTTCACCCAAACCTGCTCTATAAAGCAATAAAAAGATAATTTATAATGCTTTTTATAAAACCAGACAATAAACAAAAAAACATATTGAAAATTGTAATCAATATGTTCTTTTTCTTGGTTTTTTATCCTCTTTTACTAACAAAAAGTAAATTTTTTACCTCAAAAGCGGCTTATCTTAAAATGCCCCTTAACTCAAAAGCGGCTTATCTTAAGAACCCGATTATAATCTCTCGTTCTGCCTCTTCTTTGTCAAGTCCTAACGTCATAAGTTTTTCTATTTGCCCTTCTCCAATTTTACCTATTGCCGCCTCGTGTACTAGCATGGCGTCTGGGTGTTTTGCCACAATCTTTGGTGTTGACGAAATTATTCCCTTTTCGCTTATTATCCCGTCGCACTCAACATGCCCAAAACACTTATTTTTGCCAATGATATTTGACACAAACTCTTGACAACTTTTACCTCTTGCTACACTTCTTGACACGACCTCAACCTTTGAGTTTTCGCCTTCTAAATTTACGTTAAACATTGTCTTAACTATGTCTTGCTCACTTGTAAGTAGACTTTCCTTAATAATAAGTTTAGCACCTCGTGCAAGTGTCGCGTTTGTGGTCCTAATACTTTTTGTCACCCCTCCAAGTTGAGAAGTCTCCATAATAAGCACACTATTTTCTCCCAAAATTATGTCTGTCACTGGGTCAAGTTCCCTTTTTGCCTCATTATCCCCAAGTCCAACGTGCTTTTCAACATATCTTACTTTTGAATTTTTCCCAATGTGGAAAGTGTGAATACCATTATGCCCAGACGCACTACTCCCATTACAATTCACCCCGCACCCAGCAACAATAAGTACGTCCACGTCGTCTTCAACATAAAAATCATTGTAAACCTTGTCCTTGACGCCTGAGAAACTAACAATAACGGGAATATGCACGCTCTCATTTTTTGTACCACGTTTAATAAAAACGTCAATACCGTCTTTGTCCTTTTTTGACAAAATATTTATACCCTCTGTCACCCCGCGCGAAACAAGTTTTCCATTAAGCCTAATATTGTGCGCCCCACTCATTGGCACCGCGTGGAGTGACGACACCTCTTCAAGTATTTTTTTCTCTATCTCATTCATTCGTTCCCCTCCTCAAGCCTGTCACAAATTTGAGAAGAAAGTTTTTCTTTTAGGTCTTCATAACTCCCCTCTGCCTCGATTTTGCCTCGACTAAGTAAGATTACCTTGCTTGCAATTTCAATAAGCCTCCTTTGATGACTCACTACAAGAAAAGTTTTGTCCTCTTCCTTAAAAAGTTTAATAAGCGCGTCAAAACTCCACAAATCTATACCCGCCTCCGGCTCGTCGCAAATGTTAAGTTCACCATTTTTTGCGAGTATCAATGCAAGTTCTATCCGCTTTAACTCCCCGCCAGAAAGTTTTGAGTCAAGATCTCTATCAATGTACTCTCTAGCGCAAAGCCCTACCCTACTTAAGTAGTCACAAGCGTTAATGACACTGTTTTTTTTCTTTGAGGCAATGTCAATTAGGTCTTTTACCTTTAACCCCTTAAACGTCACCGGTTGCTGAAACGCAAACGAAAGACCTAATTTTGCCCTTTCTGTAATACTAAGCCTCGTTATGTCCTTTCCGTTATATAAAATTTTCCCAGACGAAGGCACAAGTATTCCCATAATAATTTTTGATAAAGTCGACTTGCCACTCCCGTTTGGGCCAGTAAGTACCACAAGTTGTTTATCATCGACTTTAAAGGATATGTCATCAAGAATTTTTTTCTTCTTGTTATTTACAACTATTTCATAACAAACATTTTGTAACTCTAACATTCCTCCTCCTTTTGTTTTTACATGAATGCAAAATACACTACCACATTTTAAGACTATTTGCAACTCTTTTGTCTGTTATCCTGTCCGCCTCACAGCCTTTTAACTAATAAGTTTATAAAAACTATCTATAATTATTTCTTCAATTATTTACTCACCACATAGACAACTAAAATGCATATGTAAAAAAACGTAGGACTACTCCCTCCATTGTCTTTCTTTTAAAATTCGTGGATAAAATACTATATAATTTTGTATTTGTGGTTTTTTAACATCATAAAAATACTTTGATAATCAAACTATTAATCTATTTTGTTTGACTTGTAGTGATTTTTTAGTTATACTTGATTTATCATTATAGAGTAAAAAGGGAGCAAAAAAAAGATGGACGAAGATGAAGAATTAAATTATAGGTATGATACCCAACTTCTTATTGACGGTAAAGACTTAAGTGACGACGACATTAGAGAGTACTTTGAGAAGAATTTTGTCGGTGACTGCCTACTTGTCGTTGGGGATAGCGAACTTATTAAAATTCACTATCATACAAATGAGCCTTGGAAAGTGCTTGAATATTGTTCAACCCTTGGCGAAATCTACGACATAGTCGTTGAAGATATGTTTAGACAAGCTCAAGGTCTTCAAGGGTAATTGATTACTATAAAAATGCTAAGTTAGTTGATTAATTATTTTAAAAATTAGTTTTCTACTAAATTTAGCCTTATAATCTAAGTAACAATTACCTACTACAATTAGTTATCTAGCGGTGTTTGTTAACTTTTGCAAAAATTTACAAGTGTTAGATAACTTTTACTAGAAACAATTAAGCATTTGATTATATAAAAAAAGAAGGATTCACCCCCTCTTTTTTTATTACAAAACGTGCGACCGCGAGAGACGACTTCGCCACCTCACTTAGGCCGCCACTCTAATACTACATTTCCTATTAAGTATTCTTAACACCGCCCTATCGATCACTACTAAAACAAAATCAATTTACTATTTTGAACCGCACTCTCTTACTCGCCTACATATATAAAATCAACCATATACTTTAAACATACTTCCACTTAACAACCTAAAATAAATTAACATTGTACTCAATAATATGTAAAACAAAACTACAAAAAATTAATTTCCTTTTCCCTTTCCTACTAAATCGGTCTAGGCTCCCCCGTCACCTCATCATACTCCCACGTGACATTAAGCCCCCAATAAACAGGACGATTTGAATAATTCCAACTTGAACTAAGCGTTATATTACTTTCGTCACTCGCCTCAAAATATATAGTTACGTTACTACAATCTCTAAATGCATAACTTCCTATACTTGTGACACTGCTTGAAATTGCAATACTCGTAATTGTATCATTGCCATAAAAAGCATATTGATTTATAGCATAATTATTATTTGAATTTGGAAGAGTTATATTCCCGTCCTTTCCCATGTAGCCTACTAAATAATGATTACCTTTTAAATCTTTATACATTACGTATTCATTATTATCCCCAAGATAATAAATCCCAGTTTCACTTCCCCCAGTTTTTATGTCTATTGCATAATTTCCTACATAACCATTACTACTATTTCCCGCTCTTATCTCTAGGCTACTTAAATTTATAACTTCAACAAGTTTGTAGCAAAATCTAAATGCGTAATTTCCTATACTTGTGACAGAACTAGGTATTGTAATAGAGGTAAGACTACTGCAATCAGAAAATGCAAAATTTCCTATACTTGTAACACTCTCTGGAATTATAACACTTATAATTTTTTCATTCAAATAAAAAGCACGCTCATATATTTGATAAGTATTGCCCGTAAATTCATCGAAGACTTTCTTTACATCTTCTATACTAGGTAACATTAAATTTGTATCATTACCCGTATAAGACAAAAGATACATAATGTCATTATTTAAATAGAAAACATAATCTCCTACTTTTTGTTGCTTTAAAGGTGTATCTAGGCTTGCATAAACATAATCTGCATAATATCCAACGTAACCATTACTAGTCTCCCCTACTGTTATCTCAAGGCTACTTAAATTAATAACTTCAACAAGTTTGTAACAATTAGCAAATGCAGTACTTCTTATACTCGTCACGAAACTAGGAATTGTAATAGATGTAAGACTACTGCAATCTCTAAATGCATCACTTCCTATACTCGTAAGACTTGAACCTTCTCCAAAAGTTACGCTCGCAAGGCTACTGCAACCCTCGAATGCCCACGCTCCTATACTTGTCACAGAACTAGGGATTACAATAGAGGTAAGACTACTGCAATAACTAAATGCAAACTCTCCTAAATTTGTTACAGTGCTTGGAATTGTAATAGAAATAAGACTCGCACAGCTACTGAAGGTAGCACGATTTATCGTCGTTATCCCCTCTGGTAAGTTTATACTCGTTAATCTACTGCAATTAGAAAATGCATAACTTCCTATACTTGTCACAGAACTTGGAATAACTACACTTGATATGTTAACTCCTCTAAACGCATACCCTTGTATTGTAGTTACTCCTTCTAGAATAACTAAATCTGTCACGTGTTCTTCATTTACGTATAAATTGACATTTTGAGTTGTACCAACTAATGGACTTGAATAAGTTGAGGTTAAACTATTCAAATAACTTGTTAAGTCTTCTACATATAACTTCTGTATATTACTGCAAGTAGAAAATGCAGATTCTCCTATACTTGTGACAGAACTAGGAATTGTAATTGATGTAAGATTACTGCAATTATCAAATGCTCTTTCTCCTATGCTTGTCACACTATCTGGTATTGTAATACTTGCTAAACCATCGCAATTTTGAAATGCAAAACTTTCTATATTTGTCACAGAACTTGGAATAACCACACTTGATATATTAACCCCTCTAAAAGCATAATCTTGAATTGTTGTTATTCCCTCTGGTATAACTAAAGTTGTTACAGGTTCTTCATTTACATATAGACTAACATTTTGTAAAGTACCATTTACACTTTCACTAAATAATGGACTTGAAGTATCCGAGGTCAAACTATTTAAATAACTTGCTATGTTATCTATATGTAGTTCTTTTACGTTTCTGCATCCAAAAAATGCAGTACTTCCTATACTTGTCACAGTACCTGGTATTGTAATAGAACTAAGACTACTGCAATATCTAAATGCACTATATCCTATGTTTGTGAGGTTTGAACCTTCTTCAACGTTTACACTCTCTAGACTTGTACAATAATAAAATGCCTCACTTCCTATGCTTGTCACGGTACTTGGAAGTGTAATAGCTGCAAGATTTCTGCATTCTTGAAATGCACAACTTCCTATGTTTGCAAGCTGTGAATTTTCTCCAAAATTGATACTTTCGAGACTTCTGCAATAATAAAAAGCATAATTTCCTATGCTCTCAAGTTGTGAATTATCTCCAAATGTAACATTTATAAAACTACTGCAATTAGAAAAAGCACTAACTCCTATATTTGTGACAGTACTTGAAATTGTAATACTTGTCAAACTACTGCAATAAGAAAATGCACGCTCTCCTATACTTGTGACAGAACTAGGAATTTCTACACTTACAATATTGTCTTTATGATAAAACGCATATTGATAAATATCATAATCATAACTTGTTGTAGGAAGTACTACATTTGAACTTACCCCTTCTATAATACCCATAGCATGATAAAGTGAGTCATCAGTATTTTCATACATTACAACCCCTTCACCATATAATTTTAAATTGCCCTCATAATTTATACTATTAAACACCTCTTCTGCATAATAACCAACATTTCCATTAGAATTATTCGTAGAAATATTTAAATCAGATAAGTTATTCACTTCAATTAGTTTAAAGTTACAAAGAAAAGCAGAACTTCCCATACTACTCACGTTTTGTGGCACAGTGATATTTGTTAATCCATAGCAATAGTAAAACGCATAAGAATT
>CALWKI010000009.1 GCA_944381235.1 uncultured Clostridia bacterium
ACAACAATCTTATCAAGTTTTGGAATTTCCATAACATTTTTATAAGAATATTCTTTTTTAAGTGCTGGGACTACAGTTTTTAAATACATCTCGTGTAGTCTTGCATAATTTTTCTTACTAGTTGCCATATTTCCTCCTACGCCTCACTCTTTACCGTGCTTTTTTTAGAAACAGTCGACTTTGCTTTCTTTTCTGTTGTCTTGCTCTTCGTCTCTTTTGCCTCGCTTTTTTCTTTTTGAGAGGTTGTCTTTTTTGCCTTAACCTCTTTCACATCCGACTTCTTTTTGTCATCTTTCTTCTGAGCCTTAACAACTTTTTTACTGTCAAGTACTGCACCGCACTTTTTGCACTTCCTGACCTTTTTGTCACCTGCAATTTCCATTTCTACTCTGGTTGCCTTGTTGCAATTTGGACAAATTACCATAACATTACTTATGTCAAGTTTACCCTCAAGCCTCACAATACCGCCCTTGTCTTGTGCAGATCTTGGCTTATTGTGTTTGACAATCATATTTAGACCCTTCACTGTTACTTTGCTTTCTTTTGGAAAACACTCTAAAACCTCGCCTGTTTTACCCTTTTCTTTTCCTGCAAGAATAACAACTGTGTCACCTTTTTTAATTTTCAAATTCGCCATTTTGTCTATTCCCCCTTATAATACCTCAGGTGCAAGAGAAACTATTTTCATATAACCATCTTCTCTTAGTTCCCTTGCAACAGGCCCAAAAATACGAGTTCCACGAGGCTGTTTTTGGTTATCAATAATAACCGCAGCGTTGTCGTCAAATTTAATGCTTGAACCATCAATTCTCTGAACACCTTTGTTGGTTCTAACAATAACTGCTTTAACAACGTCACCCTTTTTAACAACGCCACCCGGTGTTGCTTTTTTAACAGAGGCGATAATCACGTCCCCAATGTTTCCGGATCTTCTAAAAGAACCGCCAAGTACTCTTATGCACATAATAATTTTTGCACCAGTATTATCAGCAACTTTTAGTCTTGTTTGTGGTTGAATCATAACTTTTCCCCTCCGTTATTTTGCTTTCTCTATCATTCTAAGAAATCTAAAGTGAACAGTCTTACTAATAGGTCTTGTCTCCATAATTTCGACATAGTCGCCTACTTTGCAAGTATTAAGTTCGTCATGAACCTTAAATTTCTTAGTGACCTTTACGACTTTTTTATAAAGTGGGTGTTTGACGTTTGATGTAACAGCTACCACGCAAGTCTTGTCCATCTTGTCACTAACTACCACACCTATTTTTGTTCTTCTATTATTTCTCTTTTCTTCCATGTTCTTCCTCTCCTACGCCTTAGCCTTTTTATTAGAATTTATGTTTAACTCTCTTTCGGTTAAGACTGTTTTGATTTTTGCAATATCTTTCTTCAAAGAGTTTAAAAGCATTGGATTTGCAAGATTTCCCGTTGCGTGTTGAAATCTTAAGTTGAATAATTCTGTCCTAGTGTCATTTAACTTTTTCTGAAGTTCCTCACTAGTTAAATTTCTAATTTCTTTTATCTTCATTAACCTTCACCACCTTTTGCAAGATTTTCTTTGCTTTTTTCCTCAGTGGTTTGACTTCTTGCAATAATCTTTGTGACAACAGGAAGTTTGTGGGAGGCTAGTCTCAAAGCCTCACGGGCAACCGCTTCACTTACGCCACTTATTTCAAAAAGTACTCTACCAGGCTTAACGACTGCTACCCAATACTCTGGATTACCTTTACCACTACCCATTCTCGTCTCAGCAGGCTTTTTTGTAATAGGTTTATCTGGGAAAATATCAATCCATACCTTACCACCACGCTTGGTGTACCTTGTCATAGCAATACGCGCCGCCTCAATCTGATTTGATGTTATCCACGCTGGCTCAGTCGTCACAATTCCGTAGTCTCCATACGCAAGTTTGTTACCACGAGTTGCAACCCCTTTCATTCTGCCACGGTGAACTTTTCTTCTTTTTACTTTCTTTGGCATTAACATTTTATTCATTCCCCTCCTTTCTTCTAGGAGTCTTTTTCTCTAAAATTTCACCTTTGTAAACCCAAACTTTAATACCTAAAATACCAAAAGTCGTTTTTGCCTCTGCAAAACCATAGTCAATGTCAGCCCTAAGTGTTTGAAGAGGAAGGCTGCCTTGATGATAATGCTCGCTCCTTGCAATATCTGCTCCGTCAAGTCTACCACCAACCATTGTCTTAATTCCCTTAACTCCCGCTCTCATTGCCTTTTGCATAGCCATTTTCATAGCACGTCTAAAGTGAACACGCTTCTCAAGTTGACTTGCAATGCTTTCAGCAATTAAGGTTGCGTCAATGTCAGGATTTTTAACCTCTTTAATGTTAATAGAAATTGACTCTGCATTTGTAAGTTTCATTAACTCTTTTTTAAGGGTCTCAACTCCCGCGCCTTTTTGACCAATTAAAATCCCAGGGCGAGCAGTGAAAATATTAACAATTACCCTTCTTGCCGTCCTTTCAATAACAACCTTTGAAATAGCGCAAGCATAGTATTTTTTCTTAATAAATGTTCGAATTTCGTTGTCTTCTTTGACGTACTTTGCAAAGTCACCCTTTTCAACATACCACAAAGAATCCCAACCTTTATTTATTCCAACTCTAAGTCCATTTGGACTAACTTTTTGTCCCATTTCTCGCTTTTCTCCTTATTTCGCATTGTCCAGTATAACTGTAATATTGCTCGTTCTTTTTAATATTTGGTCAACTCTGCCTCGACCCCTAATGTTTTGTCTTTTATAGGTTGGGCCTTGTCCTGAATAAATCTCAGCGACGTACAAGTCAGACTTATTCATTCCCTTGTTGTTCTCTGCATTTGCCCCAGCAGATTCTATGACTTTTAGTATAAGGCTTGCAGATTTGTTAGGCATATTCTTCAAAATTCCAACTGCCTCATAATAAGGCTTATTTCGTACAATGTCCATAATTATGTCAACCTTTGAAGAACTAACTCTTACATAAGTTGCCTTTGCATAAGGTCTAACGTCGCGAGTTTGTCTAATTTTTTCAGTTTTCTCTTTTACTCTCTTTGCCATTTCTACACTCCTTATTTCCCTTTGACCTTATCTGCACCGTGACCTCTAAAGGTACGTGTTGGAGCAAACTCACCAAGTTTATGTCCTACCATTTCAGCAGTGCAATAAACAGGAATATGCTTCTTACCATTGTGAACTGCGATTGTATGTCCCACAAATTCAGGATAAATAACCGATGCCCTTGACCAAGTCTTAATAGGTTTTTTACTATTTGTCTCGTTCATTTGCTTGACACGACTAAGCAATCTCTCTTCTACATAAGGTTTTTTCTTTAACGATCTACTCATCTTCTTCTCTCCTTAACTTACGACCTCTTACTAACAATAAACTTATTAGTAGATTTCTTCTTGTCTCTAGTCTTAAGCCCTAGTGCAGGTTTGCCCCAAGGTGTCATAGGACCAGGTCTACCAACAGGAGACTTACCTTCACCACCACCATGTGGGTGATCGTTAGGGTTCATAACAGAACCACGAACAGTAGGTCTTACTCCCATGTGCCTTTTTCTTCCTGCCTTACCAATAGAAACAATCTCGTGGTCGACATTTCCTACTTGACCGAGAGTTGCCCTACATTCAAGAAGAACAAGTCTCATTTCTCCACTAGGCATCTTAAGGGTTGCATACTTTCCTTCGTTTGCCATAAGTCTAGCACTAATTCCAGCAGATCTTGCAATCTTTGCACCTTGTCTAGGTCTAAGTTCAATCGCATGCACCACGCTACCTACTGGAATACTCTTTAGAGGCATACAATTTCCGACTTTTACTTCAACTTCCTCGCCACTCATAACTTTGTCGCCTACATTAAGCCCTACTGGCGCTAAAATATACGCTTTTGCCCCATCTTCATATTGAAGAAGTGCAATGTTTGCCGTCCTATTTGGGTCATATTCAATCGCCACAACCTTTGCTGGTACATTGTCATGAAGACGTCTAAATTCAATAACTCTATATTTTTGTCTGTTTCCGCCACCTTTGTGCCTTACAGTAATTTTACCCTGATTGTTTCTTCCCCCGTTTTTATTCTTAACGGATAGAAGTGATTTCTCTGGCTTTTTCTTTGTTAATCCCGAAAAATCTAAAGTGGATAAAAAACGTTGCGAAGGTGTGGTTGGATTATGTCTTTTTACTGCCATTTTTCTTTCTCCCCCTACCTTAATTTAAACTCTCGAAAAACTCAATCGGCTTACTGTCAGTTGTAAGTCTAACAATAGCCTTTTTGTAGTCGCTTGTTCTACCAACGCTTCTACCTTGTTTTGTGTTTTGAGTTTTTACCTTACCCTTAACAATCAAGGTGTTTACACTTTTAACTTTTACTTTAAAAATTTGTTCAATCGCCTGTCTAATCTGAATTTTGTTTGCATTAATATCCACAATAAATGTGTATTTCTTATCAGGAATTGTCGCATAACTCTTTTCAGAAAGTAATGGCTTTTTTATAATATCGTAGGCATTCATTTTACTTATACGCCTCCTCTATTTTCTTTATCGCATCTTTTGTCACATATAACTTTGTGTTGCTAACAACGTCATAAGTATTAAGTAAATCTGCATATGTTAAATCTACATTTTCAATGTTGTTTGACGCACGCATTAAACTTTCATCCTTGTCTTTCACAACGAATAAAACGTTCTTGTGTCCGACTTTAAAATTATCCATAACCTCTTTAAACAACTTTGTCTTAGGGCTTGTCAAAGTTAACTCGTCAAGAATAACAACTTCTTTTTCAGCAAGTTTTGCGCTCATCGCACTCTTAAACGCCATAGTCTTCATTTTCTTATTAATCTTCTCAGAAAAATCTCTTGGCTTTGGTGCAAAAATTATACCGCCACCTTTCCATTGTGCTGACTTCGTGCTACCTTGCCTTGCTCTACCAGTCCCTTTTTGTCTCCAAGGCTTTTTTGCATGTCCTCTAACTTCACTTCTAAGAAGCGCTGACTTTGTGCCTTGTCTTTGATTATTGTTGTAGGCAACGATAACTTGATGAATAAGTGGCTCGTTATACTCACAGCCAAACACGTCGTCGCTTAAAGTCATCTGCCCTACAGCTTCTCCTTTCATATTATAAACTTTTACTTTAGGCATTTTTTATACTCGCTCCTTACCTTTGAACTTTCTTTGCACTTACGATTGACACAAGTCCGTCTTTATGTCCAGGAACACTTCCCTTTACCATAATAAGATTTCTCTCTTCGTCAACCTTTACGACTTTTAGATTTTGTTTTGTAACGCGGTCGTTACCAAATTGTCCCGGCATCTTGTGATTTTTGAAAACCCTACTTGGCGTTGAGTTTGCACTTAAGCCCCCAACTGACCTATGAACAGGTCCCGTACCGTGTGACATTTTAAGACGTCTTGCGTTCCATCTCTTAATTGTTCCGCTAAACCCATGACCTTTGCTTGTCCCCGTTACGTCAACAAGGTCTCCTTCACTAAACACATTACACTTAATCTCGCTACCCACTTCAAGTTCGTTATAATTGTCAGGATTTATTTCTCTTAAGTATTTTTTTACCTCAACTTGCGCTTTTTTAAACACACCTAGTTCAGGTTTATTTTTACTCTTTTCTTTCGTCTTGCCAAACGCTACAACTACTGCCTCATATCCGTCTTTATCTTTTGTCTTTTTCTGAACTACTACACAAGGACCCGCCTCAATAACAGTCACAGGAGTTACCCTTCCATCAAGGTCAAAAACTTGTGTCATTCCTAATTTTTTACCAAGAATTGCTTTACTCATTTCTTCTTCTCCTTTTGACCTTTTTAAAGTTTAATGTTGATATCAACACCCGCTGGAAGATCTAATTTCATCAGTGCGTCAACCGCTTTACTACTTGGTGTGTAAATATCAATTATCCTTTTGTGTGTACGCATCTCAAATTGCTCACGACTATCCTTATCCTTATGAGGTGCTCTGATAATTGTAACCACTTCCTTATCCGTTGGTAGTGGTATTGGACCCGCAACCTTACTGCCTGACTTGCTTGCCGCATCCATAATACGTGAAGTCGCCATGTCAATTAGGTTGTGGTCATAACTTTTAAGTTTAATTCTAATTTTTTGTGTTGCCATATACTCTCCTTTCCCTTACTGATAATGTTGCAAACACTTTACCGTGTGTTCCGTGCTTACACTCTTTAAAAAAAATCTTTTATTTTTTAAAGATTTTTTATCAGCCCGCTTGAATTTAATTCAAACTAGTCCATGTAAATTCTCTACTTTTGTGGGTATAAAAGTAGTAACTTTACACTTCAACCCTATTTTTACGGTGAGGTCATTTTACTACAAACTTTTACTCACGTCAACCCCTTTTTGTTAAATTTTAACCTCGTTAAAGCAAAAAACAAAAGTTTGTGCAAACTGCACAAATCAACATATTTTTAAACCTAACATTTTAGCCGTTTTGTTACCTCTTACATCGTCAATTAATTCACCTCTTACATCACCTATTTAATATGTCATATTATTTTATTATATATATTATTTTACTATATCCTAACAGTTACCCCCCTCACACTTCCTATCCACCTCCCTTTTTAGCCGTCTTTTCTTCTTTTTCTCGTTTACTTACAAAAATATCCTATTCCCTAGTTATTAGCCTATCTTCTTAGTCCTCGCCTTTTACTATTCTTTTAAATTATCTTTTTGCGCTTTTCTTTGCCCCCACCTCTTAACTTTATACGTTTTTAACCCTACAACCGCTTGCAATATTTGTAAGAACTCATATCTTCCTAACCCCCCTCATCACAAAAAAAGTAAACCCTTAAAACAAGGTTTACTTTAATCTTAATTTGCTTTACTTATTACTTTTCCATAAAGCCACACTTTTTTTCAAAGGACTTGCAGTAGTGCGCGTTTTCGTTTTCCGCCTCCATAGTAATTTTAATACCGTCCTTATTGCACATACACCCGTCTAGGTTATGAACGCAGTTACAAACATCACATTCTACATTACAAATTGATTTATCCATTTTAACCTCCCTACTATTAAGTTTTTGTAAAATTTGATAAATTATGCGTGCTGTCTTTTTTTACCCCTTTTCTTCACACACCCACTTCACCTTGAAAACTTGTCTAAATGCAACTTTAACACCTCTAAACTTTTTACCTTGCCTCTCTTACACGCCTCACTTTTTTGACTACAACTTTTTATGCCCCACTATATAATTCATTTTTCCTTACCGATAAAATCAAAAATCGGTCTAATTTTAATAAAACGCTAGCCTTTTTCGCCACCCGTAGTATTTTTGACTCATGTTGGTCATAAAAAATTACGCAACTCTTTTTAAGATGTTTAACTCCTATTTTTAATACTCGACTATAGCCATTGCACAAAAAAACAAGTCTAAAAAAAATAAGCGCTTAATTCCTAGAACTAAACGCTAAACTCTTTTTATTTTTTCTTAAGGTCTTTTTTAAGAACCTTTACCATTTCATCTGGATTTATGCCATGCACAACACTTGCCTCTTCCACAGTCTCCATCCTACTCATAGGGCAAGAAAAACAATGCATTCCAAACTTGCTTAAAATCTCCTCTGCGTTTTTGTAGTTATCTAAAATTTCACCAAGTGAAGTTGTTTTTGTAATCTCCATTTTATTTTCTCCTTTTTTATGCGCGCGCTATTTTTAAACTTTAGTAAAAATCTTCTTACTTTTATCCCGCCCGCAGTTTTTATTATTTTGTTCATAAATTTTAAACTTTTTTATTAAAGCCCATCCCTTTAGTAAAGTTTAAAACTCTTGCGACGCCTTAGTTTACACCCTTTTAGTAAAAATTACAACCAAATTTTGTTGACTTTACAAAAATCTTTAACAAAATTTTTACGCTCTTACAAATCTTTTTAACGAATAAGCCTTAAACATTTTAATCATCTTTTAATAAAATTAACCATATTGTACCATACGCTAAAAAATAAAGTACTTAGTTTTTCTTTAAAAAATTAAATTTTAAATCTCACACAAAAGCATAATACTCAAAAACTTCATATTTACAAGGAAAAACCCGTTAAGACGATAGTTTTTGAATATAAGAGCACCCTTTTTAAAGTTTACTTTGACACACGCAGCAAAATTCGTCACCCTCGTAATTTTTCGCCCCGCAACACTCGCAGGTAACAAGTTTACGTTCTTTTGGCGCGTCAACCTTCTTTTCTTCTTGCTCTTTTCTTTCCTCAAACAACATTGGGTTTTTCTGCGGCGCATCGCTTATCTCGTAGTCATCGACAAGGTCGCTAAGCCTACTTTGCCCCTCTCGCCTTAAGTTAAACTTTGCATATTCCTCTTCTCTTGCCTTCTTTTTTCTCTTTTCAATATCAAGAACGCTTGGACTAGGCTGCACAACCTCTTCTTTTATTTTAACTTCTTCCTCACTTTTCTTAAAGTCGTTATAAAGCGCGTCAATGTCTACAATATTGTCTGGCACGACTACGTCGTCATTTGTCTTTTGTTCCTCAGTTTGCTCTCTTTCACCTTGCACGTCCATGTCTTTCTTTGCCAAATTAATTTCTTCTCTTTTTGGAGCCTCTTTGATAATAGGGCTTTGTGTCTTCTCTTTCCTTTCTACCGCGTCCACCCCATTAATTATGTCAACCTTTCTTTGAAGCGCGGCAATTTTAAGTGCGAGAAACTTCTTTGGGACTTTTATGTCAAGAAAATTAATGTCGACTACCTCAAACCCAAATTCACTTGTCCTAAGTTTCAATTCGTCAAGAAGTGCCTTTTTTACCTTGTCCTCACTTAAGAAAAACTCCTCAAAGGTGTGCTTTGGTTTACTAAGAAGTTCAGCAATTCCTTTTTTTGAAATAAAAGATACCTCTTCTATTACCTTTGAATTTTGAACAATAGGATAGGTGTTGCATAGATATATCATAAATTTTTGGACATTACTTACCTTAACCACGTATTCCATTAAAAGTTTAATCTTAACTCTCGCGTTGTTGGTCGACGATAAAGTTTTTAGTTTTAACTCAAACTTTAACCCGTCATACTCCTTTTCACTTACAAAATACAATTCACAGTCTTTTACATAGTCAGGCAGTGGCACCCCTTCCTTCTTTATCCCTCTAAAAAAAAGCATAAAAAGTTTAGGGACAGTCGTTTCTTTTATCTCATAAACCCCAGGCTCAAACACGTCAAGAACGTTGTTAAAATACACCGTCACCGCCTTGTAATTTTCTTCAACCCTTAGCACACTCCCAAATTGCAACTTCCCATTTTTTAGTCTGGCAAGGCTCACAATTTTGTCCTTGTCCGCCTTGTCTAACTTTATCTCTTTTCTAAATAACTTCTTAAACCCATCAAAAAGTCCCATATATTTCTATTTTACCACACCTTCCCCCTTTTGACTACTAAAAAACTTATTTTCTTCCTTTTTTAACCCTGCTTTATTCAAAGTCTAACAAATATTAGTACATTAATAAACCTCGAATTTTGATAACCATTTCGCCTAATATTCTATGCACCTTTTTACTTCTCAATCGGCGTTGGCACTCTCGTCACCTCATCATACTCCCAATTTACATTAAGCCCAAAGTATACAGGACAATTTGAATAATTCCACCTTGAATCCCACCCACTAGGACGACTTGCCACTTCGCAGTAAATTGTAAGCCTACTGCAATCTCTAAAAGCATAATTTCCTATACTTGTGACTGAACTTGGTATTGCTATAGAGGTTAGTCCATTGCAATTATAAAACGCATAATTTCCTATACTTGTGACACCGCTCGGGATTGTAATAGAGGTTAGACTACTGCAATTATAAAATGCATAACTTCCTATACTGGTGACACCGCCCGGGATTATAATGGAGGTTAGACTACTGCAATCTCTAAATGCAGAGCCTCCTATACTTGCGACACTATCTGGTATTGTAATAGAGGTTAGACTACTGCAATTTTGAAAAGCAGAATATCCTATGCTTGTAACTGAACTAGGAATTGTAATAGAGGTTAGACTACTGCAATTATAAAATGCAGAACCTCCTATACTTGTAACACTGCTTGAAATTGCAACACTTGTGATTTTTTCATTTTCATAAAAAGCATACTCATATATTTGATAAGTACTACCTGTAAACTCGTCATCATACACATTAACTATATCTTCTATACTAGGCAAAGTTAAATTTGTTTCACTTCCCGTATAAGACAAAAGATACATTGTGCCATTATTTAAATAGAAAATATAATCTCCTACTTTTTGTTGTTTTAAAGGTGTATCTAGGCTTGTGTATACATAGTCAGCATAATATCCTACGTAATCATCACTACTACTTCCCGCTGTTATCTCAAGACTACTTAAGTTAATTACTTCAACAAGTTTGTAGCAATATCTAAATGCGTAATTTCCTATACTTGTCACACTGCTTGGAATTGTAACACCTGTAATTGTATAGTTGTAAGAAAAAGCATATTGGTTTATAGAATAATTATTACTTGAATTTGGGAGAGTTATATCCCCACCTGTGCCGTTGTAACTCACTAAATAGTGATTACCTTTTAAATCTTGATACATTACATATTCATTATTACCAAGATAATAAATCCCAGTTTCACTTTCCTCAGTTTTTATGTCTATTGCATAAGATCCTACATAACCATTATTACTACTACCTGCTGTTATGCTAAGATTACTTAAGTTATACACTTCAACAAGTTTATGGCAAGATTGAAATGCATACTCCTCTATACTTGTGACAGAACTTGGGATTTTAATACTGGTTAAATTACTGCAATCATTAAAAGCATATATTCCTATACTGGTGACTGAATTTGGAATTGTGATTGTGGTGAGACTATCACAGTTCTCAAATGTATAACCATTTATCGCCGTTATCCCTTCTGGTATGTTTATAATCTCAAGACTACTACAATCTCTAAATGCCTCACCTCCTATACTTATGAGTTGTGAATCTTCTTCAAAGGTTACACTCGTAAGACTATCACAATTACTAAAAGCACCATCTCCTATACTTGTAACACTATTTGGTATTTCTACACTTGTTATGTTAAGGCTCTTAAACGCACAACTCGGTATTGTAGTAACATCCTCTGGTATAACTAAATTTTTTACAAGATTTCCATTTTCATATAGACTTACATTTTGATTTGTGTAACGGAGTGGACTTGAGTAATTTGTAGCCAAACTATTCAAATAACTTGTTAAGTCATCTATGCGTAGTTCTTGTATGTTACTGCAAGAAAAAAATGCATCACTTCCTATACTCGTGACTGAACTTGGAATTGTAATAGAGGTTAGGCTGCTGCAATAAGAAAATGCCCGCTCTCCTATGCTTGTCACTGAACTTGGGATTTCTACACTTGTAATACTAAGTTGACAAAAAGCAGAATCTGGAATTGTAGTAACATCCTCTTGTATAACTAAATTTGTTATATGTTCCCCTTTAACATACAAACTAACAATTTGGTTCGTTTCTCTTAATGGACTATTATAACCATAAGAATTGCTTAAATAACCTTCCAAATCGTCTATATATAGTTTTTGTATGTTACTACATCCAGAAAATGCAGAATATCCTATACTTGTTACACTGCTTGGTATTGTTATAGAGGTTAGACTACTGCAGCCATAAAAGGTATAACCATTTATCTCCGTTACCCCTTCTGGTATGTTTATACTTGCGAGATTACTGCAATCTCTAAATGCACTACTTCCTATACTGGTGACTGAACTTGGGATTATAATAGAGGTTAGGTTAGTACAATTATAAAATGCATAATCTCCTATACTTGTGACACCGCTCGGGATTATAATAGAGGTTAGGCTACTGCAAGAAGAAAATGCACTACTTCCTATACTGGTGACACTCTCTGGGATTATAATAGAGGTTAGACTACTGCAATTATAAAATGCACCCCCCGCTATAATCTTACAATTTTGATTAATAGTAAATGAAGTAATGTCAGAATTAGTCGCATCAATTAAAGCTAGATATAAATTGTTTTCGTTTCCAAGATACAATCCATTTTCATATTCATTAAATTGTAAACTATCGCAATCATAAAACGCATCACTTCCTATACTTGTGACAGAACTATGAATTGTAATAGAGGTTAGATTACTGCAATATCTAAATGCATAACTACCTATGCTTGTCACGCTCTCTGGAATTGTAATAGAGGTTAGACTACTGCAAAATTCAAATGCAGAACTTCCTATACTTGTCATGCTCTCTGGAATTGTAATAGAGGTTAGACTAATGCAACTAAAAAATGCACAACTTCCTATGCTTTCTAGTTGTGAATTTTCTCCAAAGGTTACAGCCTCGAGACTAATGCAATTTCTAAATGCATAATTTCCTACACTTGTAACACTTTCTGGAATTGTAATATTTGTCAGACTTCCGCAGTATTGAAACGAAAAATCTCCTATGCTTTGAAGGGTCTCTGGAAGTAACACTGTTGTAAGTGCACTTGGGCGTGAAGACGAAGAACCTTTAAATGCGTCCTCTGGTAAATTGACAACATCGTGAGAGACTATGGCGTTGGTAATTGTATTTAGCGGTGCGTTTGCAAAGTCGGAGTTATGTACATTTGGGGTTAAAAATACTGAATAAAGGGTAAAGACATTTTCAGTTGGCACGTCGTACCAAATTGGGTTTTCTTCCGTTGAGACGTAGTATCTTGCGTCGGTGTCGTTAAAAATTAGGTTTGGGTCCTCTGGGGTCTCTTGGACGTTAATAAAAGCCGGGTTGGTTGAGAAAAAATAAAATTCCCCGCCGTTTTCGTTTGTTATCTCGTCAAGGTTTGTGACCTCGCCGTCAGTGACCTCTGGCACAACGCCGTCAAGGCGGAACTTATCCTTTTCCTCGTTTAAAACTACTTTTGTAGTGGTGTTATTTACCTCGCTTCCCTCGTGACGCGCAAACGTCAAAATTATGTTTGGCGCCTCCTCTTGCACCTCATAGTCGACGTTTAAATCTTCATAATATTTTTTATTGACCGCGTCTACAACAACAAAAATTGTGAGCACCGCAAAAATGCCCATAACGACAAGTAGTAAAACCGACATTAGTAAATTCTTTTTAACTTTTCCCATAGTACAAAAACCCCTTTTACCTTTAGTTTTCTATTTTTTGCAAAAAAATATGTCCAACAATTCTTTTTCCCTTACTGCCCATAGATTATATGTAAATTTATGATTTATTATATAATTTTTTCTGGACTTACGCAAATCAATTTTGTAACTTTTTTATAAAAGGTTTTAGAACTAGCAACAAAAATGTCTCTTTTTTTCTTCACACAAGTTTAATCAAACTAATTTTTAGACCTTTTTTTACGTAATTTTTATACCTATTTTTATTCTATTAAGTTTTAAACTCTCATATATTTAAGTATTGACATACCATTTTTAAAAAGGGAGACAATATGAAAAGACTAAGCGAACTAATATCAAAAAAGGTCCTCAATATCTACTTAGGCAAACTTGAAGGACTTGTTTTAGACGTTATATTTGACGACAAATACGAAAAAATAACAAGACTTACACTCGTAGACCTTGATGACGAAGAGTATGAAGTTGAAACACGCGCTATATATAGCACAAAGGACATAGTAACTATTCGAAATAGCGCCAAAATTACACCTATCATTTCAAAGACCGAAAAACGCACTAACAACCCGATTTTAAAAGATGTTTATAGTATCACGGGCGAATATCTTGGGAGGCTCACTGACATAGAGATAAAAGACAACTTTGCTGTAAACTCCTTCATTACTGAGGTGGTTACATTTACACCAAAACAAATTGTAAATGTTAAAGAAAACATCATTGTAGACACTCAAAATAAAAAGGTAAAACTTTCACACTTTAAACCAAAACACACCATGCCTCGTGTCATTAAAAACACAGACGACGAAAAGCGGGTCACGATACTTGCCCCACAAATTGAGGCACTTGAAACCTCACCTTCAACCTACACGATATCTTCTACGCCCACCCCACAAAGAATTCTTGGTACAAACGACTTTTTACTTGGACGAAAAGCGGACAAGACTATATACTCACTAAATAACGACCTAATAATTAGAAAGGATAACCTTATCACAAAAAAACACTTAGAACTTGCAAGAAAATACGGCAAACTCGCCGAACTCACCATATTTTCAAAAAAGGCGTAATCTTAAAATAAAGTAACAATAAAAAAAGCACCCAAAACTGAAGTGAAACACAAAAGTTAGACACTTTAAGATATTCACTTTAAGATTAAAGTGCTTTTATTTTTTTAATCATTTTTATTTTTTTGCACTATCAAGTAGTTTTTGCATTTCTTGATTTAGTTCGTCAATTTCAGAACTATTTTTTGAACTAGACCTCGTCCTCGTTTGAGGCTTTCTGCCTCTGTTTCGCCTAGAAGTTGCCCTTTCCTTTCTAGGTTTTGCAAGACGTTCAATTTCGCTAGTCTCACTCTCGCCACTCTCTTCTTTTTTATCCTTTTCTTTTTTACTTTCCTTATCATCATCCTCTTTTTGAGTCTCAGTTTCTTCCTTCTTTTCGTCCGCTTGCGCACTAATTTTTGATAAGGTATCATTTATCCTATTTTCAAACTCTTGCTTTTCTCTTTGCAGTCTATTATTTTCTTCCTCAATCTGCTTTTGAATTGCCTCTAAGTCTTCTTTACTTACTTGCGCATCCATTTGAGTACCACTCTGAATAGGATTTACCCCTGCGTTTTGCCCCGCGTAACTATTCATTTGCACATTTCCAGCATTGCCATATTGGTCATAATAGCCGTTTTGTGCGTTTATGTCATAATACCCATTTTGAGTGTTTGGATCGTAGTAACCATTATTATAATTTTGATAATTATAAGCGTTGTTATATCCACCTGCGTTATAATATCCCTGATTATTTGGGTCGTAAGCGTTATATCCTCCCATATTTACGTCATAATTATTGTACCCTAAGTTTTGGTCATAACCTACATTGTTTCCGTTTAAGTTATAGTTATTAAAATTCTGCCCATTCTGGTCAACATAACCATTACCATAATTTTGATAAGAATCTTGATAGTTTTGGTTATAATTTGCGTTGTAACCTTGCCCGCTGACGTCATTATTGTTAACCTCTTGACTATTTTGCGCCTCAACTTCATTTTGAACAGTCTCGTTATTTATGACATCATTTTGACTTTGTGCGTTTTCATCAAGTTTTACCGCGTCCTCTTCCTCTTGACTATCATTCTTCGCATCGTCAGAACTCACCTCTTCCTTTGCATCCCCTATCTCGTTTTGAGCATTTTCGTCATTGTCGTCAGAACTTGTCACTTCCCCAGTCTCTTCTGCGTTGTCATTTTTCGCGTCAACGTTTGTATCCGCGTCACCCTCCGAACTCGCCTTATCGCTGTCATTAACACCTTGTTCGTCCGAATTTTTACTTTCCTCAGCGTTCTTTTCTTCTATTTTTCTATCTTCGTCAATCTCAGTTTGCCTTGAAGTTTCTCTTCCGCCTTCTAAATCTTCCATATCCGTTGAAGTTAGATCGTATAAGTTTTCAGCAGTAAGGTCGTCGTTATGAATTAAGTTTTTATTTTCGCCAACCTCTTCTTGCCCCCCGTCAAGTCCTTGAATGTCAGTTAACAATGCCTTGAGGTCGCTGTTCTCTTGCGCAAGAGTTAAAAGTTTCTGGTTTCCTACTTCAGTCGCTTTTTGAGTTAAAGCCTTATAAAGAGTATTTGCGTAATGCTTAAATTCAAGAAGCATCGCATGTTCGACAAACTCTCTCTTTTCATCAATCTCTTTCTTTCTCTTTTCAATTTCTTGCTGTAAAGATACCTGCTCGTCATTAAATTTCGCTGTTGCCTCTTCAATGTCTTTTTCAAGTTGCTGTTGCTTTTTAATTTCGTCCGCTTGTTGCTTACGAATATAGTTACTTTCAATACGGTTAGTACTCGCCTCCATTTGAGTTTTAAGGCTTTCAAGGTTTTCACGAGACGCCTGAAGTTTCCTTTGCATATCCTTAACCGTCTCTTCGTAATTCTTCCTGTAGTTCTCTTGTTCACCCTCAATGCTTGCTATTTCATCTTCAAGCCTCTTCCTAATCTTTATGAAAATCTCACTTTCCTTCATCGACCTTTCAAGAATGAGTGACCCATCAATTCCAAGGTCGCTAAAATCATATTCCTCTGTCGTAGCAGAATTTTCCCTTGCTCTTTCAAGTTCCTGCTGTTCAACAAGCGCCCTCTTTTCTAGATACTGTTGAAGAATAGGGATACCCTCTTTTATCTCTTGCTTTGTAAACAAAATCTCATAGTCGACATAACTTGGAAGTGTCGTCACGGCTTTAGTAAGATTTCTTTCATACAACGGAAAGTTTTCATACAAACACGCATAGATGTCATTTTTTGATGCCCGAATGGCAAGAATAGAAATGGTGTAAATTAAGACAATCAAAAGCGGTACAAGTAGAGCCGTAAATAGAACGTCCGCCAACTCGTATCTTTCAAGCACAATCGAATATTCAAGTCCAATAACAAACGATAAAAAAGCAAGGAGGAGCGTAAAGACTGAGAAATTACTCATATTCTTTTCAATACTGCTCGTCCTAAGAGGCTTATCAATACAAGTGTTGACGTTAATATATGTTGTAGGCGAATCCTCACGATTAAGCATATAAATTTGCCAGTTAGTCCTAAGCACCTTAGGCACCTTTTTCATTTTTAAGTTAAACTCAACAAGATTTTCGTCAGTAATAAACGGCTTTGATAAAAAGTATTTGTTAAGTTTGTTGACACTTTTTAAAATTCTGTTTTCATATGAAAACTTGGTAAGAAATGCCATAACAATGACCGCAAGAAGCATAAGCCCAAGCATCACAACTGGCCAAAACCAAAGTTCTGCAAACGCAGTAGAAATTTGCGTAAAGAAATTTCTAATAGAATCCATAACCTCAACCATATTTTTTCATTTCTCCTTAAATTAAAAACTCTTCTTAGTAATGCAATTCACAAGTAGTATATACTTTTTTAATTTAAACTCCAAACAAAAAAAGCAATTTTTTTGTAGGCAATCAAAAAACATGCGGTTTTAAAAAACTTTTATGAGTTTTTCAAAATAAAAAGAATAAATATAAACCCCATTAAAACGCTTGTTTAGTGCTTTTTCAAGGCAAATTCGATATAATTTTAGTTGAACAAAATATTTTTCGACCAACTGGTCGGGCGTGCTCGCTTTTGTTGTCTTATAATCAATTAAGTAGTACTTTTCCCTCTCTTCAACCACTAGGTCGCTCACACCTTGTACAAGGACTTTTGAATCTAAGGGACTATCTTCAAATATGTCTTTATAAGAAATGAAACTTATAAAAGGTAATTCTTTTTTAAATTTCAGGTCTTTTCCAAGAGATAAAATGCTTTCAACTGCCCTCTTTATTTTCTGATAATTTACCTTACTTTTATACTTTTCTTCAATCTCTAGACTTTCTAAAATTTTATTATAAATCTCTTCATTAAAAGGTTTATTAAAGTCAATAGCCTCCATTATTTTATGGTAAATTGTACCAAGTCTAGCATAGTCTAGGTCAAGACGCCTTGACTCAAAAACGCTAAGAGTTTGTGGACTTTCGGTAGTGTTTGTAAGAGTATCTTCGGTCTCAAAAAGAATACTTGATACACTATTTTTAAGTGCGATTTTCTTTGCCTTTTGGATTTTTGTAGTTATTATTTTTTTAAGTCCCAAACTTTTTTCCTCGTCATTATTTTTAAATCTAAAGTCAACTTGACGCCCCTTATTTTCTTCTAGGTCT
Source organism: uncultured Clostridia bacterium (assembly GCA_944381235.1). Classification (GTDB taxonomy): domain Bacteria; phylum Bacillota; class Clostridia; order Christensenellales; family UBA1242; genus UBA7862. Next base: position 17,817 of record CALWKI010000009.1, read on the forward strand.
TTTTCAGTATATACAAAAATTTGAGAAGTGTAGTTGTTAAATTTTTGAGTAATATTTTTATGGTTAAAAACTAAATTTTTAAAGTTAACTTGACTTAAAAAAGAAAGTATCCACTCTAGATAATTATTTGCCCCCATAGCGTCTGGTGGACTTAAAATTAAACTTTCATTTTTTAGTTTACTACACCCAGTTATAAAAAGGTGGTTTTTGGCACGCGTTAGGGCTACATACAAAAGCCTTAGTTCCTCCGCCTTTTCTTCCCGCTTTTTATGCAAGGAAATTGCACTTCTTGCCACATTATCTGTTTTTACAAATGACTCTAAATTATAGGTATTAATACCTAGCCCCATATCCTTATCTTTTAAAACGGGCTCAGTAAAAGTTTTAGTTGAAAAGCCCTCTCCAGTCCCGACCAAAAACACAACTGGGTACTCAAGCCCTTTACTTTGGTGGATGGTAGATAGCGTAACACTCTTGTCTGCACTTTTAAGACTTGACTTAAAACTAATATTATCGCCGTAATTTTTAAGATAATCAATAAAGTCATAAAGACTATTATTATATTCGCTTGTCTTAAAGGTGTTAACAAAATCTTCAACATTTTTCACCCTATTTTGCCCGTCTGGAAGGCTAAGTAAAAATGTCAAATAGTTATGTCTAATTATTACAGAAAGTAAAATCTCGTAAAGCGTGTCAGTTGATAAACTTTCCCGAATTTCATCTATTTCACTTAAAAATTCCTTTAGTTTTTGACTAGTCCCATCTTGCTGGTCTTTTGCATAAACTAAAACCGCGTTGTAAAAATATTTTTCATCTAAGTATGTATTTCGAATTTTTGATAACTCGTCAAAACTAAACTTAAAAAGTGGACTTGTCATAACAACGCTTAGGTCAATATCGCTATGGAAATTGTCGACAATTTTAAGAAGACTAACGAGTAATGCCACGTCTCCGTTTTTATAAATATTGCCTTGTATATTTGTTGAGATCGGCACTTTATACGACGAAAGCACTAGCGCAATTTCGGATAAATAATCATTTTTTCGCGCGAGCAGTGCAATATCACTAAATTCAATTTTTCGAACACTCGACGTCTTTACATCATAGTAATCTTTACCTATAATATCAAGGATTTTTTGTGCAACAATCATTGCCTCACGCCTTGCATTTGTAAGCCGAGTTTTGTAGTTGTTGGTGTCACCAAGCACACTATAAACTTCGTCAAACGTCTCATCAACTACTGTCTCATCATTTGTAAGTGCTATGTCAATTTCGACAACTGGTACCTCGCTACACTTTTCATATTCCACACCACTTTTTAACATTCCTTGACACTCGTAATCTACCCCACCAAACTCCTCACTCATGCACTTTTTAAATATTTCGTTTACAAAGTCTAGAATAATTTTATTACTCCTAAAATTTTCGTTTAGGTCAATAATTACGCCTTCGTTTTTGTCTTGTCGGTACTTCTTTGCCTTACCAACAAAAATTTCCGGTGTCGAGTTTCTAAATCCGTAAATACTTTGCTTGACGTCTCCGACCATAAGTAGTTTTGCGTTAATGCTTAGTCTTTTTATTATGTGTTCTTGCACTAAATTTATGTCTTGATACTCGTCAACAAATATGTATTTGTATTTTAAACTTTTTTGTATATCAGGGTTGTCTAGTAGCCTTAAAAAATACCTCTCAAGGTCGCTAAAATCTAGTGCATTCCTCTTTTCCTTAATTTTTTCGTACTCTTTTGTAAATTCCTCTTCTACACTTAAAAGTTTAATAATAAAATCTTGTGCATCTTTAAGGTCAGAAATAATGTCCGTCTCACTTTTTTCGCTTAAACAAAACTTCTTTATGTCACTAATTCTACTCTTTAACTTTTCCCAAAAATCCTTTATTTCTTCCTTAAAACTGGCGTCTTCTTCATCAAGTTTTTTAGTTGTCATCTTAGGCAAAGAAAACGAACTTATTACCTTTTGGTTGTAAAAAAAGTCTTTTTGAGCACTTACCCCCTCAAGTCCTTTAACAATGTTTGATAAAAACTCTACAAAAAATTCAGCATTTCTTGCCTTTGCAAGACTTACGTAATCATTTAGTTCCCTTTTTAAATAGTTAAAATTAAGAATTATATATCGATTTAAAAAGTTAAATGCCTTGTTATCATTTTGTCTATAGCACGCTAAGGCAATTTCTTTTTTGTAGTTTGCTTCGTCTTCCACTCCACTTAAAAATTCGTGAAGACTTAAAATATTCTTTTTAAGACTATCAAAACCCCTCCCACCGTCAAAAATATTTGACAATCTCAAAAATTCCGCGTCTTCCTTTTTTGCGTACTTCTTTATAAGGTTATCTAGCGCAAGTCCCTTTAAAAAACTACTGTTATTATCGTCTAAAACCGCAAAATTAGGCTTTAAATTAAGATAATAATAGTATTTTCGTATCATTTTTGAACAAAAGGAATGAAGAGTACTTATGTCAGATAAACTTATTTTGTCAATTTCCTCTCTTAGTCTTGTGTCCTCTTTTGCGCCAACCCTCAGTCTATCTTTAAGCCTTAACTTCATTTCACTACTTGCACTCTCGGTAAATGTTAAAACAAGAAACGACAAAATATCTTCGCCCATTTCTACTAGTCTATATATCTTTTCAATGACAGTTGCAGTCTTTCCGCTACCCGCAGAGGCGGATACAAGCAAATTTTGGTCGCTAGCCTTTAACACTTTTGTTTGGTCGTCAGTAAAATTCATTATTTCTCCTCTTTTTTAAATTTTGTCGCGTCAATTTTAGTTTTTGGCGCTCTCGTTTGGTTTTTAAAGTTTTCGTCAAAATGGCAAAGTTTGAAAAATTTACAACTTGCACACGTGTCGGCGTTAAGACTAAGTGGACTAGGGCTTACATTAAGAGTTAAAATATCCTCTACCGCTTTTTTTGTAAGCCTCAAAGCATATTCCGAATACGCCTCAATATTACCTCTTTCTTCAACATGCGAATAGGTGTTATACTCCCTATTGCCATCAACTCCAAATTTAAATTTTACGTCAATTATGTCACTTTGAGTGTTTTCTTTTAACCTCGTGTCAACGGCCTCAATTACTTCGTCATCTCGTTTAGTCCTTCCACTAAGCGCGTACTTTTTAAATTCTCCACCTTTTGCTAAATCATAAAAACTACTTTTTATCGGCAAATAATAACTTCCAGCACTCTCTAAATTTAGAGAATTTTTTACCACACTCACATACGTCTCAAGTTGAATTTTTTTACCAAAAAAAAGTTCTTTTAAACTAAGGTCCGTCTTTCCCGTCTTATAATCAATCACCCTAAAATAGTCCTTATATTTGTCAATTCTGTCAATTTGACCAACTAACAAAATATCTTTGTCCTTTGCTTTAATTCTAATTGGCTTTAACTTATTATTGTCGTCAAATCTCGCCTCAAACATAATAGGTTTAAACTGACTGTATCTCGCCTGTTCGTTTAGTGCACGAGCGAAACGCACTCCTTCTTCTTTTAGGTTACTAAGTATTATTTTGTTTTTTAGGCTGTAACTTAACCCCTTAAAATCATCTTCTTGCAAAATCCTATCAAAGAGTTGTTTTGCGACCTCATTAAGACTAATATTGTCTAGCGGTAAATTATAATTTTTTAAGAGCAAAAATGCCAGTCTATGCATAATGTTACCAATACTAAGTTTGTCGACTTCGCCTTTCTCCCCTTCTTGAAGTTTTAAGCCGTATCTCGCGTAATGTAAAAATGGACAAGTCATAAAACTTTCAATTTCAGAAATACTCGTTTTCCCTTTCCTAAAAAACACATTTTCCTTTAACTTTATAGTGTTCTCGTAATTAAAATTGTCTAAAAATTTAGAATCAATACTAGACTTAAGCGCAAAATACAGTGCACTTAAATCCCCACCATCCTTTTTTTGTCCGTCAAAAATTTCCCGCACTCCACGTGTTAGATTTAGTAGTGCAACCATCTCATAATTATTTTTTACGTAAAAATCAACGTCTTTAATACTCTGAATGTGCGGGAGCACAAACCTTCCCTTGTCCTCTACGTTAAATAAATTTAAAACATCATCAAAAATTTTACTTCTTGTCCCCGCTTTAAAGTTATAACTTAAACATAACTCAAGCGTTGGAATTGAAAAAAGTTCAAAACATTTATACCTTTCTTTTTTATTTATATCAATTATGCTAGGTTCAAGCAAATACTTGTCACTAAGAAGTTTTATGTCATCGTCAGTTATAAGCCCACAATCACTTATCTTCTTTGGGAACTCTTCCTCATTCATATTAATTATAAACATAAACTTTCGTCTTTCAAAAAAACTTACACTCGTGTCCCCGACAAATACAGCATTTATAGACAGTGGCGAAGTAGAAATTTTTTTATCCATTACCGCACTTTGAAAAGTTGCTAAAAAATCTTTTGCTTCACAAGCGTCTAAACCAAGTAGGTCGCTAGTAAGGTCAAAAATTTCACTTAGACAATCAAGATACTGCTCATAAACTCTTGCTTTATCAAGCCGCCCTATACTAATAAACTTCCCAATTTGGTTGTCAAGTTTTTTTTCAATTTGAAGAACCTCAAATAGTTTTTGAGTCGCGACGATAAAATCATTAAAAACTCGTGCCGAACTCAAACTTTTCATAAAGTCATCTGTCAAATTATACAATTTTTCGCGCGTCTTATTAAACCCTTCAAAGAACTCTGACTCTTCAATATTTACGCTTTTTAGGTCATACGCGTCGATTATGTCATAATTATTTACATAATCTTCAAAGTCATATAACTCTTTTTTGTCAATATCAACAAGTGGGTTTTTTAAGAATTTTAATACACTTTTCCGGCTATAGTTTTCAAGGTATAAATCAAACGCATTTGAGATTAATTTTGGTAAAATAGTCTCGTTAAACTCAATTTGCGTGTCAAGGAAAAAATTAAAATCATATAATTTAAGCACATTTTCAATTTCACTTTTGTGCTGATTTAAATTGGCAACTGCAATGTTAAAATCAGATAAATTGTAATGCTCGCGAATTATTTTATCACGAATTACCATACACGCGTGCATTATTTCATCTCTCAAACTTTCACCTTCAAAAAATTTTATTGGTAACTCTCTTTTTTTCATAACCCCCGGCGAAAAAGTAAAGAGGTTGTCTAGAATAAACTTAAACTCTTCTCTTCTTTCCTCTTCTTCATCACATTCATGCAACCTTGCATTTCCCAAAAAATTCACAACTTTTTCAAGGTAATTTTTATTGTAAATATGTTCATTAAGAGCATTTTTATATGGAATTCCAATGTTAAATTCAAGTGCGGAACTCGCAATACTAGACACAATGTCATAACCTTGAAAAGTAAATCCATCAAAAAAACAGACGTAAAAACGCGAACTACGAATTAAGGAAGAATTTTTTATGTCTTGACTTAAAAAATTAAGTTTGTCAAGTGAGTCAACGACCCCCCTTTTATGTAATTCCCCTTCATACCCCGCATATAAAAGTGCTATGTCGTCAATTTTATCCTGAAGAATTGGACTTTTAACGCTAACCCTCACATAGCTAGGCTCGATCTTACAACTTTTAAATTGACTTATCGTCCCGTAAATCTCGCTTGCAAGTGCACTAGATTCTAGTTTATTAAAACACTTAAGTTCGTTTTTATGCTGACTTAGCACCTTTTGTAAAATCATAACACTAGCCTGACGACTAATGACATTTTTATTTTTTAGTAACCTCAACGCAATTCGCGATAATGTCAAAACCTCAATATTGCACGTGCTACTAATACCGGTCTTTTCAAAAATCAACTTTTCGCAAAGTACCGACATTCTGTCAGGTACAATAAAAATGTGATGACCGCAAGTTACATCGTTTTCTTTTAATTTGTTTATAAGAGCCTGAAGCACACTATAATGCGTCTTCCCTAAAAAAATGTTTTTCATATGTTTAGTCTAGCAAATTTTTATTTTATTTTCAATTAATTAATGTCTATCAAAAATAAATTTCTTTATTATGTTTTTAAAGCCCCTTGGTTTTTACGACCTTTTCATCTACTTTTTCTAAATATTATTAATATGCGTTCTAAAAAAAGTAAACAATATTTTTAGTCCTTTCTTTTACTCTTTTTCTAGTTATTCGCTTTTGAGTTCAAACTTATCTCTGACAACTTGCTTAGAAGCGCACAAATTTGTTTTTGTTGAAGTTCTATCTTTTCTAAGTACTTATAACTCGTCACTTGCTCTCTCTTAAGACGAATTTGCGTGTCGTGAAGTTCTTTAAGCGTCATCGCAAAATTTCCCTTTGCTTCTTCACATTCCTCTTTTATCTCTCTTTCAACCTCACTAATTGCCCACTTTTTTGCAATTTTAAGAAGTCCAACAAAAAGTGAATTTATGTCCTCTTCCTTTATCCTTTTTTTCATACCTTCTTTTGCAGTCTTAAAACTTATTACTTTCTTTTTGTCCATTTTGCTCACCTCTTTTTTCTAATTATTACCTAAAAAAAAAAAAAAAAAATACTTTTTAACCTTTACTTTTTATGTGAGCCTATTTTTTTATTTACTTTCAACTTTAAAATACCTTCTTGTCATTTTTTAACCAACATTCAGCCTTCTTTTATTTTTTACTCTTTCTATCCTTTAGTTTAGTTAAATTTATCTTTAATCTTA
>CALWKI010000010.1 GCA_944381235.1 uncultured Clostridia bacterium
TAAATCTAACTCATTTAATAAATTAAGTTCACGCTGAACGTCCTCTACCGCCTCATTTTGTTTTAAAATTTCCTCACACCTATTTTTTCTATACGCAACATATTCTAAAAAGTCAGGAGTTTTATCCTCTAAATTAGTTTTCCCAAAGTAAAGTTCATTCACGGTTAAATCTGTTCTTTTGTTTGTTTTTTTTACGTATAAAATATTATAAAACATTTTTCCCGTCTTTGCAATAACATCTTTTTCTATAAAAAAGTTGTTTAAGACTAAAAACTCTCTAAGTAAAACAACATCTCTTTGCGGAGACAAGATAAAGGTATTAAATTGTTTATTCTGCGACAAAATTTTTATTATTTCCCTTCCGCCCATACCTGCAATGATGATATCAACTGGCACATAAAATTTGATTTTTTGACCTAAAATGTTGTCAAATACGCTTAGCCCATCTCCCACAAGAAAAGTTATAAATTTTGAAAAACCTGCTAAATTTTTCTCTGCTTTTTTTAAGCACTTTGCACTTATGTCAGTTACATATGCGTGAGAAATTTTGTTACTTTCAAACAAACACTTTGTAATGTATCCGTGATCGGCACCAATGTCGGCAATATTAGAACTTGATACAAAACTACAAATTGTTTTTATTCTTTTGTCATAATTAGTCACAGTACCCCTCGAGTTTCTTCGCTCTATTTGGATGACGGAGTTTTCTAAGTGCTTTAGCCTCAATTTGTCTTATTCTTTCCCTTGTAACAGCAAATTCCTTACCTACCTCTTCAAGTGTTCTTGGGTGCGCATCATCAAGCCCATATCTAAGTCTAATAACTTTTTGCTCTCTTGGTGTTAAGGTGTCAATGGCAAGCATAAGTTGCTCTTTTAAAATCACTTGAGATGCGTTTTCAACCGGAGACTTTATACTTTCGTCTTCGACAAAGTCACCAATTTTGCTATCTTCCTCTTCTCCGACTGGGTTATCTAGAGATATTGGGTCTTGTGCAATTTTTTGAATTTCACATACGCGCTGTTCAGTAATTCCAAGTTTTTCTGCAATTTCTTGTGCAGTAGGGTCTCTACCTAAAGATTGAGTTAGTGCCCTTGACACGCGATTAAGTTTATTTATAGTCTCAACCATATGAACTGGTATTCTAATTGTCCTTGCCTGGTCGGCGATAGCACGAGTTATAGACTGTCTTATCCACCAAGTCGCGTATGTCGAAAATCTAAAGCCCTTTGTATAGTCAAACTTTTCAACTGCCTTAAGTAGTCCAAGATTTCCCTCTTGAATAAGGTCTAAAAACTGCATACTTGTCCTACCGACATATTTTTTAGCAATACTGACGACAAGTCTAAGGTTTGCTTCAGATAGTTTTCTTCTTGCCTCTTCATCACCTTCGCTCATTTTTTTGGCGTAAACTATTTCCTCGTCACCACTTAAAAGTGGAACTTTACCAATATCTTTAAGGTACATTTTAACTGGGTCGTCAACGCTCACTTGATTTGCAATTTCGTTTAAATCCTCTATTTCCTCATACACGTCAACTGTTTTGTTAACCTTGATACCCATTTTGGCAAACTGACTTGCAATTTCCTCAATGTCTTTGGCTGATGCGTCATATTTTAGAAGCCTTAAAATAATGTCTTCCTCATTTATGACATTGTTTTTATTCTTTGCAATTTCTATTAACCTATTAATTTCTGGTTGAAACTTTTCATTAATCATTTATTTGTCTCCGTTTTTTATTTCTTTTGCAATTTCACCTAACCTACTCGCAATTTGGCGACGAGTATCTAGGTCTCTTTCATTTTTAAACTTTTCTAGTAAATCACTTTGCTCTTGCCGTAAACTGTCCTTTTCAAGAAGGTTCAAGCACTCCATAAAGTATTCTTTTTTCTTATCCCCAATTTCGTCAAAATTAAAACCTATAATGTCGGCGATGTCGTCGTTATTTTCACTGTCAAAGTAATCAAATAATGTGCTAATTGTATAATTTTGATGATTTTTGTAGGCGTTCAATGCAAAATCATACAATTTTTGGTACAATTTATTTTTAAAGTATAATTTTTTACTAAAAGCCGGCAAACTATACTCTTCTTTGTGAATTATGCTCGCAAGCACAAACCTAACCGCTTTTGTGTCTCCTGTAAGCCTCGTTTCAAGTGAGTTTTGAGGAACTACCACTTTATCCGTTTTAGAACTCGCACTCACATTTTTATTTTCAAGATCGCGACGCAATAGGTCAACTGAAATATTTGCTTTTTGAGAAAGGAGTTTCAAATATATTTCTCTTTCTGCATTTGTACCTAGAGAACTTAACACCTCAAGCGATTTTTGGATAAACTTATTCCTTTCGTAGTTGTCGTCTAAATTATATTCTTTTTCAAAAGACAAAATCTTATACTCAACACTATCAATCGAACTTTCAACTCGCGCCTTTAAACTCTCAGCCCCGTATTTTTTTAGATACTCGTCCGGGTCAAGATTTTCTGGTAAAACCACAACTCTAACCTCAAGCCCTTCGTCGTTTAAGATGTCAAGTGCCCTGTTCATTGCCTTTTGCCCAGCGCCGTCTCCATCAAGGCAAAGCACAACTTTATCTGTGTATTTTTTGAGTTCCTTCGCGTGACTCGCCGTTATTGCCGTACCCATACACGCGACCGTATTTTTAAATCCAGACTTAAACATTGCAATAACGTCAATGGTACCCTCGCAAATAATTATGTAACTTAGCCCAGCAGACGAATGTCTTAAACTTTTTATAGTATGAATATTGTAAATAGTTCTTGACTTATCAAATACAACTGTTTGAGTTGAATTAACATACTTTGCAAACTTCGGATCTTTCTCAAGACTTCGTGCGGTAAAGCCTATTGTATCACCATGCGGGCTGAAAATTGGGAAGGTAACTCGTCCATAAAAAGCATCGTAAAATGTCCCTTTCTCATTCTGCTTGACTAGCCCGGCTTCTTGCATAATGCTTTGACTTACCCCTTTAGACTTTAAATAGTTTATAAGTCCAAAGCCGTCAGAACTATAGCCTATGGCAAAGTATTCGACAATTTCAGGGCTAAATTCCCGCCTTCTGACAAACTCACGGGCAAAACCATTATCTAACTTTAAATTGTGAGCGTAATATTCTTTGGCATAGTTTAAGGCTCTGAGTACTCTTTCTTTTTGACGAAGTGCCTCAAGTTCTTTTTCTTCATTATAATTTGTCGGCATTACAAGTCCCGCGCTGTCTGCAAGCATTCGTACCGCCTCATAAAAGGACACGCCTTCGTAATTTTCTATAAACCTAATCACATCTCCCGTCACGCCACAACCAAAACAATGATAGTAACCTTCTAGTTCATTTATCGCAAATGAAGGGGTCTTTTCGTTATGAAAAGGACAACAAGCCCAATAGTTTTTGCCTTTTTTATCAAGTTTTAAATACTTTGATAAAGTAGTCACAATGTTATTCTGTCTTTTAACCTCTTCTATAAAATCGTTTGGAAACCCACGACTCACCTTTTAATTCTTTCTCCCTTATCTAGTCAATTTACACACGTGACCATTTGGTATATTTGTATAACTAAAATAATCACTATTATATATATACAACGTCCCTTCTCTTTTTCCTTTTTTTATTTTAAAAAAAAATTAATTATTTTTTTATATTTTTTAATCGCGTAAAGTACAGCCCTTTTTGCCCCACTACAAGCCCTATCCATATCTACGTAACAAATAATTATATTGCTCTCATCTACCATTTTTTCATTAGAAATAATTATTCTTTTTTTGTAAAACACATCCTCTATATCATACACGAGAGTATCAACATCTTTATAAAAATCAACCAAAGAATAATCTTTCTTTTTTTTTAAAAAGGCTAAGGAGGTAAATACAACGGTAATTTTACACGGATAATCACGTCTTAATTTTCTACAAACTCTCAAGATAATTTTATCAAACTCACCATGAGTTCCTATTAAAAAAGAGACATTATTATTTTGTTCTAAAATTCTTTTCAAATAATTATAAATTTGTTGTTCTACTTGAGTCTTTAATACAATCCTATGTCCAAAAAAAGTTATTGTAATCACATTAATCTCCTATTCCTAAATTTTGCTTGTAATTAAAAGTATTATACACCCTCACAACTCTCTAATGCAAGAAAAATTTTAAGGAATAAATAAAATAAATTTTGGAGAACATAAAAAAATGAATGAATTTCAAGAGAGGCTCATTGATTTACTTGAAGAAAATAATATGTCAAGGCTTAAACTTGCTCTAAGTCTTAATATCACCTCTACAACTATTAATGGTTATTTTAACAAAAACTACTATCCTACGATTGATATTGCAATTAAAATGGCAGATTACTTTAATTGTTCACTAGATTATTTATTTGGGTTAAGTGACAAAAAAGCGCCTAGTAATTTAAATAATAGAGATTTTATAGATAATTTTGATTTGATTTTAAAGCAAAACAAGTTAACAATTTCAAAGGGAATGAAAATTTTACAAATGAGTGAATACAACTACTATAGATGGAAAAAAGGTCTATTCCCTAAAACAAATAATTTGATTACTATTGCTAAAAATTTTGATGTTGGACTTGACTTTTTGGTTGGAAATAAACTAAATAAGAACAAGTAAATCTTTTATGAAACATATTTGCCAGCTTTTAGTAAAAAATTGTTACAAAATAAAACTAAAACGAAGAAATTTTAATATAAAACTCACATTAAAAAATGAACTTTAGCACAACAAATAGCAAAAGTTCATTTTTTTACATTTTATTAATAATTTAAAAGTTTAAACTTACTCGACTGACAAGATATAGTAATAGACTGGTTGTCCACCATTTACGGCGTTAAATTCGCACTGAGGATAAATAGTCTTTAGGCTATCTTGAAGTTTAATCGCGTCTGGCTCTTTAACGTCTTGTCCATAAAAGAGAGTAATATTAACCGTATTTTCATCAATGAGTTTCGCGACAAGTCCCTTGACCGTTTCGTCAATTTCATTGCCTTTTGCTAAAATTGAATTATTATCTAGTCCAATTATTTCTCCAACGCTCAAATCAAAGCCATCGACGTGCGTGTCTCTTACGGCGTAAGTTACGTTTCCAGTTTTCACATTTTTCATAGACTCGGTCATAGACTCAATATTTTCGTCAACGCTCCCGTCTGGATTAAAAGAAAGACAAGCCGAAATACCTTCTGGTACACTACGGGTTGGAATGACGACGACGTTTTTATCCGTGAGATCTTTTGCTTGCTGTGCTGCAAGAACAATATTTTTATTGTAAAGAAAAACAAAAATAGTTTCCGCATTAACCTGTTCAATAGCCTCGGCAATATCATTTGCGCTAGGGTTCATAGTCTGCCCTCCGCGAATGACATAGTCAACCATTAAGTCTTTAAAAAGTAGTTCAAAGCCCTCGCCCGCACTGACAGAGACAATTCCCATTGGTTTTGGAGGTTCTTTTTGCTGTTCCTTTATCTTTTCTCTATTTGTCTCTAGCATATTTTCAATTTTTATGCTACTAAGTTCCCCAAGTTCAAGCCCGTAACCTAGTACTTTATTTGGTTCATTTGTAAGAACGTGTACCTTAACAAGACTTAAATCTCCGACACAAATTACTGAATCACCTATTTCAATAAGTCGCTCTCTCAGTTTATCAATATCACTTTGCGTAGTTTTCTTAAGCATATTAATAATCATAAATTCGGTTGCGTAAACATATTGAATTTCAGCAATATCTACCGCGCCACCATTTCTGTCCTTGTCGTTTTGGTAATCAATTTCTGGGTCAAGGTACTCAGAATTTGGGCTAACATCTTCATCGAGTGCCTTACAAAACCCATTAAATATGATGAGAAGTCCTCTTCCACCTGCGTCGACAACGCCTGCTTTTTTAAGAACTGGAAGAAGTTCCGGCGTCTGCATCAAGACCTCTTCGCCCTTGTCAAGTACGTCTTTTAGGAAATTATCAAAGTCTTGAAATTTTTTACATGAAGTGAGTGCATATTCTGACATAACACGAATAACCGTCAAAATTGTACCCTCTTTAGGCTTAGTAACCGCTTTATAAGCAATATCCGCCCCCTCTTTCATAGCCAAAGCAAAGTCTTTTGTCTTAATTTCTGTAAACTGCCTAATAATTTTTGCCATACCCTTTAAGATTTGCGACAAGATAACTCCCGAATTTCCTCTCGCACCTCTAAGTGCTCCCTTTGTCACAGCTTCACAAAGACTATCAAGATTGTTATTTGGACAAGCCTCGACCTCCTTAGTTGCAGACTTAAAAGTCAAATTCATATTAGTACCCGTGTCTCCGTCCGGCACTGGAAACACGTTTAATGAGTCAACATATTTTCTATTTTCATCGAGCAAACTTGATGCGGAAACTATCATTTTCCTAAACATTGCCCCGTTTATTGTTTTTTGCAATTCTACACTCCTTTGAGATTAAAGATAATGTTTTGCATTGACGCACAACCATTACCTACATATTAAATCCATAGACCAAGACTTTTTGGTCGTAACTTCAAAAATAAAATTAGACCCTCACCCCTATGACCTTAATATTGACCGCATCGACTATCATTCCAGTAAACTTTTCAACGCTATACTTAACCGTACTTTTCACACTATCGCAGACAGCTGTAATTGAAACACCGTACTTTAATATAACATTTAAGTCTACCGTGATATGATTGTCTTTACTCTCAATCTTAACACCACGAGAAAAGGATCTACTCTTAAACATTTCGCCAAAACCTTCCTTCGCACTACGCGCAACAAGGTCAACGACCCCATAACATTCTAGTGCGTTATATCCAGCAACAACCGCAATCGCGTTGTTGTTAATTGTAATATCTCCATATGCATTTGAAGTTTTAACGAACATATCTTTTCCTTTTTTCTTACAACTTTTTTTGCTAGCGCGAGCCTTATCTACTAAAATCCATAAAGGTTTAATCTCAATATATCGCTCAACCAAAATAAAAACCTTTACCTTGTAAGCCCTTGCCGTTTTTAAAAGCCCGCCTTCATTTTTAAAACAAACTTTACGCAAAAGTCTAACAGTTTTTATACCCTTCAAAGATATAAATTTTTACACGCGTAAAAAGAGTTATGTATACAACTCTCGTTACAATAATACTATATTTTTATTATACTTGCAACAATTTTTTACTAAGTTTATGATTTTTATAGAAAAAAAGTTTGATTATCAAAGTTTTTTTAAGTTTTACTAAGATAAAATATAAAAGTTTAAACAAATAGCTTTGGGGGGACATAAAAAAAGACCTCAAGCGGTCTTTAGTCAAATTTGATAAAATGTTTTTTAAATATGATTTTAAGAAGTGGCGCTAATCCTTTTGGTGCTTTTATACAAATTATTTTCATAGTCTTTTTCCCTTTTAATTTCTTTATTATTATAAGTATGATAGACTACTAAAAAAAGTTCCCTATTCTTTAAGTGCTCTTACTGCTTCAAATCTATTTTGCGCCTTATAAATATAATTCCCAACTGCAACAATGTCAACGGGTCTTATTTTTAAAAGTTCAATATTTTCTTCATTTATTCCACCGTCGACCTCAATTTTTGTACTAAGATTATTTTCCCTTATATATTTCGAAACCTTATCAATTTTATTTAAAACGCGTAAGTCAAAATTCTGTCCGCTTTTCCCCACCTTAACGCTCATTAAAAGTAAGACGTCAACGTATTTGAGAAGTGAGAAAATATTTCTTTCAAGCGTGGTCACTTTAATTGATAACCCTGCTTTTTTGCCAAGATGCCTAATGTCTTTTAAAACATTTATAAGTTCGTTTAACCTTCCCTTAAAAGGCTCATAGTGAAGTGTCAAAATGTCCGCCCCACGTTTAATGTAGTACTTATAACTATCTTGAGGACGCTCAACCATCAAATGCACATCAAGGGGTTTTGTTGTTGCTTTTTTAATTTTAGGCAAAAATATATAATCAAAAGTCTTTTGTGGGACAAATATCCCGTCCATTACGTCGACGTGAATATAGTCTATATCTAACCCCTCTAGACTTTTAACATATTCTAACATCTCTTCTCTATTTTGTGGTGGTAAAGTTGAGACGGAAAGTTGCATTATATCCTCCTTTTTACTCGCTTTCTCATTTTGTGCTTTAATGTCTCACTTGTCAAGTTAATTCGACATTTTTCTTTTATTTTCTACAATTTTTTATTTTTGACTAAAAAATCTTTTTTTGCCTTTTCTTTTAAGCAAAAAAATAAAATTTAAACTATGCTCTTAAGTTGAAATATACTTTCTTCTAAGTTGCCCGCACGCACCGTCAATGTCTTTGCCAAGGCTTCTTCTAGTTGTCACTTGTTTGTTATAACTTTTAAGAACCTCTGCAAAACTATCAATGGTCTTTTTGTCACAAGATTTATAAGGTTTGCCCTCGACCTCGTTATAATTAATGAGGTTAATAATTACATTCATTGTTCCTACTTTTTGAGCGAGAACCCGTGCACATTCTTTTGAAGAATTGACGTTTTTAATTAAAATATACTCAATTAGTATTCGCCTATTTGTTTTACTAATATAATAGTTACACGCCTTTAAAAGTTCATCAATCGTTGCCCCTCGACTAACCGGCATAAGTTCCCGCCTTATTTCGTCAGTCGGTGCATGAAGGGAGAGACAGAGGTTTATGTGCCTGTTTTCATCGGCTAGTTTATAAATGTTTTGAACAAGCCCCGAAGTACTAAGAGAAATATTCCTATCGCTGTAATTTAGCCCATGCTTGTCGTTTGCAATTTTGATAAATTTTAGCACATTGTCGTAATTGTCAAGTGGTTCTCCACTCCCCATAAGTACAATATTTGTGACTTTCCTATTTTTTATGTCACCGCAAAGCCGTTTATTGACTTCTATTACTTGAGACATTATTTCACCTGCGCTTAAGTTTCTAACAAGCCCGTCAAGGCAAGAAGCGCAAAACTTACAATTCATCCTACACCCAACTTGTGTCGAAACACAAAGTGTGTAGCCAAATTTATAAGTCATAAGTGACCCTTCAACGACATTTCCGTCATTTAACCTATATAAGAACTTTCTTGTTCCGTCCTTTGACACCTGCTCTGTAATAATCTCAAGACACTTGTCGTCGTAATTTTCACTAAGTTTAGTTTTAAGCGTATCAGGAATGTTTGACATTTCCTTTAAGGTTAGTCCCTTGTGAAGTGCACTAAAAATCTGCTCTGCCCTATAAGACTTTTCATTTAGGTCAAGAATAAGACGGGTGAGTTCTTCATAATTTAGACTTATTAAACTTTCCCTCATTTTGTATCTCCCGCGTTAAGACACACACCCTCGTCAAGTTTCCTACCGTTTAAAACTGCTTTGTCCTCAAGCACTTTACCGTTTGGCAGTTGAATTGTGCTTAGTCTCACAAGCCCGTCACGACATTTGACAACAAGTCCAATTTTAGAGTTAGAAAGCACAATGTCACCATTTTTATATTCGTTCAAATTTATATTTTGAAAGTTATTAAAAGGCTCAACTTGATGCACGAGAATATCAATATCCTTATATTTTACCCGAGAAATTGGCCAAGGAATAAGACCACGTACGAAGTCTTTTATTTCTTTTACGCTTTTATCAAAATTAATGTACGACATTTTTTTGTCGAGTTTCTTATAAGTCGTAGCCAATCCTTCGTCTTGTTTTGTGCGGGTAATGTCGCCAGTCTCCATTTTGTCAAGTGCCTTAACCAAGAGTTCTCCCCCAAGATACGCAAGCCTAGTAGTTAACCCGCCCGCAGTCTCATCGTCGTCAATGTCAAGACTTTGTCTCAAAATTATGTCCCCAGTGTCAAGTGTGAGTTCTGTCTGCATAATAGTAACGCCTGTTTCTTTTTCACCATTTATAATAGCGTAATTTACCGGCGCGCTACCTCTATATTTTGGAAGAAGGGACGCGTGGACATTTATAACACCATATGGCGCAAGATCTAGAATATTTTCTTTAAGTAGTTGTCCAAAACTCGCAGTAACAAGCACGTCAGGACGAAAACTCCTTATTGCTTCTTCCCCTTCCCGACTAACATTTTTAAAACTAAGTAATGGCAAATTTTTTGACGTGACATAATTTTTAAAGTCGCTTGTGACGACCTTTTTACCTCTACCAACCTCTTTATCAATAGACGTCACAACACACACGACATAGTGACTACTTTTAAGAAGTGCGTCAAGAACAATTTTTGAAAACTCGTTATTACCCAAAAATGCAACTCTCATTATTACCCTCTTTTTTTTAATCTTTAACGTTTTAGCAAATCTGTAAACAAAATTCCGTCAAGATGGTCAGACTCGTGACAAAACGCACGCGCCATAAAGTCAGTTGCAGTCACTTGCATTGGAAAATTATACCTATCAACAAAAGATATAGTAACAGTTTTAGGCCTCACAACATCTTCAAATCTATTTGGAATACTAAGACAGCCCTCTTGCCCTTTTTGCTTACCTTCACGCCTAATAATTTTTGGGTTTATAACCTCAAAGTATGCACCATTAAGGTTAATAACAAAAACACGTTTTAAAACCCCGACCTGAACAGCAGACAAACCAACGCCCGTTGAATGAATAAGGGTTTCTTTCATATCATCAAGAAGTTCCCATAAACTCTCGTCAAAATTGACTACTTTTTTTGAGACCTTTCTTAAAATTTCGTTTTCTTCTGTTAAAATTTTTCTTAATGCCATTGTCTTGCCCCTCTTTTTTTCAAAACTTATTAAGACTAGTCTAGCACTTTTGCGCCTACACTTCAAGTTAATTTTAAGATAAAATGAACCTTTATAAAAATAAGTGTACGAAGAAAATTTAAAGGCGAGAAAAAAAAGAAGTTATTTTGTCCCATAAAAAATTACAAAGAATGGTGAGTACAAATAAATAGTTGTTAGACGGAATATGGGGGTTAGACGGAATATGGGG
>CALWKI010000011.1 GCA_944381235.1 uncultured Clostridia bacterium
AACAAAGTTGAACTTCTAGTATTTGCGTATAATGATTTTGCTGATTACTCGGCAGATATTAAAGCATATGATGCTGAGAATGTAACTTATGACGGAATTGCAAGAGCAAGTTATTCAATAAGTGTAAGATATGTAAACGATAGTCGTGCACCAAAGTTTGAAACAACTAATAGTTCTGACGATACAATTTATTCACTTGGTGAGATAAGAGTTAATAGGACTGAAGAGGGAAAGAACGGTGTTATTAACCAATACGAATGGGTTAATGTTGACGGGGTTACTTTCTATGACGATACAAATAGTGCTAGAATTTATGCAAGTGTAACAGACACTCAAGGCAATGAATATGCTTATGAAGACGTAAGCGGACTTATGAGAATTGAACAAGTATCAAATGCAGGCGGTGAAGGTTATAATTATAGATATACTTTTGACGGCATTAGATTTAGAGCAAACAATGCTGATGCAGGAAATTACTATACTGTAACCTATACTTTGGTTGACGACGGAAATAACGTAGTATCTTATTCATTTGTCCTTGTTCCAGCAACAGATAAGACTCCACCTGTAATTAGTGGAATTGATGGTAGCGAAAGAACTTTGGAACTTGGTAGCACTCTTTATCTTAACGATTTTGAGGTAAAAGATAATAATACTGAAACAGCAAATATAAGTTTTGACATAACAGTTAAAAATAGTGAGGGTAGATATTTTTCAAATATTTGTAGACATGATGGTTCACAAATTATCTTCTACCCAACTGAATCTGGCACTTATACAATTACGATTGTTGCAGTGGATAGTGAAGGTAACGAGTCTGACGAAAGGACTTTAACTGTAAATGTTGAAGATACTATTAATCCAATAATTAATATGCAAGGTGACACAAGTAGTACAATTTCAATTCTTGAAAGTCAACTTGCTGATCATGAAGATGACAGTGGCAATATTACTTGGGACGAAGTTACGGTCACACTTCCAGGGTTTACTGTAGAAGACTCATGGCCAGACAAGTCGACAACTAATTTATATCCTCCAATGGATATTGGCTTTACGGCAACTGGCTCAATCACGGTGGATTTCCCAAGAGCAGTCGATGGTGTAGATTCTCTTACCTTTAATATGAATGGTGAACTTATTACCGAAGGCGCAACAAATTCAATTAACTTTACACGTAATGAAAATGGAACCTATACTTTTAACCCACAAAATAGAGGTAAATATACTGTAACTTATAATGCAGTTGACTTAAGAGGGAATGAGGCAGACGCAGTTGTTAAGACGGTTAGCGTTGGTGACACTGAAAATCCAGTAATTAGTTTGTCTAGTGCACTTGATAGTTTGCTTGAAGACGGATTTGTGTTAGGGAAAAATAACACTCTTACAATCAATCCAAAAGCAAGAATTCGAGGGGATGAAAACTATAACGTAGATGACTTGTTTGTTTCTGATAACGTTGGTTTTGATACGCTTAATGATGCTGAAGACAGTGATGGTAGCATTTCTGACCCAGATGCAGAAAATAACTATGAATATGTAAACGTTACAATTTCAATTAGTGGTGGTGACTTTGATAGGGAAGAAACTGACGAAGGTTATTATGTTTATACCTTTAATGAGGCTGGCACTTATACTATAACACTTACAGTTGAAGATGGTGCTGGTAACGATGGTAGAATTTCAAGAACATTTGAGGTAAAAGCAGAACCTACTAGTACGGTTGACGTAACGACAATTCTAGGTACAGTTTTAATTGTAGTTTCAGCAGTAATCTTGGCAGGTGTTGTAATTTACTTTGTTAGAGGAACAAAAATGCTCCCTAAAAAAGCAAAGGCAGGCAAAGACAAGAAGACTAAGGAAGAACCAAAGGACAATTCAAAAGAATAAGACAAAAAATAAATATAAAAAGAAAAACACTTAGTTGATTTCAATTAAGTGTTTTCTTTTGGCAAAAACTTATTATTAATTTTGACTTAACCTATGAGTTCAAGTTAAATACTAGGTAAAATGATCATAAAAAATGAGTCAATAGAACTTAATATTTTAAAAGTATTATAGAACCTATTAATAGAAAAAGTTTACTAAAAGACTTTTAAATGTAAACACTAAAAAAGTTTTATAAACTATCGGAAGTAAAATTTTTATTATCATAAAAATTTTTAAAAACTTACGTTTTTCCTCGCTTTTGCTCGACTTCCTTGTTTGTTTCCGGCGTCAGTTTTGAGAAAACAAGTAAATTTTTTTTCTTCAAAACTTCCTTGAATATAAACTATGTTATCCATTATCTGAAGTTTTTAGCAATTATTAAACCCACTATTTTACAAATTTAAACAAACTATTTATATATTTTATTTGGTTAAAAAAGGAGTTTAGTTTTATGTGGGTTTTATTTAAAGTTAGTTGCAAAATGGTTTATGAAGTTTTTAAAGTAAGTTTCCTTAATAAAAAATTGTAAATAAATATATTGTAGTTTATGTACAAAAGTGTTATAATTCTTTGAAATTTTAAATTAGGAGTAAAAATGGGGTTTGACTTACATTCTAACTATTCGCTTTGTGGTGACCAACCGGAAGCAGTTGATAGTATTGTAAAAGGTATAAAAGAGGGGCTTAAAGAACAAGTTTTGCAAGGGGTAACAGGAAGTGGTAAAACTTTTACTATGGCAAACATTATAAAGAGGGTCAATAAACCAACTCTAGTCCTTGCCCATAACAAAACCCTTGCTGGACAACTATGTAATGAATTCCGCGAGTTTTTCCCAAATAATAGAGTAGAATATTTTGTATCTTATTATGATTACTATCAGCCCGAAGCATACATTGTTAAAAGTGACACTTACATTGAAAAAGATGCCTCTGTTAATGATGAGATAGACAAACTTAGACATTCGGCAACATGTTCTCTTCTTGAAACGGATAATGTTATTGTTGTTGCCTCTGTTTCGTGCATATATGCACTTGGTGCACCGCAGGCGTATTATGATATGTCAATTTCTATAAGAGTTGGCGAAGATTATGACAGAAATGAAATAATTAGGCGTCTTATTGAGATACAATATGAAAGAAATGACATTGATTTTAAGCGTTCAACTTTTAGAGTAAAGGGTGACACAATCGACATTATCCCGTCAAATTATAACGAAAAAGCGGTTAGAATTGAGTTTTTTGATAATACAGTTGATAGAATTTACGAGTTTGACATTGTTACAAATAAACCAATTTGTGATTTAAAACACATTGCCATTTTCCCAGCGACTCACTATGCGGTAAGGAGCGAAAGTTTACTTAAAGCACTAGATAACATTCGAGATGATAGAGATGTTGAGGTTCAAGATTTTTTGGATAAGGGGAAATATATTGAAGCCCAGAGGCTTAAAGAACGAGTCAGTTATGATATGGAAATGATGCGGGAGGTCGGATATTGTAGCGGGATAGAAAACTATTCTAGATATTTTGACGGAAGAAAACCGGGTGAGGCACCTTTTACGCTACTTGATTATTTTAAAAAGGACTTTTTGCTGTTTATTGATGAAAGCCACATTACTCTTCCACAAGTACGAGGAATGTATAATGGTGACAGGCAAAGAAAAAAGGCGTTAATTGACTATGGGTTTAGGTTAAAATCAGCATATGATAATAGACCCCTTAATTTTGAGGAGTTTAATAAGCGCATTAATCAAGTAGTTTATGTTTCTGCCACACCTTCTAAATATGAAATGGAAAGGGCGGAAAATGTCGCTGTTCAGTTAATTCGTCCGACTGGGCTTCTTGACCCAGTGGTTGAGGTGCGCCCTTCAAAGTATCAAATTGATGATTTAATTGAGGAGATTAATAAAGCTATTGAGAAGAAGGGTAGAGTTTTAATAACTACTCTTACAAAAAAAATGGCAGAGAGTTTAACTGCATATTTAACGGACTACAAGATAAAAGTAAGATATATGCATTCTGACATCGACACTCTTGAACGTCTTGAAATAATAAATGGACTTAGACGGGGGAGTTTTGACGTTTTAGTTGGGATAAATTTGCTTCGAGAGGGACTTGATATCCCTGAAGTTATGTTAGTTGCAATTTTAGACGCGGATAAAGAAGGTTTCTTAAGAAGTGAAACGAGTCTTATTCAGACAATCGGAAGAGCGGCGAGAAATAGTGAATCAAAAGTTATAATGTACGCGGATACCATAACTGAATCAATGAGAAATGCTATATATATTACGAATAAAAGACGTGAAATTCAGCAAAAATATAATGAAGAGCATGGTATTGTTCCAAAAACTATAATTAAAAGTTTGCCTCAAACGCTTGAAATTTCATCTAAACTAAGTGAAAAGAAAAAGAAGAATGAAAAATTAACGAGAAAAGACATTATGGATGAAATTGAAAGGCTTAAAAATCTCATGGAGGCGTCAGTTCGTACGCTTGATTTTGAAAGTGCAATTAAACTAAGAGATAGAATTAGTGAACTAAGAGTTGAACTTAATAATTAAAGAATAGGTGAAAAAATGGAAGAAAACATAGTAATAAAAGGTGCAAAGGAAAATAATCTAAAGGATATTAATCTTACTCTTCCTAGGAACAAAATGATTGTTTTTAGTGGGGTTAGTGGTAGTGGTAAGTCGACCCTTGCATTTGACACAATTTTTGCAGAGGGGCAAAGGAGATTTGTTGAGTCTCTTTCTTCTTACGCGCGTCAATTTTTAGGACAAATGGGCAAGCCAAATGTTGAAAGTATAGACGGGCTTTCTCCTGCAATTTCAATAGACCAAAAGACGACCTCGCATAATCCTAGGTCAACAGTTGGAACTGTTACTGAAATTTACGATTATCTTAGGCTTCTTTTTGCAAGATTAGGAACTCCTTACTGTCCAAATTGCAATAAACCAATTTCCACTATGACAATAGATAACATAGTTGATACGATTTTAGGTTTTGAGGAAAATAGCAAACTAATACTTATTGCACCACTTGTTAGGCAAGAAAAAGGCAGTTTTCAAAAACTTTTTGAAGATTTAGCAAAAGATGGTTTTGTAAGAGTTGAAGTTGACGGAGAGATAAGAGAACTAAACGAAGAAATTAAACTTGATAAAACTTTCAAACATGATATAAGTGTCGTTGTTGACAGGCTTAAAATTAGGGAAGAAAATAGAAGTAGGCTAACTCAAAGCATTGAAACAGTACTAAAAATGTCAAAGGGGCTTGTTAAAGCAAATATTAATGGTCAGGATTGTATTTATAACAATTCATACGCGTGTAGCGAGTGTGGATTTTCGTTCGAAGAAATTTCGCCTAGACTTTTTAGTTTTAATAGCCCTTTTGGTGCGTGTGAAGAATGTGCGGGACTTGGCTTTGTGTCCGACATTGACGAAAGTTTGGTTATAAGGCATCCAGAAAAAACTTTACGTCAAGGTGGAATGAGAATAGCAAACTGGGCAATGGAAATCTCCGGTATTAGTGAGATGTATCTTAATGCATTGTCAAAAAAGTATGATTTTAGTTTGGATGTCCCAATTCGTGACTTGCCAAAAAGAGTGATGGACATACTCCTGTATGGTAATCATGGTGAGGAACTTGATTTAGAGTATGCAAGTTCCTCTAAGTTTTCAGGTACTTATAATGGGAGTTGGGAGGGTGTAATTCCGAATTTACAGCGCCGTTTTAAAGAGTCAAAAAGTGAGTACGCAAAGCAAGAGATTTCAAAACTTATGCGTGAAAAAGAGTGCCGCCATTGCCATGGAAAAAGGCTTAACGCTAAGGCTTTGGCAGTTAAAATAGGTAAAAAGAATATTTGGGAACTCACAAATATGAGTGCTTATGACTTAAAAAGTTTTCTGGAAGACATTAAATTTAAAGAAAGTGATAAAATGATTGCAGAACCTATTTTAAAGGAAATAATAGCTAGGCTTAATTTTTTATGTGATGTTGGGCTTGAATATTTGACTTTAAGTAGACTTTCTAGAACGCTTAGTGGAGGAGAGGCACAAAGAATAAGGCTTGCAACTCAAATTGGTAGTGGGCTTGTTGGTGTTTTGTATATTTTAGATGAACCAAGTATTGGACTTCACCAATACGACAATGAAAAGTTACTAAATTCTCTAAAAAAATTAAGAGATTTAGGAAATACTTTAATTATTGTTGAGCATGATGAGGATACTATAAGGTCGGCAGATTATATTGTTGATATTGGACCACGCGCGGGAGTAAATGGTGGGGAAGTTGTAGCGCAAGGAAGTGTTGACGATATTATAAAAAGTGAAAGGTCAATTACTGGTAAGTTTTTGTCAGGTGAAATGAAAATTGATGTGCCTGAAACTAGACTAAAACCAAAAGATTTTATTACACTTAGTGGGGTTAAGCAAAACAATTTAAAAAATATCAAGGTTGACATTCCTCTCAACGTGTTTACAGTCGTAACTGGACTTTCAGGGAGTGGAAAATCAAGTTTAGTAAACGAGGTGTTATATCCTGCTATGTCAAACAGAGTTATGAAGACTTTTCTTCCGGAGGGTAAATATAAAAGTATAAAAGGTGAAGAAAACATTGATAAAGTAATTAATATTGATCAATCGCCAATAGGCAGAACACCTAGAAGTAACCCTGCAACTTATATTGGGTTGTTTACTCATATTAGAGATCTGTTTGCTAGTACTAAAGATGCAAAGGAAAGAGGTTATACTAGTGGTAGATTTAGTTTTAACGTAAAAGGAGGAAGGTGTGAGACTTGTGAAGGAGACGGCGAAAAGAAAATAGAAATGTATTTCTTGCCTGACGTTTATGTTCCTTGTCCAGATTGCAAAGGGAAGAGATATAATAAAGAAACTTTACAAGTTAAATATAAGGGTAAAAGTATTAGTGACGTATTAAATATGACGGTTGAAGAAGCACTTGAATTTTTTGATAGTATTCCTGTTATAAAAAATAAAGTACAATGTTTGTATGATGTTGGGCTTAGTTACATTAAACTAGGGCAAAGTGCGACTACTCTTAGCGGAGGAGAGGCGCAAAGGGTGAAACTTGCGAGTGAATTATGTAAAAGAGATACTGGTAGAACGCTTTATATTCTTGATGAACCAACAACAGGGCTTCATTCATATGACATAAATAATTTAGTAAAAATTCTAAAGAAACTTGTAAGCAAAAACAATACCGTTGTTGTGATTGAACATAACTTAGATGTTATTAAGGTTGCAGATTACATCATTGACCTTGGGCCAAATGGCGGAGATAGGGGAGGAGAAGTTGTCGCAAAAGGGACTCCAGAAGAGGTCGCCCGCGTAAAAGAAAGTAAAACGGGTATGTTCCTTAAGAAAATGTTAAACATTAAGTAGAAGACCTTAATTTTATAACTCTTTTTAAAAAATGGTTAAAGTAAGACAGAGACGAATATTTTTCTTTGTCTTATTTTTACAGCACAAGAACCTAAATTATTTATTAACTTAGTAAGTTAAAAACTAATCTATAACTAAAACATTAAATTTAATTACTAAATTATTGCTATTTTATTTGAAATTTTGTATAATTAAAAAAGATGAAGACTTATTATGATATTTTAAGAGTGCGTCCTAGTGCATCTCAAAATCAAATAAAAGACGCCTATATTGAACTTATATCAAAATATCACCCAGATATCTATTCAGGTGATAAGAAGTATGCTGAGGATTATACAGCGATGCTTACAGAAGCATATAGCGTTTTAAAGGATCCTATAAAAAGACAAGATTATGATATTTCTCAAGGAATAACTAGCAAATTTTCATACACCACGAATAATACAAATAATACAACTAACAAAACCAATTATAGTAATGTCTATAAAGGTGTCAATGTTGAACAAGAAGAGTCGCGTAAACATTTTAAAAGTGCAAAAATAAATAGGTCAAGACAAAACATATTTAAAAGAATTTTTAAATCAAAACTATTTTATGCCTTACTCTTTGTGTTTGGAATAGAAATGCTTATTATATTATTTGTTTATTTAAGAGGCTAGCCAAATATGGCTAGTTTTTTTATATATGAGAGTTTAATTTAAAAATTTAATATATTATATTTTTTTTAACCATTTAAAATAGATTATTTATATTAAATCCCATAAAGTAGTAAGTAAATTCACCAAATGCCTCAATTATGGCAAGGTTTTCAATAGTCAAAGACTCATCGTTATTCTTAAGAGATGCTCCAAGTTTTACTATGCTTTCATCCATAATACGTATTTTTTCGTAATTTGTTAGATAGCATAATTTTCTTTTTGAATCTTTCCAAAAATCCTTTAAATCGTTGTATCTTTCTTCTACGTCTAGTGTTGATAAGTCGTTAGAATTTTCCGTTATGCTACTTGATAATAATTGTGTGTAATTTTTTAGATCACGGTTAATGTTAGCTAAAACCAATTCCTCAATAATGCAAACAGCGACGATAAGTAGTATAATAACCAAAATAATTATATTTCTCTTCATAGGTTCACCTTTTCTTGTAATACTTTTGCTTCTTTATTTTTTTCTTGATAGTAAATTTCACCATTTTCATTTACTGTTAAAATTAAAACATCATTGATACTTTTTGTGTTTTCTTTTGCAATGATTTTGTCAATAAATTCACTTGTTAAATTTAGGTTTATTAAGTTGTCTTTAACAAGTTTTCCATCATTAACAAGTATGACGTTTAGGCTAATTTCGTCTTTTTTTATTTTCATATCTTGACAACTTATTGGGCTTATAGAACTTTTTAGTAATACGCTTATGTTTCCGTTTGTCTCAACTATTGCGTAGGCAACATCTTGAAGGTTAAAACATTGTGACGCTCTTAAGCCTTCAGTTAGGTCATTTAAAGTCATATTTAATTTTTTTAACGCTTTATAATTTATTCCTTGTTTGTCTATAACTATAATCGGTTTTCCATTTAATATCTTTCTAAAAATTATGCTTTTTCTATTTATTAAAGAAAGTATATGGTGTAAAACAACAAGTGTGAGTAGAGGAATAATACCAAAAACAATAGGGATTGAGACATCAGACATAGGAATACACGCAAGGTCTGCAATAATAAAGGTGACTACAAGTTCAAAAGGTTGCATATCGCCAATTTGTCTTTTGCCCATTAATCTCACGGCAACAAGTACAATACAATATATAATTATAGAACGCAAAACTAATGTTATCATACAAATAGTTTTTGATTAAAATTTAGTATTATGCATAGTTATTTTTCTTTTTTCTGTAATTTTGTGTTTCTTTTTGAAAACATCTTTTTAAAATCAAAAAATGAAAAATTGTATAGATTAAAAATAAGACCAAATACAAGATAGAATATCGTGCCGACGATACAAGATAAAGTCAAATTAAAAAACAAAGGCATAAAATTAGACAATATATTAAATGTCCATTTTGACATGAGCATTGAGGGAACGGCGCAAATAAAGGCAAAAATTAAATATTTAAAATTAAAGAAGTTGTCTTTTAACTTTTTATTTAGCATTAAGATATTTAAAAAACTTGCGCCTCCTAGGCACGTTATCATACCGTATACAAGAGAAAGAATGCCTAAAAAGTTTGTTAGGAACAAAATAGAGAAAAGGAGTAAAATTGCACCTATTAAGTAGTTTACGAACCCTTTTACCTCTAAGTTTAATGCGTTAAGACAAGAGGTTGTAATACCACTTACACAAATAGGTATGATCAAAAAGCAACTACTAGTTAGAAAATATCCGCTTTCAGAGTTGTTATAAAAAAATTGTCCGATTGGCGTTCCTAGTGAAAAATACAATGGAATAAAGATAAATGAAACAAAAATTGCAAATTTAATTGAAAAGTGTATTCTTTTCTTTATTTCTATGAATTTTTGGGTGCAAACAGCAGATGACAGGTCTGGAATAATTGTCATTGATAAAGAACTTATAAGAGTAGATGGAACATATAATAGAGGAAAGGTCATACCAAGGGCAATTCCTAGCATACTAAGCGCTTGGTCGCTTGTGTATCCAAGGCTTACAAGTTTTATAGGAATTATGACAGAAATTATCGGCATAAGAAGGCTTGATACAACTCTCACAATAGTTATAGGTAAAGATGATTTGACGACTGGTTTAAAATAGGGTTTAGGGTTAGAAAACTTTCCTCCAAGTTTTAAATAAATGACTAAAACAATAATGCTAGAAATAACGCATGAAATTACATAGGCAATACTTGCCAAAAATACTTTTTCTAGCGTAAAAGATAGGACTCCAAGGAATAAAATAGTTAAAAAGGTTCTAATAACTTGTTCGGTAAATTCGGTTGCAGATACGAGAAAGTATTTTTTATGTCCCCACAAATTGCCTCTGATAATAGAGTACACACTAGAAAATACAAGAGTGGGAAGTAGAATGAAAAGAATAAGCAAACATCTTTCGTCAGTAAATAGTAAAGAAAATACATTTCTAAATAAAAGGACTATTAGACATATTATGATTGAGATAATTATGCCAACAATTAACGCGGAGGTAACAATGCCAAATTCACCTTTTTTGTCATTTTTAGTACTAAAAACTGAAGTGTTTTTACTGACAACAAGTGGCAGACCGCTTGATATAAATGTTTCAAGCACCATAAATACAGAAAACGATATTTGATATACGCCAAGACCTTCTGCGCCAACAAGACGAGAAAGAAATATTCTAAACACAAACCCAAGTAGACGTGTCAGGATTGAAAAGGAAGCCAGTACAGCCAATGCTTTAAATAAATTTTTCAAGTGTTTTTCTCCTAATTAATTTAATATATATTTATTGATATACTGGTACAACAATTCCAAAAAAAGAGGTTTTTATGAAAAAAATTAGCAAATTAGATAAATTTTTCTCGTATGAAGTAGTCTTTATTAAGAAGCAAACCACTATAGACGATTTTGCAAAAATAAATCATTTACGTAAAGAGCAAATCATTTTTGAAAAAGAAACTTTAGAAAGGGGAGATATTATTATTCTAAAAGAGATAGATAAAACCTTGCATATTGTGCGCCCCCTTGAAAGTTTACGTTCCATTGCAGGAAGATATGGGGTAGACGAGGAGTATATTAAGAAGACTAATAACATAGATAAAATTTTTATTGGGCAACAATTATACATATAGTTGCTTTTTTTTAAAAAAAATTATATACTTTATCTTGGAGTGTACATACTGCAATGATTGAGATAAAAGAAGTAATAACTAAAAATGATATTAAAAAGTTTGTAGAATTTCCACACAAGTTATATAAAGGAAATCCTCACTTTGTCCCCTTTTTAACGATTGACGAAATTAATAAGTTTGACTCAAAGAAAAATGAGTCCTTTGATGATTGCCTAACAAAATGTTTTCTTGCCTATAAAGACGGAGAACTTGTTGGTAGAATTGCTGGTATTATTCAAAAGGCATACAACGAAAAATCAAATCAAAAGAGAGTAAGATTTTCAAGGTTTGACTGCATTAACGATACCGACGTGTCATCTGCCTTATTTAGTTCGGTTGAAAACTGGGCGAGAGAAGAGGGTATGGAAATTATCCATGGACCTATGGGATATAATGATCTTGATAGGGAAGGGCTTCTTATTGAAGGTTTTGACCAAATGTCCACGTTTGAGGAACAATATAATTTCCCCTATTACGCAGATTTAATAGAAAATTATGGTTTTCAAAAAGAGGTTGACTGGGTGGAATTTAGACTTTTTACTCCAAAAGAAACAAACGAAAGAATAGAAAGAATAGCAAAAATTGCGTCAAAAAGGTATAAATTAAATCTCGTTGTGCCTACAAGTCTGAAGAGTTTTATAAAAAAATATAAAAATGACTTTTTTGAAACTCTTGATGCCGCTTATTCAAAATTATATGGTGTTGTTCCATTTACAGATAAAATGAAAGACGCGGTTATATCTCAGTTTAGCCTAATTCTAAACAAAGATTTCATTGTGGGCGTTACAAATGAAGAGGACAAGTTAATCGCCTTTGGGCTTGCTTTTCCGTCTTTGTCAGAATCCGTAAATAAAAGTAAGGGAAAACTTTTACCATTTGGAATATTTAGGATTTTAAAACAAATTAAGACACCTAATAGTATTGACCTAGGGCTTATTGCAATTAGACCTGAATATCAGAATAAGGGTATAAATGCAATGATTTTATCTTATCTTATAAAAGGTATGATTAGTCACGGAATTGAATACGCAGAGACAAACTTAATGTTAGAATATAATACTAAGGTTCAAAGTCAGTGGGACGCTTTTGATTATATTCAACATAAGAGAAGAAGAAGTTACTTTAAGTTTATTGATAAGAAAGAGACAGTTGAAGATAAAAAATAGAAAGCATTTAATAGCCAAAAGCGAAATTAATACTAATTAGTTATAGTTTTTACAAACAAGGAAAGACAAGGTTTTAAACCTAATTTAATATTAAATGTGAAATTTGAGATGCACCTTCAAAGGCAATTTACTTTGAGGTGCATTTTTATTTTAAACTTAGGTTTTAATAATTAATTGTTAATTTTGTAAATAGAGTTTTTAGTTTTATAGAGAGATTTACAATTTGTTTTTATAAAAAAATACGAAGAAAGTTGTTCTCCGTATTTTTTTATTACTAATCTTTATTACTTTTTATCCTTATTACTTTTGTCTTTATGCTCGTTTTGAGTATCGTTTGTTTCATTTAACTTTTTACTATTTTCTTTTGCAAGTTGTACTTCTTTTGCAATCTCACGTCTTTCTTCAGCATGAACATTTTCCTCATCTTCTAGATAAACGACAGCAGAACTTAAATATTCAATTCTATCCATTAACTTATTTGCTTTTTTGGTATATTCTTTATAGATATTTTTGTCAACGTCGTCGGTTTCAGCAATCTGCTTTTCATACTCATTCTTTAATTCATCATATTCTTTTTGTAATTTTTCAAGTTCAGTTTTAAGATTACTTAGATTTTCTTCTCGTTGTAACTTAAGTCTTGTTTTAATTGAAGCCTCGTCTACGTCGCTTGCTTTTTTACTATACTCAGTTGGAGTAGATTTAACAATAGTTTTATTTTTAGGAATTCTTCTAATTAAGAAACCAGCAATAGCGAGAAGTAAGGCGACAACAAGTAGAATAGAAGATACAAGTATCCAAACATTTATTGGGGTAGACACACCACTTCCATCTCCTTCATCCTCTTCACTTGGAGTTATTTCAATAACGTCAGATACAATAGTATTTGCATTAGCAGATTGGGAAGCGTATGTCTCCTCTGAAATTTCTTGAACTGTTAAATCATCAAAATACGCCCTTCCATATGCAGGAGTGTCAGCCAAACCAAGTCCTAATAAAATTTTTACATCAACATCGTCATGTGCCAAAACATACATTGAATATTTAACCCAACCATTGTTTTCATTATTGCTTTCAGCGACAATATTTATAAATTTGTTTTCATTTTCGTTTTCTTCGTCAGTTAAAACATTTCCTTCTTCGTCAATATTGACAAGTTCAAAGTGGGCACCACCAGTAGTTGTAAGATTTGTGTCAATGTTAGTTTTTATCCATACAGATATTTCATAGTAACTACCACTTGTTAGGGAATAGGTATAGTCTGATATAATTGTTTGATATTCGTCATTACTTTCTACTTGTAAAACATAATTGTCTCGTGCATCAAGCCTTGTTTGAACAGTATTTACTGATCTAAAATTATAATTTTCATCTGATGACTCATATCCACTAAAGTTTGTTGAAGAAGTAAAAGTATTATTTAAAAAGTCAACATATAAAGAGTTTGCACTAGTCATTTCTGCAATAGTAATGTCGTCTGCCGCATCTTCCATAGAAATGGTATCAAAGAACGCATAATTTCCATTGCTAGCACTTGAAGAAGTTGTCCCATTTGTCCCAACTATTACCGAGAAATTGAGGGAACTAACGCCATTATTTATATAGATGTATCTCATTTCCCATTTATTATTTGTATTTATATTTTCAAAACTAGCAATTATATTATTATTTTCGTCAACAATTCTAATGAATGCAGTTGCATTACCAAGAGTTTTTACTCCAACAAAAACCTTAGAAATTTTGCCTTCACTATCAAGAGTTGTTGCACTTATTGCAGTTGTGTTTTCAGTTGTAAAATATGATGCATTACTACTTGTTGTACGTACCATAAGTACATTTTCGTTTGTGGCGCCATAAGTGTAATATGCGTCATTATAGCCAGGGTTAGTAGGATTGCCAAAATTTGATGCGTCAATACTAAAATACTCGTCATCGACCCTAATAATTCCACCTTGGTCACCAGTATTTCCCGATGTAAAAGTCCAATCTTCAGGCTTTAGTGGGTAAGTTAAGTTGTAACTTTCATTTTCACTAAGATTAAAATCTCCGTTTAAAATATCTGAGGTGTTAGTATAAGTACTTGAAAAATCTAGTGCGTTAGTTGAAGAATATTCACTTGATGAAATTGGGGTTAAAACAATGTCGTCAACTATCGCCCAGCCAGAACCTTCACCCAAAGAAATTCTCATACCAAATCTGCTTTCACTATCAATTCCGCCCTTAACATAAAAGGTAACTAACGCAAACCCGTTATAACTATCAAGTCCAGAAGAAGATGTTTGGTTGGTTTGACTTACTTCGTCAAGATACATGGCGTCACTTTCTTCTAATTCGCCATTGTCAGGAACTAATGCGATTGTAAGCCCATCACCAGATAAATTTCCAGTCTTAATAAGTAAGGTTAATTTATAGTATGAATGTTGAGGAATTGTGATAAAGTTATCAGAACTTGTTTCAATCGTGGAAGTTGAATTATCATCTTTATTAATAAACAAAAGGGAATAACTATTACCATTTACAAAAGTTCTTGCAGGATTTGTTTCGTCTAAATCGCTAAAATTTGAGTGTATTTTACTACTAATTTCTTCAGTTGAGTAAACTCCTATACTATCACTTGATGAGGTGGTGAAACCGCTTAGTGAACCTTCTTCAAAATTTGAATTTGTAAAACTTGTAGCAGTTGATCTTTCTTCTCTTAAATCAACTTTTAATAGATTGGTGCTTGTTTGTGTTTCATAAAAATCAGCATTTGAAATTTCGTGAATTTCTACATTATCAAAAAGAACAGCGTTCATTGTTTGGCTGTTGCTTCCTGAATAACCAAGGGTAAGCCTAAGTGTTGCAGAACTCACATCGTCAGTTGCAATAAGTATATAATATTTCCTCCAACCTTGATTTGATAAGTCGTTAAATGTAGCACTTTCATTTCCAATTTGTGCATTTATTGACGCAAGCCCAGAGCCTATGGATCTTGCGTAAACAGATAATTCGTAGTATGTCGCACTTTTAATGGTTACATCACTACTTACTGCACGTGCGCGAGAAGAAAGTCTTGACCCAAACATCAAAACATAGTAGTCAGAGTCGCTATCTATTTCACTCGCTCTACCAGGGATTTCTGTAAGCCCATAGTTATCATTTTCTCTAAAAGTCTCTTCGTCAACATTAATGACGCCTTTAACTACACTTGCGTCACTAGTGACCGTCCACCCGTCATCTTCGTCTAGAATAAAAGGTGTACCAGTTTCGTTTCCTCTTGTATAGGACGTAAAATCCCCGTTTTCAATAGAAATTTCACTTTCTTCATGATAATAATACTCCCTAGCGCTTAAAAGGCTTGCAAAAGTAGAGATATTCCCAAAAAACGCAACTGAAACGATAAGAAGTAGTGCCACAATTATTTTCTTAGTACTATTTGATAATGTCTTCATTTTATATCCTTTAAAAAATATTTTCACAGGTATTGACTACGCGTCAATCACAACTACAGCATTATATAATAAAAGCAATTAAATTGCAATTAATTTTTGCCTTAAATTGACCTATTTATTCTATTAAGTTTTAAATTATACATATTACGTAAAAAAATTATTTAATATTGTCAAAAATTTAAAACGAAAAAAGTTTTTTGTGATGACATCTTGTTGCTAAAGTGCAAGCCTCTAGTATTTATAAAAATTATATCTTATTTTAAGTTTAACCTATTTTTAAAATAGTTAATGTAAAAAAGAACATAATAAAGTTATGAAGGAAAGATATAAATACATTATTTTTTTTGTTTTATCAGGAATAATTGGACTTATTAACGGACTATTTGGTGGGGGAGGGGGAGTTCTTTGTATTCCAGTTTTAAAAAAACTACTTAAAATGGAGGACAAGG
Organism: uncultured Clostridia bacterium; assembly: GCA_944381235.1. Taxonomy (GTDB): domain Bacteria; phylum Bacillota; class Clostridia; order Christensenellales; family UBA1242; genus UBA7862. The sequence continues at coordinate 16,181 of CALWKI010000011.1, forward strand.
AAGCGCATGCGACGGCTGTTCTTGTTATGGCAATTATTAGCATTCCGACCCTAATTGTCTATCTGTCCACTCTTCAATTTGATTTAAGTGAACTTATTTTTGTGACCATTGGTACGTTGATTGGCGGTGGAATTGGAGTGTTGTTATTAAAGAAATTTAGCAACAAAATTATAAATATCTTATATATTGTCGTGCTTTTTTTATGTGCCTTAAAGTGCTTTTTTTAAATTTTAAGAAAGGAAAAAGAGAGATGTTTTTTATTCTAATTTTAATTGGTTTATTATCTGGAATACTTGGAAGTATGGGACTTGGTGGCGGGACAGTCCTTATACCTCTTCTAAGCATTGTTGGTATTATGCAAAAAAACGCACAACTTATAAATATTTTTTCGTTTGTCATTATGTCTTTTTTTGTGCTTTATTTTAATATCAAAAATGGGCTTACGAAAGTGTTTCCAGCTCTCGCTTTCTCAATTATTGGACTTGTGACCACAACCTTTTCTGCTCTTATTGTTAAGGATATTGATAACACGGTACTTAAAATTATTTTTGGGGTTTTCTTAACTATTGTTGGAATAGTAGAATTAATTTCCTTTATTGTCAAATATAAAAGCAAATAAAAAATTCTTTACATTTTCTAAAAAATCGTGTACTATTAGTGTTGTATTTTAGGAGGCATAAAATGGTTGATAAGGAAAAATGTATCGGATGTGGTGCTTGCGAGGGGGTATGTCCAGTGGGCGCTATTACGATTGTTGATGGAAAATCTCAAATTGACAAGGAAAAATGTATAAAATGTCACACATGTGAGGGTATTTGTCCAGTCGAGGCAATTAAGATAGAAGACTAATAATATTTGTGACGCGGTTTTTAGCGGGGAGAGTAATTTGGAAAAGTTAGCAATTATAGATTTAAGTAGTAGCAAAATTGATTTAATTATTGCCGATTATACGAAAACTGGCAATTTTACAGTGACCTATTCGATGACTGAGCAAGTAAAATTAATCGAAGACTTTGACGGGGAAGGGATGCTAAGGTCTAGTAAGAGTAACGAGGCCATTTCAATTCTTAAAACCTACAAAGTGCTTTGTCAAATGAAAAGGGTGTCAAACATTATAATTTACACTACTGAAAGTATTAAAAATTTAAAAAACTATCGCAGTTTTATTGACGAAGTGTATAATAGCGTTGGTTTTAAGATAAATATTTTAGACGAAAATACTGAGATTACTTCTTTATATACGGGTGTGGTAAACTCTCTTGACTTGCCAAAAGGTGTAATTGTAAATATTACGGGGGACACAGTTAGGCTTGTTCAATATAATAGAAGGAATATTTTAAATCAGTCAATTTTGCCAATAGGCACTTTTGAAATTGCAAAGATTATGGAAGAGGAGAAAAATACTGAAAAGGCCCTTGAACTTATGAGGGAAAAGTTTAGTAGAATTCTTGGTGAAGTCGAATGGTTAAAAGAGGTTGACGAAGAGTATTCTTTTATTGGAACGGGCAATGCTTTTTTCAATGTTGGCGCACTATCAAGAAAGTTAAGAAAATATCCAGTTGATTTACCTCATAATTATGAGTTAAGTTATGAGGAATACGAAAAAGTTTATGACTTGATTAAACCTTTAGAAATAGACAAAACTAAAAAAATTAAAGGTGTATCAAATGACCGTGCAGACGTGTTTGCAAGCGGGCTTAGTATGATTAAGGCACTTTTTGAATGTTTGGGCCATAGAAGTTGTGTATTATCTACAAGAGGTATGAAGGAAGGGTTTATTTATTCAAACATTGAATCTGTTAATGGGGATAAGCCAGTATCAGATATTTTAGGTTTTAGTCTTGATAATATCGAAGCATACTACGACGAAGAGTGTAGTAATAACGCAAAACAAGTTGGTAACCTTGCCTTAATTTTATTTAGACAATTAAAGGTTTTGCATAAACTGCCAAGAAATTATGTAAAGGTGCTAAGAATTGCATCTGTTTTGCATGATAGTGGTAAAAGGATTAGTTTTTATAATCACGAAAGAAATAGTTTTAACATAATCTTAAATTCAGATATTTTGGGTGCGACACATAGAGAAATAGTTCTTGCGTCCTTTGTAAGCGCTAGTCAAAATTTAAATGATTTTAGCCTTGCCGAATGGATAAAATATAAGGACTTACTTCTTGATGAGGATCTTGAGGCGATGAGAAAACTAGCAATTATTGTAAGGCTTGCAGAGGCTCTTGATAAGACTGAGAGAGGTGTTGTGCAAGATGTTAGTTGCGACATTTTAGGAGACTCTGTCATTATGAAAACGATTATAACTATGGAAGCGGACATTGAGATTAAAGAAGCGCTTAAATCTGCACAAGATTTTAAAAAGGTGTATAAAAAATCTCTTGAAGTTTTATAGTTTAGTTTAGAAAAGGATACCTATGAAAAAGGTATTCTTTTTTTTACGCTTTTTATCTAAGTTTTAAAAACTAAAACAAATTTATCTACAAGTTATGTTATTTTGCTTTTTTTATGTTAAAATTTTTGTTATAATTTAAAAAATAGAGGGTTAAAAATGGCACTTTATGAACTTTGTATTGATTTAGGAAGTAATTATACTACAATTTACAAAAAAAATGTAGGCATAGTACTTAGGGAGCCAACACTTGCAATTATTGAGACTGGGACAAAAATTTCTAAGGTCACAAAAATTGGCTTTGAGGCGGAGCGTATGATAGGTAAGACCACAGACGACGAGGTTGTGGTTAGGTCTGTTGTTGAGGGCGTAATTAAAAATATAGATATAACTAAAAAGATTTTAACCTATTTTTTGTCCAAAGTTGCGCCATATAAACTTATTAAGCCAGCAATTAAAATTATTGTCTGCTTGCCTGTAGGGCTTAGAGAAGAAGAATATGAAGATTATAAAAAGGTTTTTTATTCAATAGGTTTTGCGAAAATCGATTTTGTATATAACGAAGTATGTGCAAGTCTTGTTGACACCCCATATTTTAGTTTTAATAAAGTATGTATGCTTGTTAACATTGGGGCTGGTAAAACAGAGATCGCGTCAATCGTAAATGGTAAAATCCTTTCTGCATGTTCAATAAATGTTGGAGGAAATTTAATTGACAATTCTATTATTGACCACTTACAAAAGACAAGAGGGTGCACTTTAAGTCAAAGTATGGCTCAAAAAGTAAAGCGGGAGATAGGAAGTTTATACGAGACTGACAAGAGTAGTATGGAGGTTTTTGTACAAGATGAGACGGTTAATTCTCAAATATCAGCAATAATTTCAGCAAAAGACCTTTTAAAACCTATTTATGAAAACTATTTTAAGATTGTTCAGGTTATTCAAGCGTTTTTTAACGAGTGTAGTAGCGAAACCGCAGAAGACATAAAAAATGAAGGGATTATTGTGTATGGTGGTGGTTCTCAGATTACAGGACTTGAGAAATTTTTTAAGAAAATTTTAAATATGTCAGTCTTTGTGCTTGACAATCCAGAGGTTTGTGCAGTTTTTGGAGGAGAGAAACTTTTTAGCAATTATAATTTACTACAACAAATAGTTGAGGAAAATTAAAATTTATGACTAATTTTGTCAAAAGGAAAAAAGTAGAATGTTTTTATATTTTACTTTTTTTCTTTTTTATGTAGCATAAGTATGTGTAGAGGGAAAGTATGGCAAGAAAAATTGTTCTTACAAGCGGAAAAGGGGGAGTCGGCAAAACGACAATTTGTGCAAATCTTGGAGTTGCACTCGCAAGACTTAATAAAAGAGTAGTTTTAGTTGATGTCGACATTGGGCTAAACAACCTTGATGTTGTAACGGGTATAGAAAACAAAATTGTTTATGATATAGTTGACGCAATAGAGGGTAAGTGCCGGGTAAAACAAGCCTTAGTACAAGATGTCAACTATCCAAATCTTTATATTATGCCCTCAGCCCATTCCTATAATAAGTCAGAGGTGACCGCAGAAAATGTTAAAAAAGTTATCGACGCACTTAGTGACTATTTTGATTTTATTTTAATTGACTGCCCTGCAGGGATTGATGAACCTTTTAAACGTGCTGTATATGGGGCAGAAGAGGCCATTGTTGTTGTTACTCCTCATGTGTCGAGTTTAAGAGATGCCGACAAAGTACTTATGTTACTTAGTAGTTTTAATATCCACGACGTTTCGCTTGTTGTGAATAGGGTAAGAGGAGATATGGTGCTTGATAAAGAGATGCTTGATAGTAAAAAAATTTCTGAGATACTTGAAACAAGGCTATCTGGAATTATACCAGAAGATGATAACATTACAACATTTTTATCTATTGGTAGAACGGTAAATAAGGGATGTGAGTCTTATACCGCGTTTAGTATGCTTGCTAAAAACATTCTTGGCGAAAGTAATAAAATTTATGACTGTACAGAAAAGTATAAGGGATTTTTTGGTTTTATAAAAAGAGCGATAAGGAGAAAGGTATGAAACTTGATAAAAAAACAATGATAAGAATAAAAGATATTTTAAAACAAGATAAAGAAAACATTTCTCGTCCACTTTTGACACTTATTAAAAGTGATGTTTACTCAGTTTTTTCTAATTATTTTGTGACAAATTTGGAAGATGTAGAAATACTCTATTTTGTTGGAGAGGATAATAAATATCATTTTGAAGTAAGAGTTCTATCCCAAAGACTTAAAAAAATGAATTTTTTGAGTGTATAAATCATTTTTTTAGGATTTATCACATACATTTTTTATATGAAAAGTTTTTTTAGAAAAGTTGGGTCTTTTTTTAAAAAATATCTTACAATCGTAATTATTGCCTTAATATTTTTATTTTTGTTTATTTGCGACAAATTGCCGACTAATACAGGCAATATGATTATGGATAATTTAAAATCTATTGCTACTAGTTTTACTCCTACAACTGACCTTTTTGACGATGGAAGTGAAGTTTCATTTGTCTCATATTTTTTTGGTATGCATTTTAACGATGAGACAAATAAGGCAGAGTTTTATAAACCTACAAGCCAAGAAAACTTATCAAGTAGTGATGAATTTTTAAGTTATAGCTATGACGGGGTAATTTCCTCAATTTCAAACGGGGTGGTTAGAGCAGTTGGATACACAACAAACAACGAAAAGTATATTGAAATTGAGCATTTTGAAGGTTATGTCTCAAGGTATGTGGGGCTTAGTACTGTAGGTGTGACCACTGGAGATAAGGTAGGTGCAAAAAACGCAATAGGTATAGTCTCAAGTGATAGAACTCTAAGAATTTATTTGCACAAAAATAACGATATTGTGAAGACTAGCGAAATAGAATGGAAAGATTAAAAATAAAAGTCCACATAACCTTCATTATTTTTGCTTGCCTTCTAATATACTTTGGACAAGGCTTTTTATTTATAAATTACCTTTTGGTTATTTTTCTTCATGAATTATCACACGCTTTTGTTGCTAGAAAACTGGGGTATAATATAAGGCACATTAAACTTATACCCTTTGGCATTAGTCTTAATCTAAACGAATGCAAAATGGACGCGGCGGACGAAATAAAAATTGCAGTTGCAGGACCTATGTGTAACCTCATTTTGTGTCTATGTTCTTTTACTCTCTGGTGGCTTTTTCCATCAACATATAATTATTCCTATCTTTTTGGATATGCTAATTTTATTACTTGTGTCTTTAATCTTTTGCCCGCGTTTCCACTTGATGGTGGAAGAATTTTTAGAGGACTTTTTAGACTAAAAAGTAGCGAAAAGGAAGCAATAAAGTGTTGTAAGATTATTAATATTGTTCTTGCAATTTTGTTATTTATAATATTTATTTTGTCGTTATTTATCAAACCTAATTTAACTTATTTATTTGTAATTTTTTGTGTTTTGTCAGGGTTGTCAAATAAAAACGAAGAAGATAAGTATAGTTTTATAAATTTTTCGAGTATGAAAAAAAATAAAAAAATAGTTAAAATTAAAAATTTACGAGTGGAAGATGAAGAAAGGTTATATAAGGCATGTAGATATATTGATAATTTTTCCTATATTAATTTGTATGTTTTTGATAAAAACGAGCAATTAGTAAAAATTATTAGTGAAAACGAGTACATTACAATGCTTGAGCATCATCCTGCGTCGATGACCTTTAAAGATGTCATAAATTAAAATAAGGGCACTTTTTAGTATAATTTTGGGGAAATTTTAAAAACAACTTTAATTTTACTTAACAAAATTTAATTTATCCTGTACAATGATTTTACGAGGAAAGTAATATGAAGTATGTAAGAAATTATACTGATTTTAAAAAGTACACTTTTGAGTTTTTTGATAGTTTTTTACCTCCTGACTTGTCAGAAAAAATGGTAAATAGTTTTTTGCTTGACCTTGGAAATGCAGAAGAACTTGAAAGAGAGACTTTATCATATATTAAATTTCAGCCTCTAGATTACTCTGAGGTTGCAGATTATGGTGAAGCTATTTTGCAACTTAATGACTATAAATCTTTGTTAAAAAAATTTGTAGAGTTACTTCTAAAGTCAAATTCATACGAGGCGCTTTGCAGTTTTATAAGTAGAATTTTTGTGCCTGAAATTGGAGACGTAAAATACCATAGTCATAAAAAAGATTACAATATTGATGAAAGATATTTTGATAGGTTTGTAGAAATATCATTGTTTTGTGATATTTCTAGGGGTCTTACAACACCATTTTATCTTGCGATACTAAATAGCGACACAAACAGTCGTATGTTTATTTATAAAGAGCCTTTAAAAGAGTATCTTGAGATTTATCTAAAAGACGGAGATGATGACGATGAGTTTATTTCTTCCATTTTATCAAATGGGAGTAGTGTGGGACTTGACGCACTCTCAAATGCTGGTAACGTAAAGACTATTAAGATGTTACTTACTGAATACGCAAATGGTGAATTTACTAATTCTATAATTATTAAAAAAATACTTATAAAAAATAAACAAGACGGGTTTAATGTAATTGAAGAATTGCTACAAAGTGAAGATGAGCAAGTAAAATTTAGGGCTGTCCAAATGCTTGTTTTAATTAAGGAAGATAGAAGGGTTTATGATAGGCTAAAGTTTCTTTATCAAAATGTTTCTGACGCTAAAATAAGATTATATCTTGAAAAAGAGTGCGGATTTACGTCTCTTATACCCTTTGACACAAGGGAAGATTTTTTAAACTTTGTTGATAAAAATGTTTCAGATGTGCAAGAAAGGCTTTTTGGAGCAAGACTTAGAAGATACTATGATGAGGAGGGACTAGATAACGAAGGAATAAATGGTAAAATTCTCACTTTTGTGATGGAATTTTTTAAATCAAAAGACATTGACAATCAACTTGGTTTTGCCAAAAGTTATTTAAAGTTTGTTGATGCGAATATACTTAGTAAACTTGCTCGAATTGTTTATACAGTCGCATTACATAGAAATAGGCTTCAAGGAAGCAAGTGGTCACTTAGACTCATCGCAGTTTTTGGGGACAAAGACTTAATAATTGATATGATAGATATTTTAAAGGAATGGAGCGTAAGCAGTGTAAAAGATGTTTATACAAGGTATTTCGTGTCTCTTTTGTCGCTTGCTAAGAGAAATGAAATAATAGAAGTTGTAAGAGAACTTGAAAAACTTGAACTTAGTAAAAAGCAAAAGAAATTTTTAGATGAAGTTTTAATTGAGTTTTCTTTGAGTACCAATCAAAATATTGAACAACTTAATGATAAACTTGTAGACGATTATGGATTTGATAAAAATGGGGTAATGGAAGTAAAATTACCTACTAAGACGCTTATTTTACAAGTAGAAAGTGATTGTACTATCAGCATTTTTAATAAAAAGACAGGGAAAAGAGCTAGAATTAGAGCACAGGATGAAATAAACGGCGAAAATTTAAAATTCTTTATAAAAAGAATTATAAAGGAAATTAAAAACCAGAAAAAGAGACTTTTTGCTTCTTTTCTTGAGTTTAGACAGTATTCCTTAGAAAGTTTCAAAGATTGTATCTTAAGCAATAATTTACTTAATTTTATGTCGAAGAGTTTATATTGGGGCAGGTATAAAGGTGATAAATTAGTGGAGGTATGTTTGCTTGAGGATGATAATTTGGTGCACGTTGCTGGAAATTTGGTTATTGAAAATTATGATGATTACCAAATTGCAATTTCTCAAACAATGGATTTAGAGGAATATAAAAATAGTTTACAAGGAAGAATTAATCCTTTATTTGATCAATTTGATTTTCCTGTATTTAAACCAAATGACCTTGCACTAAATACAAGTTATGTAACTAATTTAAGTGGAACATTTTGTAATGCAAAACTATTTATTACAAGGCTTGAAAAATTAAAATACAAAATAAATGATATGGACGAGACATTATCTTTTAGTACGCTTGTTAAGCCCAATAAAAATCTAGACCTTTTAAGTGTTGTTGAATTTGATAGGGTAAATAGTAAAAACCTTGATTGTAGTACGACTTTGTCACGTGTTACATTTTATAAACTTAGTAAACTTACAAAAAGTCAAAAGCATTACAATTTAGACTTGAATGAGGCACTTTTGCTATCAAATATTAATACTAGGGTGCTTAGTAACGAACTTGCATTAATTATTCTTGCTTGTAGAAGTTAGACAAACATTAATTAAGAAAATATAAAAGGATAATGCGCGGATTTGCATTATCCTTTCTATTTGTATTATAAGTAGTTTTTAATCTTCTTTTTGTATCATTTTTTCATTACTTTTATGACTGGAATTCTTGCTAGACTTTGTCTTTTTGTCTTCGTCGGTATCTTCTAAAGCACCCATTTCTTTTGCCTGGTCTGTAACGTCAGAATTTGGTTTATTGTTCTCGACCAAAATGTATGGCTTTAGTTTTTCAATATTACTTTCTTCAAGTTGTAAAACCCTTTTTCCAAAAATTTGAAGTTCTTTCTTTGCCTTCTTACTATCTGAAAGTACTGACATAAGGTCAATAACTCCCATTGTCGAGCCAACTATATTTAGGCTTGCAATTTTTCTATTTGATTTGTCCATCATGGTTGACAAATTGATATTTATCCACATTTTTGCTTTTTTAAAAAAATTGTTATCAACAAGTTCAATATCATACACTTTTGCAAGATCTTCACAAGACTCACTGAAATTGTCATAGTCTTTGAATTGTTTTTTGAGTTCTTTTTTAAGTTTACTATCTTTAATTTTTTCTATGACATTATTGATTGATTGCTTTGCAGTTTGCAAGTTTTGATAAATAGCAATCAAAAGATTTGTATTTATTTCTTTTTGACTTTTTGGCATACTTTTTTCTCCTACAAATATTTTGTGCTGTTATTTTGTAATTATGCAAAATAATTATTGACTTTTTTTTGCCTTTATGTTAAATTCTTCTTAACCGCTTAAAGAAGGTCTAAATGTTACTTGTAACTACCTTTATTTAGCGAGTCTGGAGGATAAGGAGGAAAATATGTACGCAGTAATTTTGAGTGGCGGTAAGCAGTATAAGGTTAGCGAAAACGAAATAATTGATGTTGAGAAACTTGATAAAGAAATTGGCGAAAAGGTAACTTTTGATGTCTTACTTCTTAGCGACGATGGAAAAGTAAAGATGGGAAAACCTGTACTTAAAGATGTTACTTGTGAGGCAGAAGTTGTAGCACAAGGGAAAGATAATAAGATTATCGTTTTTAAGTATAAACCTAAGAAGAATGAAAGAAAGAAACAAGGACACAGACAACCTTTTACTAGAGTTAAAATTTTATCAATTAAAAAGTAGAGTTTTATTATGACACAAGTCACAGTGACGAAAGAAGATAATAGAGTTGTAAAAGTTGTGTGTGACGGGCATACAAACTATGGTGTGAGTGGGGAAGATATTGTTTGTAGTGCATTGTCAAGCATTGTGCAAACTGCCCTTTTAGGGTTACTTACGGTAGCTAAGGTTAATGTCACTTTTAAGAGAAATGAGGAGAGAGGATATCTTTCGCTTGAACTTCCAAAAAATATGACAGAGGCTGAAAAGCATGACGCGAGTGTAATTTTAGATACAATGCTTTGTGGTATAAGTGATTTAAGGGAAGGTTTTTCTGATTTTATAGAATTGGAGGTAAAGTAAGATGTTTATTCTATTACAGTTGTTTGCGCACAAGAAAGGTGGCGGTTCTACAAAGAACGGTCGTGATAGTCAGGCAAAAAGACTTGGCGTTAAGAAAAGCGACGGACAAGCAGTACTTGCGGGCAATATAATTATTAGACAACGTGGTACAAAATTTTACCCTGGAGAAAATGTTGGTATGGGTAAAGACTATACACTTTTTGCTTTAAGTGAAGGTAGAGTTAAATTTGGGGTTAAAAACAATAGAAAAGTTGTTAGCGTTGTTGAAATTAAAGAAACAAAAAATACAAAAAAGTCTGCAAAGTAATTTAATAGTTAAGATTCTAAAGGTCAGCATTATGCTGATCTTTTTTTGTTTTGAGGAATTAACAATTTTTTAAATATAGTGAAATTTAAAATTTTTAAACAAATTTAGTGGTTTGATAATGTTAATACTTTTGATATTATTTTAAAGGTTTTTTACTAGGCTTTAAGCGTATTCTAAAAAACGTTTTTAGTACATATACATTTTATAGTAATAAAGAGGTTGTATATGTTTGGTTTTTTAGAAGAAATATCAACACTTTCAGGTTTACCATTTGACATTATAAATAAAGGTTTTAGGGTGGTAAACCTTAGCAATAGAGCGGTCTATGTTGAAGGTTTTACGGGGCTAATTGATGTTGAACATCATGAAATTGGAATAAAACTAAAAAAAGGCATTTTAAAACTTAATGGTGAAAACTTAAGCATTAAAAATATGAATTTAGATACTCTTCTTGTGGTTGGAGATATAAGAAATGTCGAAATGAGTTAAAAAAGAGGGAGAGTATGAAATTTGATACACAAGTTACAATTTACAAATTAAAAGGCTTAAATCTAAAGAAGTTTTTAAAGGAATTATTAAAGAATAAGATTGAGGTTGTAAAATTTGACAAACTAGATTACAACCTATTTTTAATAGGCATAAAAAGAAAAGATGAAAAAACTTTTTTAAGACTTGTAAAAGTTTATCATTATGAACTTAATGAAGAAAAATTACCTTTATTAAAAAGGTTTATTAAGTTTGTAAGGACAAATATTGCTCTTTTTATTGTAAGTATTCTTGCTCTAAGTTCTTTACTTATATGCTCAAATTTTGTCTTTCAAATAGAAATTTACGGGCTTGATAATTTAACAAGAGAGGAAGTGTTAAGCGTTCTTCAAAATAACGGCTATAAGGAAGGGAAGTTTAAAAATAATTATGATTTAGATAGCATTGAACAAGTCCTGACTAAAAACTTAAATCTCGTAAGTTTTGCGTCAGCAGTTATTAAGGGGAATACTCTTATTGTAAACATAAATGAAAAAATAGATAATAGTGAATATATCTACGACTATCCACCTATTGTATCTCCTTTTAATGGCATTGTTCAAAAGATTGAACTCGTGTCTGGTTCTATTTTAGTGCAAGAACAGGAAACAGTGCGCGAGGGCGAGGTTATAATTGCACCTTGTTTGTTACTTGGTGACAAAGTTATATCCACCCCTGCACACGCACGCGTGACTTTATATATAGAGGCGTCTGTAGTTATAAATCTTGAAAAACCGGTGAATGAAACAGAAAAGCAAAAAGTTATTGAAGAAAATAAAAAAGAGGTGTATAATAATTTATCTTGTTATGAACAAGAGGGTGAATTTAAAGAATCTGTCCACGAGGTAGAAGATGAAAATTCTTTGACACTTGTTATAACTATTAGTGGGCAAATAATTATTGAAAATTAGTACAAAGGAAGCAAAATATGAAAGTTGAAATTAATGATTACGCATTGTCAAAAAATTTTATAAAACTAATAAATAAGTTACTTAAAACTGCAAACAAATACTCAAAATTTAATCAAAGAAAAATTAAAGTTGATATTAGTTTTGTATCAAAAGAGCAAATAAGGTTACTCAATAAAGAGCAAAGAAATGTTGATAAGGAGACCGATGTTTTGTCTTTTCCAACAATCAATTTAAAGCCACTTATGAAAATAAATATAAAGGATTATAAAGACGATATAGATATGGAGTCAAAGTGCTTAATGCTTGGCGACATAATAATTTGCGAGGAGGTTGCAAGAAAAAACGCCGAAGAGTACGGGCATTCGTATGAAAGGGAACTTTGCTATCTCATAGTTCACGGCTTTTTGCATTTACTTGGATATGACCATGAAAACGAGGAAGATAAAAAAATTATGCGTGCACTTGAAGAAATGATCCTTAGAAAATACAAAATAACAAGGGAAAAATATGAAAATTAAATGTGGAATAGTAGCGCTTGTTGGTAAACCTAACGCGGGGAAAAGCAGTTTAGTCAATGCAATAATAGAAGAAAAAGTTTCTATTGTCTCCCCAAAACCTCAAACGACAAGAAACAATATTCTTGGCATTTATAATTCTTCGTCTTCTCAAATTGTTTTTGTAGATACGCCGGGGATAAATAAAAGTGGTTCGGGGCTTGATAACTATATGCAAAAAAGCGTAAAGGGCGCGACCTCTGACATAAATGTGCTTTGTCTTGTCCATGACATTACGCGCGACATTGATAAAACTGAAAAGGGAATAATAGAAGATTTTTCGTCAAAAAATATACCAGTTATTTTAGTTTTAACTAAGGCAGATTTGTTAGACACAGAAAAAATTGCAAAAAAATTACTTGAATTTTCAACTCTTCAAAACAAGTGCGAAATAATTCCATTATCGAGTCTTAAACACAAAAACCTTGACGAATTTATAAAACTTATTGAAAAATTCTTACCAGAAACGAGCGCTGAAAATAAGTTATTTAATGAAGAGTATTACACAGATAAGTCGCTAAAATTTATTGCGTCAGAAATTATACGAGAAAAGGCGCTTTACTTACTAAACGATGAAATTCCTCACGGAATTGCGGTTTTAATTGAAAATTATGAGGAAGAAGAAAATATTGTAAATATTGACGCCGTAATTATTTGTGAAAAACAAAGTCACAAGGGAATAATACTTGGAAAAAATGGCGAAATGTTAAAAAAAATAGGGCATAACGCTAGAGTTACCATTCAAAAAATCGTACAAAAGAAGGTAATGCTAAATATTTTTGTAAAAGTTAAAACAAATTGGAAAAATAACTTGGACATTTTGTCTATTCTAGGTTATAATATAAACGAGGTGTAAAGAGTATAATTTTTTTCTTAAAATCCACACTACTTATGTACATAAGGAGGTTGACTAAAGATGGAAGAAGAAAAACCAAATAAGAGTTTAGAAAAGGTTTGCGAGGCCTTGTTTTATAAAGGTGGAAAAGAGTTTAAAGGAAAAATAGGCCTAAGAGTGTTTGGAAGCATTGTTGGAGCGGACCAACAAAAGGTTGAAGATTATTTTATGGATTTAGAAAATTTAACTAAAAACGACAAAGATTATGAGGAAGACCAAGAAAGAGAGATGTAAGAGTTCTACAATTTAAACTCGTTTTAAATTTGTTACAATAAAAATGGTTTTTTTAAATAACATTTTTAAATAAATGGTTTTATAAAAAAATGGACGAAAGAGTAAAGGGAATAGTTTTAAGAGCACGAGATTATAAAGAGTCTGACAAAATTTTAACGCTGCTCACATTTGAAAAAGGCAAAATTTCAGTAAAGGCAAGAGGTGCAAGAAAGGCAAAGTCTAAACTTAAAGCGTTTTGTCAGCCCTTTTGTTTTGCAGATTTCGAACTTGTTGATAGTAAAATTATGCCTATTTTGTCAGGTGCAAACGCGATTGATATGTATTTTGATTTGGTTGTTGACTATGATAAGTACGCGCTTTCTTCAAGTGTGCTTGAAATTTGTGACAAAATTTGCGTTGAAGGTCAAGACTACTCCTCTCTTTTATTAACTTCAATAAAATGTATCAATGAAATAGCATATACGACTACATCTCCAAAACTTTTGATTGCCAAATTTATAATTGAGGTATTAAAAGAAGAAGGGGTAATTTTTAGTTTTAATTCTTGTTGCAATACTTGTGGGAAAGAACTTTTAGACGCGGATACTTTTATTAATTTAAGTAGTGGGGAAATAGTGTGCGGGAATTGTAAACTTTTATATAACGAAAAGTTAAATAGACCAGAAATTGAGATTATAAAAACGCTACTTAGTAATGATTTTAGTGCGCTTAGTGAGTTTAATTTTCCGGATAAAGAAATAGGGGACACTCTTGAAATATTAAATAAAAATTTGTCTTATAGATGTGATATAAAAATAAATTCGCTAGACAAGAAAAAAATTAAGTAAAAAGAATTAAAAGTACGTTAATTTTCTTGCTTTTATTTTCACAATGTTATACAATCTTCATTGTGAAAATTTTTTATTAGGAGAAAAGTAAATGGCAAAAAAATATGTTTATTTGTTTAGCGAAGGCAATGCCAAAATGAGAGAAATCTTGGGCGGAAAAGGTGCAAATTTGGCAGAAATGACAAATCTTGGTCTTCCTGTTCCACAAGGTTTTACAATTTCAACAGAGGCTTGTACTCAGTACTATGAAGATGGGAAGAAAATTAATAGCGAGATTGAGTCTCAAATTATGGAATACATAGGCAAGATGGAGAAAATTACCGGAAAGAAGTTTGGCGACAAAGAAAATCCACTCCTTGTGTCAGTTCGTAGTGGTGCTAGGGCTTCTATGCCAGGTATGATGGATACAATTTTGAACCTTGGACTAAATGAGGAAGTTGTTGACGTTATTGCAAAAAAATCTGGTAATCCTAGATGGGCTTGGGACTGCTATCGTAGATTTATTCAAATGTATAGTGATGTCGTTATGGAAGTTGGTAAGAAATATTTTGAAGAACTTATCGACAAAATGAAAGAGAGAAAAGGCGTTACACTTGACGTAGAACTTTCTGCTGACGACTTAAAAGAACTTGCAAGAGAGTTTAAAGAAGAGTATAAGTCAAAAATAGGAAAAGAATTTCCAACTGACCCTAAAGAACAACTTATGGGCGCAATAATGGCTGTTTTCCGCAGTTGGGACAACCCAAGAGCAAATTATTACAGAATGCAAAATGACATTCCATATAGTTGGGGTACAGCAGTTAATGTACAAATGATGGTTTTTGGTAATATGGGAGACTCGTCAGGTACTGGTGTTGCGTTTACACGGGATCCTGCGACAGGTGAAAAGAAACTTATGGGCGAATTTTTGATGAACGCTCAAGGCGAAGACGTTGTGGCAGGGGTTAGGACTCCAATGCCAATCGCAAAAATGCAAGAGGTTATTCCAGAAGTCTACGAGAAATTCAATGAAATTTGCAAAATTCTTGAAAATCACTACAAAGATATGCAAGATATGGAGTTTACTATTGAAGATAGAAAACTTTATATGCTTCAAACAAGAAATGGTAAGAGAACAGCACGTGCGGCAATCAAAATTGCTTGTGATTTAATTGATGAGGGAATGATTACAGAAGAGGAAGCATTAATGCAAATTGATCCTAAGAGTCTTGATTCTCTTCTTCATCCACAATTTGATGCAAAGGCTCTAAAGAGTGCTACTCCTATAGGACAGGGTCTTGCGGCTTCTCCAGGGGCAGCGTGTGGCTCTATTGTATTTACTGCTGACGATGCTATAGAAAGAGGTAAGAAGGGTGAAAAGGTTGTGCTTGTTAGACTTGAGACTTCGCCAGAAGACATTGAGGGAATGCATTACGCACAAGGTATTTTGACCGTTCGTGGAGGAATGACTTCTCACGCGGCTGTTGTTGCTCGTGGTATGGGTAGTTGTTGTGTTTCTGGTTGCGGAGACATTAAGATGGACGAGAAAAATAAGCGTTTCACTCTTGGCGGTAAAACTTATCACGAGGGAGATGTTATTTCTCTTGATGGTTCTACTGGTAAAATTTACGGGGAAGAAATCAAAACTGTTCCTGCAAACACAAGCGATGGTGACTTTGGTAGAATTATGAATTTAAGTAACAAGTACAAAGCGCTTGCTGTTAGAACTAATGCGGATACTCCAACTGATGCAAAGCAGGCAAAGGCTTTTGGCGCAGAAGGAATTGGGTTGTGTAGAACTGAACATATGTTCTTTGAACCAGAGAGGATTTCTGCTATTAGAGAAATGATTTGTTCTGACACTGTTGAGCAACGTGAAAAGGCGCTTAGCAAACTTGAACCAATGCAACAAGGTGACTTTGAAAAATTGTATGAGGCACTTGAAGGGCTTCCAGTTACAATTAGATTCCTTGACCCACCTTTGCACGAATTTGTTCCAACACTTGAAAGTGATATTGAAAAACTTGCAAAGAGTCAAAATAAGACTGTTGATGAGGTAAAACAAATTATTGCGGAACTTCACGAATTTAACCCAATGATGGGGCATAGGGGCTGTAGACTTGCTGTTACTTTCCCTGAAATTGCTGTTATGCAAACAAAGGCTGTTATTAGGGCTGCAATAAATGTTAATAAAAAACATAAAGATTGGAACATTGTCCCTGAAATTATGATTCCTCTTGTAGGAGAAGTGAAGGAACTTGCTTATGTTAAGAAAGTAGTTTGCGATACCGCAGACGAGGAAATTAAAACGGCAGGGGTAAACCTAAAGTATAAGGTTGGAACAATGATTGAAATACCAAGAGCAGCAGTTTTGGCAGATGAGATTGCAAAAGAAGCAGAATTCTTCTCATTTGGTACAAACGACCTTACTCAGATGACGTTTGGATTTAGTAGAGATGACGCCGGTAAATTCCTTGGCGCTTACTACGAAAAGAAGATTTATGAGTCTGACCCATTTGCAAGACTTGACCAAAAAGGCGTTGGTAAACTTATTCAAATGGCTGTTAAACTTGGACATGAAACGAGACAAGATATCCACATGGGTATTTGTGGCGAACATGGTGGTGATCCTTCAAGTATTGAATTCTGTCATAAGACAGGACTTGACTATGTGTCTTGTTCTCCTTATAGAGTTCCTATTGCAAGACTTGCCGCTGCTCAAGCAAATATTAAATTTCCAAGGAAATAATAATAAAATATAGTTAAATAACAAAAAAGGACTAAATCTATGTGTAAAAATTCTTCTAAAGGTGTTCAACTTTTGAAGTTTATTTCACTAGAAATAGTCCTTTTTTATTTGAATATTTTTTGTTTTAAGTTTTTTATTCTTATTATACAAGATTGTATATTGTTCTAAAAATTTTATATATATTAATAAAAGTTTTTAATTAAATAATAAGTTTTTTTTGGCACAAAAACTGATAAATTTTGTGGTAAAGTTACGCCTTAAACTGTATAAACTCATTGAGTGCTTTGATAAGTGTGTCAATTTCCTTTTTGGTATTTTTGTGGCACAAACTTACCCTTACCATACCGCTTTTTAGAGTCCCAAAGAACTCGTGGGTAAGTCCTGCACAGTGTAGTCCTCCGCGAACGGCAATGTTATAGTTTGTGTCAAGGTAGCGGGAAATTTCTTCTGAGTCATAGTCTTTAATTGTAAAACTGACAACACCTGATAGAGTCATTGACGAATAAATTGTAATATCTTTTATTTCTTTTAAACGAGCTTGTAGATATTCAGTAAGTTCGGTTATTCTCTTATTATGCTTTTTAAAATTTTTTTCGCTATATTTTATCCCAGCAAAAAGTGAACAGATAAGCGGGGTGGCGAGTGTTCCGCTTTCAAGTGACTCAGGAGGGTATTTTGGTTGTTCCAAACTTTCTGAGTCAGTACCTGTTCCACCTTGAAAAATTGGGGAAGGCATGACGTTAGAATTAATACATAGCGCCCCAATTCCTTGCGGGGTTAAAAAGCCTTTATGTCCAGAAAAAGTTAAAAAGTTAATATGGTGCTTTTTCATATCTATTTTTATGTGTCCGACGCCTTGCGCATTGTCGACTAAGAAGAGGATTCCTTTTGAATTACAAAATTTTCCTATTTCTTCAATTTCGTTTTTGTTTCCTGTTACATTTGAAATGCTACCTACACAAACAAGAAAAGTGTCTTGACGAATTGCTTCTTCAATATCTTTTTTTGTAATAAACATTTTATTTTGTGGTTTAACTTTTGTCAAAGTGATTTTTTTGTTTTTTTCAAGAGTGTTTAATGGTCGTAAAACTGAATTGTGTTCAAGGACAGATACTACGACATTTCCACTTTTTTTTAAGCAAATGCCTTGCAAAGCGAGATTTAATGCCTCTGTACAATTTTTTGTAAAAATGACATTATTTTCGTTATCAACATTAAAGTGCTTAGCAACTTGTAATCTTGTTTTGTATACCAAATTTAAGTTTTTTATGCTTAATTTATGACCGCTTCTGCCTGGATTTGCACTTATTTTAAGAGCCTTCAAAAAGGCATATTTGACGCATAAAGGCTTATAGTGGCTAGTTGCGGCATTATCAAAATAGATAAGTTTCATAACATATAAATATGAAAAGAAGACTATTTTAGTTAAAATCATTTAGCAATAATTATAAAAAAACAATATAGTGTTACGTAGGGGGTTGCTCCTTCAAAAAAGAGGAAAAATTATGTCATATTATCTTGTTGTATTTCGCGCAAAGTCAGAAAGTATGAGATTTCAAAGTTTAATTAGTTCTTATGGTGCTATGACGACTATTATCTCTACTCCGAGAAAAATTTCTGTCTCCTGTGGTATTTCTGTAAAGATAAGAAGTATTGACTTAAATCTTGCAAAGACCATTTTAAGTAGAAGGCAATTTTATACCTTTGCGGGAATTTATTTGATTAATAACGACGAATATATTAAAATATAGTAAAATTAGAAGTGTTAGACAATGCTTTTGATGCGAACTTAGTAGCAAAATAAAAGATTTGATATTAAAGGGGTAGTTTAACACTAAGATTATTTTAATAGGAAGAAAAAATGAAAGTAGATACAAATGAGATTTATGATATGTTACTGCAGCGTTTTGGCAAGGCAGAGTGTGAATTAGAACACAAAAACAATTTTGAACTTATTGTTGCGGTCATTCTGTCTGCCAGATGCACTGATAAACGCGTAAATGAGATAACAAAAGACTTATTTAAAAAATATCCAGACGCAAAAAGTTTAGCAAATGCAAATATTGAAGAACTTGAAAAAGAAGTTTATTCTTGTGGCTTTTACAAAAATAAGGCAAAAAATTTAATTTCAATGGCACGTGACCTTGTGACGCGTTTTAACGGTGAGGTGCCAAGCAGTTATGAGGATCTTATATCTCTAAGTGGGGTGGGGCGAAAGACCGCGAATGTAGTTATGTTTGTTGGTTTTAAAAAACCTGCCATTGCGGTAGATACGCATGTGTTTCGGGTTTCAAATAGGCTTGGTATAGTTGAGGCAAAAACTCCTCTTGAGTGCGAATTAAAACTTCAAAAAAAGGTTAATAAGGACAAGTGGGGTAATTTTCATCATTTACTTGTGTTATTTGGAAGGTATGTATGCAAGTCGCGAAATCCATATTGTAAAGACTGTGAATTCAAATCTTTTTGCAAATATTTTAATAAAAATAAATAAATTATTTTGATTTTGCAAAATTTAATTTTATAATAAAATATAATGTGATGCGAGGGAAGAAGTATGTTTATTGATAACGTAAAGATTTACATTAAGGCAGGAAATGGTGGAAAAGGTGCAATATCTTTTAGGCGTGAAAAAGGAATTCCAAATGGTGGGCCTGATGGCGGAAATGGTGGAAAAGGCGGAAATATAATTTTTAGAGCAACAAGAGACCTTAA
Organism: uncultured Clostridia bacterium; assembly: GCA_944381235.1. Classification (GTDB taxonomy): domain Bacteria; phylum Bacillota; class Clostridia; order Christensenellales; family UBA1242; genus UBA7862. The sequence goes on from CALWKI010000011.1 coordinate 35,979, forward strand.
CAATCTCGTAGGGTTCAGATATCATGCACACTTTAGGGCACAAAATGGTGGAAATGGTGGTAGCAACAATAAAATTGGCAAAAGTGGTGAAGATTTAATTATAAAAGTTCCACAGGGTACAATTATTCGTGATGACGAGACGGGTAAAGTTATTGCGGATATGTTTTATCTTGATAGAGATTATGTAATTTTAGCTGGTGGTGATGGCGGAAAAGGCAATGCTTTTTTTAAATCTCCAACTCGTCAAGCGCCTCACTTTTCGCAAACAGGTGAGACAACAAAGGAATACGCGGTGAGACTTGAACTTAAAACTATTGCTGACGTTGGACTTATCGGGTATCCAAATGTGGGTAAAAGTACTCTTTTGTCTGTCGTTTCAAATGCAAAGCCAAAGATTGCTAATTATCATTTTACAACTCTTTCTCCAAATCTTGGAGTTGTAAAGTACTATGAGCATAGTTTTGTGATTGCAGATATTCCTGGACTTATTGAAGGGGCAAGCGAAGGACAAGGGTTAGGTCATGAATTTTTAAGACATATTGAAAGAACAAGACTTCTCGTACATGTTATTGATATTTCAAGCGAAGATGGGAGAGAACCTTATCTTGATTATTTAACTATTAATGAAGAACTGAAAAAATTTAATCAAAAATTAGCCTCTCGGCCACAAATTGTTGTTTTAAATAAGATAGATAGAATTAGAGATTACGGAGTTGTTGAAGAATTTAAGTATAGACTTAATAAGGATACAAAAGTTGTTTGTGTGTCGGCTGTTATTCGTGAGAATATAGAGGAACTTATTAGGACTATTTGGCAAGAACTTGAAAAATTACCAACGCTCACACCTATTGCTGTAGAGGAGTTTGGTCTTGATAAAAAGGACAAGACAGGAGTTGAGATTAAGAAAATATCTAATAATACATATGAAGTAAGCGGTGGACTTATTGAAAGTATTTCAAGAGGAATTGTGGTCAATGACTATGAGTCGTTATCATATTTTTGGAAAAGGCTAAAAAATGACGGAGTAGTTGACCTATTAAAAGAAAAAGGTGTCAAAGATGGTGACACAATTAGAATTGGGAAAGTAGACTTTGAGTATATTGAATAGGAGAGTAAAATGTTAACATCAAAAGATAGGGCAAAATTAAAAAGTTTGGTTGTGAGTGAGGACGCGGTGTGTCATATAGGAAAAGAAGGGTTAAGCAGTAGTTGTATAAAAAGTATTGAAGACGCTCTTCGTGCACGTGAAGTTGTAAAAATAGCCTTACTTTTAAATTCGGGCGAGACGCCACGTGAAATTGCAAGTAAACTTGAAGAGGTTCTTCAAACTGAAACGGTTGCTATAATAGGAAGAAAAATTATAATATACAAGTTCAATAAAGACAAAAAAACTCATATCTTGTGAAAATCATAGTCGCTAAGTTTGCTTAGCGATTTTTTGTAAAATTACTTTATTTTTGTAACATTTGGATTTTCTTTGTGCCTGACGCAAAGAAGGGCAAGTAGAAACATTATCGAACTCATAATTACGTAATAAATGTTATATCTTACAATCAAACTACAAAAAAATATAAGTAGTCCTGAAAAAAAGTATCCTTTTGCCTTACTTTTATCAATGCTTAGAGTTAGAAGTTGCTTAAATTTTATTTTACTCCCAGATTTTACTTCGAAATAATTTTCAAAACTAGGTTTTTTTATTAAAAATTTTGTATATACCTCTTCTTTTTCATAGATAGAAACGTTAATATCTTTTAGATTTTCAAAAAAAATTTTATCTTGTTTATTTCCCTCATAACATAAAATTATAAGTTTATTTATGTTGTTTATTCGAGCTTTATATATTGTTTTTAAAAAACTTTCTTGAGGTTCCTTTTTTTGAGAAAAATTTACTGAAATGGCGCTACTGTCTTTAAAAATGATTAGGTTTTCTATGATGCATTCAATTTTTTCTTTATCATAAAATGACGTAAAGAGGTCAATTTGCTCGAGTTCGCTCTTGCAAAGCAAAACTAACATCCGATTTTCTAAATCACTTGTTTTAATTTTTAAAGAGGCGGTTTTATTCGACTTTAAGTAATGTCTGATGCTTTTTATTATGTTAATTGCAATAAGTAGTGAAAAGGTGAGAACTAGGGCTATAGTAACACTTTTAAATATAAACCTTGTCCACGCGAAAAAAATTAAGAATAAGGTTAAATTAAAAAACATAAAGTCAACTACATTTGAAAATCTTAAGTTTTTGAGATAATTTTTCATGTTTTAAATTATTTCCAAAAACTTTTTTATTTAAACAATGCTTGACTTCTTGTTTTTTAGTTGTTTTTTTTACTGAATTGTTATAACATATTTTTATAAATATAAAAGTTATCATTTGTTGTAATCTATTAAAATTAATCACACAATAAAACAAGTATGGTTAGGGTGAATTGAATTTAATAGGTTGCTGTAAAGGAAAAATTATGAGAATAACTGAAAAGGTTGTAAGTATTTGTTTGCTACTTGATGAAAAAAAAGCGCAAGATATTGTTGTTTGTGACACAACAAAAATGAAAAACGCCGTGAATTATTTTATTATTGCGTCTGCAGATAGTATTGCACATGTGCGCGGTGTTGCAGATTATATAGAGGAAAAAGCGAAAGAAAGTGAAATTTTAAAAGATTATTATAGAGAAGGTTATGAACAAAGCGATTGGGTAGTTTTCGACTTTGATGACATCTTTTTGCATATTTTTACTAAAGACGCAAGGGAAAGATATTCTCTTCAAAAGATGCTTAATGAGGGAGGAAACATTTTTACTTTAAAGAGAGTGTTAAACGAAGCAAAAAAGAAACAAGAAAAAGAGGCAAAAAGGATAGATTTAAATTTAAAACCAAAAAAAATAAAGGACAGTAAAAAATGAACCTAGTAATTTTTTTTCAAGATATTTCTAGTCAATTTTTAACAATACTTGCCGAGATTTTTACTTTCTTAAGTAGTTTAACAATGCTAACGATTATTTTAAGTCTTGTATTTCTGGTAGTAAATAAAATTGACGCGTTTAAAATCGGACTTGGAGTAAGTGCTAACTTTGTGATAGGTGGACTTGCACTAAAAAATATTTTTGCGAGACCTAGACCATACATGATTGATAGTTGTATTTTTGCTGAAAGAATTACTAGTAGTTTTGGCTCTTTTCCAAGTGTTACTGGAATGAATGCTGGTGGATATTCAGCTTATTTTATGAATAAGGCAAAAAACACAAAAAAACTAAAGTGGTGGGTTTTTGTCCTATCAATAGTATTATTTATTTTTATTGCAATTTCAAAAATATATTTTGCTGAAAATTATTTACTTGATATGCTAGTTGGTTTTTTGCTTGGGACTATAATTTTTTTTGTGATACTGAGGTTTGTAAAAGTCAAAGAAAAAGACTATAAATGGTACTTGTTTGGCTTAATTGTGCCAGTTGTTTTAGTGTTCGTGTTTTTTAATGAGTGGTTTACATTGACAGGACACATAAAACTATTTGAGTACGCAGGCTTTATGTTTTCATTTTTGCTTTTTGCTTTCATTGAACAAAGATTTATTAAGTATGAGATTAAAAATAATCTTATATTTACTGCTTTTAAAATTTTTGTAACGTTAATTGTACTCGGACTTTATTTCTTTATTTTTGATGCTTTTGTACCTAAAATAATGATTGTGAGTTTTTTAGAATACTTTTTTAGTAATGCAATAATATTTTTGTTACTACCATTAATTTTTAAGGCGTTTGAAAAGTACTTTTATGTTTTTTCAAATGAGGTTAAAATAAAACAAGTTAAAAATTCTTTTGTAAGTTTGTCACTTAAATCAACTAAAAAGATAGCAAAAAGATTAGTAAAAGACCTAAAAAATGGAGATATCATTGTCTTAAACGGAGACCTTGGTGCAGGTAAGACAGTGCTTGTTAGAGACATTTTGGAGGAATTTAATGTAAAAGAAAAAATAACAAGCCCAACCTTTACAATTTTAAACGAGTATACTTCAGATGTGGGACATTTTTATCATTTTGATATGTACAGACTTGACAATGAATTTGAGGCGGAAAATATAGGACTAAGTGAAATTTTAGACGATAAAAATTCAATTAAATTTATTGAGTGGACAGAAAAAACAAAAAATTATTTACCTATGCACTATAAAAAAATTACTATTGTGAAACTTGGTAAAAATTCAAGAAACATTATTTTAGAGGAAATTTAAATGAACAAACTGGATTTAATTATTGATACAAGTGGGGAAGAGTTGCGTCTAATTTTAAGTGATAAAAATGTTATTCATAGCTTCAAAGGTGATGCACACTTAAAATTTCAAGAGCATCTTCTTCCAGAACTTGATAAACTCTTAAAAAAAAATAGTATTACTCTTAGCGACATTGGAAGTTTTTGCGTAGTTGTAGGTCCAGGTTCTTTTACGGGCGTTAGACTTGGAGTTACTATGGTAAAGGCTTTTTCTTATGTTGATAAAACAAAAAAAATTATTTCTATTAATATGCTTGAACTTTTAATGGATAAAATATCAAAAACTTTTATGGGTGATTTTTTAGTTGTCATTAAGTGTACAACAAGTAAGATGTATGTTGGAGAAAGCGTGCAAGGAAAATATAGTTTTAAGGTCTTGACAAATGAAGAAATCTGTAATTTAGATCAAAAAATATTTTCATATGGTATACAGAGCGTTCAGGGGAAAGTGTTTGAAGAGATAACTTTGACAGATGAGGATTATGTAACATTTATTCAAAATAAGAAAAAAAATAAAGAGTTTGTTGATCTATTTAGTTTAGAACCTATTTATATGGCATTAAGTCAGGCAGAGGAAGAGTTGCTAAAAAAGGAGACTCATGATTAGTATAGATAAAGCCGTGTCTCTTAGTGATTTTGAGGAAATGTACAAAATTCATACAAGCGTATTTTTAAGTTTTGACCAAATGACAAAGGAAAGTTTTTTAGACGAGATAAATCATAAAAATCGTCTATACTTTGTTGCAAAAAAAGATAATGAAATTATAGGCTATATTGGGCTATATGAATATGATGATGACTTAAGCATTATGGGTGTTGGAGTCTTAAAAAGTTTTCAAAATAGAGGCGTTGGCACAAAAATGCTTAAGTTTGTAAAGAAAGTTGCTAAAGAAAAATTAAAAAAATCTATTTCTCTCGAGGTTGACGTTTTAAATATAAATGCCACTCTTTTTTATAAAAAAAATGGTTTTATAGTCACAAATATTAGAAAAAAATACTATAAAGATAATGACGCATTAGTTATGTTTTATTATTTATGATATTTAATTATAAAAATGTTGAAATTTACTTTGAATATACTTGTGTAAATGTAGAAAACCCTACAATTTTATTCTTGCATGGTTGGGGTGGAAGTACAAAAAGTTTTGAAATTTTTAGAAACAAATTAGAAGGCTTTAATACTATTCTAGTTGATTTTCCGCCTTTTGGAAAATCAGGCAGTCCAAAAGGGGAATGGGATGTTAAAACTTATGCCAATATGATAGAATGTTTGCTAGTTTATGTTAATGTATGTAAGGTTTATATAGTTGCTCACTCATTTGGAGGAAGGGTTTCGCTAGAACTGGCAAGTAAAAACAAAAATTTAATACTAAAAATGCTTCTTACGGGATGTGCAGGCATAAAAAAAAGGAGTTTTAAGACAAAATTAAAAATTATAAAATATAAGTTTTGTAAATTCTTATGTAGAATAAAACTTAAAGATTATGCCTCATTAAAGAATATGGGAAGTGAAGATTACGTTCTTTTAAATGAAAATATGAAAAAAACTTTTAACAATATTGTAAACTATGACCAGAAACATTTGCTCAAAAAGATTAAATGCCCAGTACTGCTTTTTTGGGGAGATAAAGATAAACAAACGCCATTTTACTTTACAAAAATTTTTAAAAGGCATATAAAAGATTGTGGGGTCATAAAGACAAAAGGGTCTCACTTTGCGTATCTTGAAAATTCAGGACTATTTTTTAAAGTTTTACGCACTTTTTTTAGTTAAAAGGAAGATTGAATGTCATTTTTTTCTTTTCAAAATGTTAACTTATATATTGCAATCGTCTTGTCAGTAATTAATGGCGTGCTTATGTGTTTTGCTTCATATAAGTTTTTTCAAATTATACAACTATCAGGATATAAACTAAAAGGTTATTTTAAATGGATGAAAGACACTAAGGGAAGTTATGCAAGTCGTATGGTTTTACTAAGTCTTTTAAGTATTTTTTGTGTTTTAGTTACAAACGCACTTTTTGACGTATATCATACGGAGGAATTATATTCATACATTGGTCTTATATTTTACTTTTACTTTACTATTGTTTTTATTGTTAACCTCTATCATGCACCTAAGAAAACACCTTTAAAATATACAACACGAATGACTAGGCTAAATGTGGCAATGTTTGTTTTTGTGTCGATATTTTCTTTTATAATAACTGCGCTTTCAACTGAGTATCTCAACTTTCTTAAGTTTGGGGCAATATGCCTTGTACCTTTGTTTGTGCCATTATTTGTTCCGTTTGTTCATATAATTTTGCTTCCTCTTGAAAAAATAATTTTATCCACGCATGTGTCAAGGGCAAGAAAAAAGTTAAAGAAATGTGATAAATTGATAAAAATTGGAATAACAGGTAGTTTTGGTAAAACAAGCACAAAATATATCTTAAACACCATCTTGTCAGTAAAGTATAAAGTATGTATGAGTCCGCATAGTTTTAATACATTGCCGGGGTTAAGTAAAGTTGTAAACAATTATCTTAATTTAGACGATGAGATTTTAATTGCAGAAATGGGTGCGAGAAACGTTGGAGATATTAAACAACTTTGTGATTTAATTTGCCCAAAATACGGAATTATAACCGGTGTTGGTACGCAACACTTAGAGAGTTTTAAGACAGAAGAAAATATTTTAAAAACAAAATTTGAACTAATCGAAAGTCTGCCAAAAGATGGTATTGCAATATTTAACGGATTTGATAGCGGAGCAAAAAAACTATACGATAGATGTGATTTTGTCACTAAAAAACTTGTTGGAAATAATGAAGTTGTAAATGCAACCAACATTACTTATGACGAAAATGGGACGACTTTTGACTTAATAATAAAAAATAAGGTTTATGAAAAAGTAAAAACAACCTTGATAGGCGAGCATAATGTAGAAAATATTGTTTTGTGTGTAGAACTTGCAAAAGACCTAGGAGTAACAGATAAAGAAATACTAACAGGTATTAGTATGTTAAAGCCAATTCCTCATAGGTTAGAACTTATAAAGACTGGTAAAAATCTAATTTTAGACGATGCGTATAACGCTAGTGTTAACGGAACTATTGTTGCACTTAATGTATTAAGTAAAATGCCAGGTAGGAAAGTTGTAATTACGCCGGGTATTATTGAACTTGGCACACAAGCAAGTGTTGAAAATGAAAACTTTGGAAAGCGAATTGCAAAGGTTGCCGATATTGTTGTTATTGTGAATAAACTTAACTTTGATGCGATAAAAAAGGGACTTGATGAGGAAAAGTTTAATGAGGAAAATTTATATCAAGCAGATAGTTTAGATAGTGCAAAAATTCTTATGAAAGACTTTTTACGCGAAGAAGACTCTGTTCTTTTTGAAAATGACCTTCCAGATAATTATATATAGTTTGAAATTAAACTTTTTAAATTGATTAAAGGGCATAAAGATTAAAACCACTAGAAATAATTTTTACCTTTGTAGGAGTCTAACTTTTAGGTAAAGATTTAAAAACTAGTGGTTTTTATACACTTTTTTAATAAACAAACCATATATAAGGGTAGATAAAAGGATTATATATGGAAAATAAAGAAAACATATTAGTTATTTTTGGAGGAAAAAGTGTCGAGCATGACATATCAATTATTACGGGTGTACAGATACTTAATGCGCTTGATAAAGAAAGATATAACGTTATTCCAGTTTATCTGTCAAAGGAAAATGTATTCTACACTAGCCCTAGACTTTTTGACATCTCTTTTTATACCGACTCTAACTTTAGTAAAAAACTAAAAGAATTGGTTTTATTAACAAACGGGAAAATTTATGAAAAAAAGAGAAGTAGACTAAAGGAAATTTGTAAAGTTAACTTTGTCTATCTTGCACTTCATGGCGGAAGCGGAGAAGGTGGCGGAATGCAAGGCTATCTTGATTTATGTTCGGTTAGTTATGCGAGTCCCGGAGTTTTAGGTAGTAGTATTTGTCTTGACAAAGAAATGACTAAATTATTACTAAAGGCAAATAATATTGACTACGTAAAGTATGTTACAATTACTTCTCAGGATAAAGAGGGTGGGGTTGAAAAACTAAAGAAAAAATTAAGTAAACTATCTTTTCCAGTCATAGTAAAGCCAAACTCTCTTGGGAGTAGCATAGGAGTTACATATTGTAATACGGTTGATAAAGCCATTAACGGAATAGATTTTGCAAGTTTATTTGATTGTAAAGTAATTGTCGAGGAGGCGGTTCAAAACCTAAGAGAGTTTAATATTGCGTTAATTGGAAATAGTTTTAACTTTGAAGAGTCTAGTATTGAAGAGGTAAAATCAGGTGGTGACTTTTTGACATTTGAAAACAAATATATGGATGGCAAAAAGGAAAATAACAGTAGTGATAGAATAATCCCAGCAAATATTGATGAGGAGTTAGAGAAACGCATTAAAGGCATCGCATTAAAGGTGTACAATGTGTTTTCACTTAAAGGTTGCGTAAGAATTGACTTTTTAGTAAATGACAAAGATAAAAAGGTTTACGTAAATGAAATAAATACTATCCCGGGGTCTCTTGCTAATTATCTATGGAAAAATCAAAATTATACTTTTACTCAATTTCTTGAAAAAATAAAAGATTATGCTTTGACTCAAGATAGAATTAAAAATAAAAAAGTAGTCAATTTTTCATCTTCAGTATTAAATAAATTTAATGATAACGAGAAATTGAATTTTAAAAAATAAATTTGTATCTAAAAGAGTAAAGTTATTGAATACAAATTTTAAATGTGATATTATATTCATATGAATATTAAAAGAACAAAAGATGAAATAATAATTAAAAATAAAGAAGACTTTAACGTAAAAGAACTACTTGAATGTGGACAAGTTTTTAGCTATGAAAAAATAAATGAAGATTATGTGGTTATTAGCCTTGATAAATTTGCCGTTGTAAGTATTAAGGATGATTACACGGTCATAAAATCAAAAGACATAGACTATTTTTACAATTACTTTGATTTAGATACTGATTACAATAAAATAAAAAAAAGGCTCTGTGAGATTTATCCTGATTTTAACAAGTTTTTTGTAAAAGGTTTAGGTATACGAATTTTAAGGCAGGATGAATATCAAACAATTATTAGTTTTATTGTGTCACAAAATAACAATATAAAAAGAATACATAAGATATTAAAAAGAATAAGTGAGGAGTTCGGGCATAAACTCGACTGTGGTTTTTTTTCATTTCCAAGTTGCCTTGAATTGTCACGTGCAAGTGAGGAGGATTTTAAACGTCTTGGTACGGGGTATAGAAGTAAATATCTTTTTAACACAATTAAACAGTTACAAGAAAAAGAATACAATATTGAGTCCTTGCGTAAACTTGATACTAGAGATTTAAGAAAAAAGTTGTTAAATCTATGTGGTGTTGGTCCAAAAGTTGCAGATTGTATTTTGTTTTTTGGATTTAATAGAACTGATGTTTTTCCGGTTGATACTTGGATAAAAAAGGCGTACGAGACTTTGTTTTCTAGTCAAAAAAGAAATGAAGAGCAAATCTCTCAATTTTTTATATCTACTTTCGGTAGTTTATCTGGATATGCTCAGCAATATATATTTAATTATATGATAACAAATAAATAAAAAAAGCGTTATTAAGAGTTTTACAATTAATTTTATTTGTGATATAATTTCTTCGTTTAGTTTTATTTAATTTTATTGTAGCAAGGGAGAAGATAAGCGTGAAGACAAATATTATTCTAATAGGATGGGATGAAAATATTACTAAAATGGTTGCTAAAAGACTGGCACTTAGTCTTGAACTTTATTATGCAGACGTAGAAGATTTAATAGAATATTATCTCACAAATTCCGAAGAAGATATTGAGCGCACTTGCGGTAAAGAATATCTTGACGAACTTAAGTCAAATATTATGAATGAGATTTCAAATTATGAAAACTCAATAATTTATCTTCCTTTGCATATCTATGTAAATCAGAATAATTACGAAAAACTCAAAACTCACGGAGTTGTTGTGTTTATGGATATAAAAGATAAACTAGTAAGTAGTGTCTATAAAGACAATGTGTCAATGTCTGATGCGGAAAAAAGAATAGAAGGTTTAACTCTTGCAAACAGGATTGCTGTTTGTCGGGACACGTGTGACGTTGATGTTATTGTAAATAGAAGAAAAGAAGATACGGCGTACAAAAGAATAAAGAAGGGAATAAAAAAATACTACGCAAGACTACTCAAAAGGAAGTAATAATGGATAATAATGCTGTAAAATATTTAAGAACAACATCTGTTCTAGAAATCGAAAATGCAAACTCGGGGCATCCGGGGGTGGCACTCGGCGGGACTGAAATAGTTTATTCTATTTTCAAAAACGCCTTTTTTAATCCAAAGGATGAAAAGTTTTTAAATAGGGATAGAATAGTATTCTCTGCAGGGCACGCAAGTGCTTTAATTTATGCGTGTTTACACTTGTTTAATTTTGACGTAAGTGTCAGCGAATTAAAAAATTTCAGAAAAATAAAAAGTAGAACCACTGGGCACCCAGAGGTAGGAGTTTTACCTGGAATTGACGCGTCTACGGGCCCTCTTGGGCAAGGAATAGGTATGGCGGTTGGAATGGCACTTGCTGAGATGTATTTAGCAAATAAATTTAATAAGAAAGGCTTTGACATAATAAATCATTATACTTATTGCTTTTGCGGGGATGGGTGCTTAATGGAAGGCGTGGCTGAAGAGGCAATAGAGATTGCGGGGAATTTAGGACTTAATAAACTTATTCTTTTATATGATAAAAATGACATTACCATTGAGGGTGACACATCCATTTCGAATAAAACAAAGATAAAAGAAAGATTTCTAAGCAGTAATTGGAATGTAATAGAAGTTTCAAATGGAAATAATGTTGATGAAATTGACTTGGCAATAGAGCGTGCAAAAAAGAGTGTAAATAAACCAACAATTATTATTTGTAAAACAAAAATAGGTTTTGGTTGTGATTTAGAAGGTTCAAATGCTATTCACGGAAAACCCTTAAATCGTGAACAAATAGAAAATTTACGTAAAAAAATAAACTATTTTGTGCCAGATTATGAAATTGATGATGGTTTAAAAAAGTATGTAGATAATCTAGTCAGTTTAAAAACAAAAGAGTATGAAAGGCAAGTTTCAATAATCTCAAAGTATAAAGAATTATATTTAACTGAATATGAGGAACTTTTTAACCCTAGTTTTGAATTTGATTTTTCAAAGCATAAGGCTAGCGATATTGAAGATTTTGTCGATATGCGAAAAGGTGTTCACGATGTTTTAAATTTGTTGAGAGACAAATCTCTTATAGGAGGATGTGCCGACGTTGCCCCTTCGACAAAAGTTTTTTTTGATAATAGTGGATATTTAAGTCGAGAAAACAAAGAGGGTAAGAATATTGCCTATGGGGTAAGAGAACACGCAATGGGGGCGATCTCTAATGGAATATCGTTACACGGCGGACTTAGAAGTTTTTGCTCAACATTCCTTGGTTTTGCTAACTACATGACACCTGCAATTCGATTAGCTGCGCTACAGAAAAACCCTGTACTCTTTATTTTTACTCATGATTCGTTGGCGACCGGAGAGGACGGCCCGACCCATCAGCCGGTTGAGCAAATTGCAACTTTACGTGCTATGCCGGGGGTAAAAGTTTTTAGACCTTGCGGTAAAAATGAGTTACTTGCTGCCTTTAGCGTATTTTTAAAAAATAGAGAGCCAATGTGTATTATTTTACCTAGACAAGAGATTATGGGGACTAATAATAGTTTTGATAAATCACTTCTTGGCGGATATAAAATTATGAGTAAAAACGATAGTACGCTAAGCCTAGTATCAACTGGT
>CALWKI010000012.1 GCA_944381235.1 uncultured Clostridia bacterium
AATTTTGATATTTAAAATATATATTTTTTTTTTTTTTTTAGTGTAAACTAACATTGTGACTAAAGATTACATAAGAAATCGTATTGCAAGCATACGCATAGCAAAGAACATATTCGCGAGAAAACTGAGCCTTGAACTTGGGATGAGTAGCAAATATGTAAATCAAGTTGAAAACGGGAGACTAACGCCCTCGCTTGATTTTATTTTGAATTTTTGTGACTATTTTGTAAAAAAAGGCTTAAGCCTTCAAGTTTAAGTCTTTTTATCATACATAAATACATTTAAAAATTAAACGTCTTTTTTAAACATAAATTTTTTGCGTTTAAGGTTCTTTTCCCGTCCGTTACTACTTGGGGTGTAATAAATTTTATCTTTTAAGACCTTTGGAAAATATTCTTGCGCGACATATCCTCCAAAGTCGTGTGGGTAAAGATATCCGCCAGTTTTGTCGTCGTTAGTTGATGGGTGATTTTTAAGTCTATTTGGAACGGTTGCGTCTCTCGTTTTTTCAGCATCTTCAAGTGCCCTGTCTTTAGCGATTAAAACAGAATTTGACTTATCCGCTTCGCACGCGTAAATTATTGCGTGGCTAATGGTAAGCAAGCACTCCGGTTCTCCAAGTTTTTCGGCACTATATAGAGCACAACAGGATAAAAGGAGCGCGTTACTATCCGCCATACCTATGTCCTCGCTTGAGTGTGCGATAAGACGGCGGGCAATAATTCTTGGGTCGCAACCGGCTTTTATAAGGCGTGCAAAATAATAAAGTGCCCCGTCAGTGTCACTACCTCGAATACTTTTGCAAAAAGCCGACAAAAGATCGTAATACATTGTTGTGTCGGTACTAAGCGGAAGTTTACCTATGCTATCAAACGCGATTTCTTTTGTTATGTGAATTTTTTTGTCCTTACCGAGATTTGTCGTGTTGACCGCAAGTTCAAGCCCGTTTAAAGCCTGCCTCACGTCCCCGCCACACGCGTAAGCAAAATAGTCAAGGGCGTCCGCGTCGGCCTCTACAGGCAAGTTTCCAAGTCCGCGCTCACTATCTTTTATTGCTCTTTTTAAAGCCAAAATTACATCCTCTTTTTCAATGCTCTTAAACTCAAACACGCGGCACCTTGACACAATCGCGCGCGTCATTGAGGTGTAAGGGTTTTCGGTTGTCGAACCAATAAAAATAATATGCCCTTCCTCCATGGCTTGAAGTACTGAATCACTTTGCGCTTTGCTCCACCTGTGGCACTCATCAAGAAATAAATAGGTCTTTTTATTAAACAACTCAAAGTCCTTTTTGGCTCTGTCAATTACCGCTTTTGCCTCTGCGACCCCGCTTGAGACAGCGTTAAGTTTTGCAATTTCACCATTTGAAAGATTGGCTATAATGTGCGCAAGACTTGTCTTTCCCGTCCCCGGTGGGCCGTAAAAAATACAACTCCCGAGTACCCCCGCGCGAATTGCCCTATCAAGCAGTGAATTCTTATGTACAATGTGCTTTTGCCCAACAAATTCCTCAAGTGTACGCGGTCTCATACGTTCACTTAAGGGCCTGTTTTTCTCAAAATTTGAATAGTATTCCATATAATTATTTTATCATAGTACCCTTTCATTTGCAAGGTAAAAAAGTCTATTAATAATTTGGGCAAAAAAACGCCTTTCGTGGGGCTAAGCAAAAAAATTGGGCACAACTACATAAATAATATATTTTTCTGTTTAAAAAAAATTTTACTTTTCTTTAAACAGCCCTATTGCACATAATCTATACATAAATTTAATACACGGGGTCCCCGTGAAAGAGGTTTTCACGGGGTAAGCGAGAAAATCAGACTAAAGACAATGAGAGTTTACAAAAGTAAACTCTCGGTCGTGGTATCTGATTTTCGAGCGCGTCGTGAGGGCGAAAAATTGAGTTACATCTATACTGTTTTTATTACTAAAGCAAAAAAATAGATACAACTACTTAACTACTATAACTATCTCTACTTAAAGAAAATTTTAATTTTCTTTAAGTAGTCCTATTAGAAAGTCACGACAAGTTGTGCGTAAGTCACAACTTCGTTTGGTCGTGGGGCGAGAAAATTTGGTAATAGACAAAAAGAGTTTACAAAAGTAAACTCTTAGTCGCCACACCAAATTTTCTCGCCCAGGACGTGCAAATTTCAACACAACTCGTCATATAAGTAACTAAAGTGAGGTTTTTTATGATAGTTGAAAGTTTTATGTCTTTTATGAACAAGATTATGCTTTTTTCGGCATACGTCAACAACGCATCAAATTTTCCAAAGCCACTAAGCCCAAAGGAAGAAAAAGAATGTTTTATTAGACTAAAAAACGGAGATAAGAGTGCAAAAGACAAACTTCTTACGCACAATTTAAGGCTCGTTGTACACGTTGCAAAAAAATACAGCGGAGCAAGTGAAAGCGACGACCTAATATCCGTTGGGTCAATAGGACTTATTAAAGCAGTAAATACTTTCAGTTATGATAAAAACACCCAATTTTCAACCTACGCTGCAAGGTGCATTGAAAACGAAATTTTGATGCTTCTTCGGGTCAACAAAAAACATACTGCCGTAATTTCACTTAACGAGTCACTTGGCAAAGACAAGGACGGAAATGACGTCACATGGCAAGACATTATACCAAGTACCGAGGACGTGTCTGAAAATGTTGAAAACGCAGTTCTAAGTCAAAACCTAATAAAACTAGCCAAAGACTCCCTTTCCCCTCGAGAATTTGAAATTTTGACCTTAAGATACGGACTTAACTCCTCGCCTGCCTACACCCAACGCGAAATTGCAAAAAGGCTAAACATCTCCCGCTCCTACATAAGCCGACTTGAAAAAAAGGCGCTAGACATCATCCGTGCCAAAATCAAAAAAGAAAAACTTTATTTTTAAAGGCGTTTTTTGTCACCCTTTTCCTTTATCTACACCACTTTTCTTCCTTAATCTTTGGCACAAAAAACACTAAAATTTAACCTAAAATCTAATCTAAAATAAACATAGTACGAAATGAAATATCCGAAGCCGAATGGGTCGGCGCACTACTAATATACAAACAAAATGCCCCCGCATTACGATAATAACTAGTCGAAGCGCCTCGAATAACGCCTGTTAAGTTTAAAACCTCACGTTGCTGATAATCGTCACACAAACCATATAAGTTAGTCGTCGCATCAGATTCCCCCGCTGGCAAACCAACAAGAGTTTCAAGCCCAGAACTAGACAGTCTATCGCTTGTGCCTAAATATCTTTTTACAGCAATAAGGTTTGGAATAGTATAACTTAATTTAATGTAGTTATGTTGTTCAGTTAACCTCGTATTTTCAGTTTCATATTCACCTTGTAGGTCTGTTACCCAAGTGTATATTGCCCCATGTTCGTAGTCATTAAAATTTACATAAGCCAAGTAATCCGTGCCGTCAGTAATTGCCGCCGTACCAAACACCCAAGTCCAAACGTTACCCCAAGGGTTACAACTCCCTAGACAAAAAACTGAGGTGTGAGAGTCACTACCAGCGTATCCGTCGCGAAGAACTTTTCTTTCACCATCCGTAGTCATAATGTTTTGTGTTATTTTTTGGATTGTATAAAGTCCTGACTTATGAGTCACATTATTAGAGTCCGTGTAGACAAAACTTGAATTATAGCCATAATTCATACCCGCTGTATCAAAGCCCTCTGCACTTAGTCTATAAACACCATTAACAAGAGTATACTCTGCCGTATTCTTTTCATTTGGATTATATACTCCTATTGTTCCACCACCTTTTTGTGCTTCAAACCTTGAATTTTGCTCGCTACCCGCTGTCGAGATGACCGCCCCACTTTCACTTGTCACTGTTGACTGCGTGTTATAATAAATTGTATAGGTAAAAGTGTTCCCATACCCAACCATTTCTTGCGAGTCGTTATTGGCGTACTTGACTAAATATAGTAAGTTATATATAAAAGCCGTGTAATTTTCACCTTGTACACCACTAGCAACTTTGTATTCACTTGAAAGATTAGAATTTTGCCATGCGAGAGTTAAGTTATTAGACCAATCAAGATATTGTTGTTGAGCAATAAGACTATTTGATAAGTCACTTATACTTAAATTTTCATCATAGGTTGATGAGGAGTTTGCCGTTCCGTCCAATTTTTCAAAATAGTAGTAATCTTGAAAGTACTGTGCGCTATTTCGAGTAATTGGCGAATAATCATAAATATAACTCCTTGGAATTATCCCATATTCGTTTTGGGCGACACGCCTATCTGGGTTAAAAATTGTTGCTTCAAAAGTTGCTGTATACCACTCTTTGACATATACCGGACTTACACCTTCTGGGATAGAAATGTTTTCCCCTTCGAAAGCCTCTGAAGTCTCAGCAATACTTATATATTGAACGTTGTCTTGAACGTACCTTAACACATACATCTCAGGATAATATGTATACACATCAACTGTAAAAGTTTCCTCTTCGGTTAAAGTCCTACCACTTGCAAGAGTATATCCCTCAGGTAAAGTTACTTCTCTTCCATACCATTCAAATGGGTAGTCAGGGTCACTAAGTTTCCCTATTATTTCACCTGTATTAATATCTACATTTACATTGTCTATCTTCCTATACACTGGTGCTGTATAGTAATCATCTTCAGTATACGTCACTCCATCTAAATTGCCGTCTTGGTCTTCGTCAGTGAGCATACTGGCGAGGTCACTTAAACTATTACTTTCAATTTTGACAGCATTAGCGTTTAAAGTTGCG
>CALWKI010000013.1 GCA_944381235.1 uncultured Clostridia bacterium
TAACTCTTTGTTTGAGATGCTCCACTTTAACAAAGAGAAAGACAAAATTATTTTATTTGTTGTCGGGTTTTGACTGTGAAAAACTGGCTAAAACCTGACGGCAATAAAATATAAAATAACAAAAACATAAAACTATTTAATCGGTTAGAAAAAATATCAAAAAATGGTCATAAAAATATAAAAAAATACAAAGATAGTCAAAATAAAACAAAAATAAATAAAATCAGTCAGAAAAACTTAAAAAATTATAAAAAATGCCAAAATTCGACAAATTGGGGCGCAATAAGTGTCGCAAATCAATAAAGTAAGGCGCAAAATCGGTCATATTAAAACAAAAACACGCAAAAAAATATTAAAATTAGACTAAAATAATCCAAAAAAGAGGCGGGAATAAGGTCGTTTTTTGAAAAGACTCGAAAAAATGCGTTTATAAAAAAACAAAAGGAAAAGAAATGGAAATAGGGGGAATTGTAAGAAACTCGTTTGTTGATTATCCGGGGGTTCTGTGCGCGGTTGTGTTTACGACAGGCTGTAACTATAATTGTTGGTACTGCCACAACTCTCACATTTTGCACAAAAAGGGGGAAGTGAGAGAAGAGGACGTTTTGACCTTTTTAAAGAAAAGAAAAAAGTTTCTTGACGGAGTTGTTGTTAGCGGTGGCGAGCCAACTTTACAAAAAGATTTAATGGACTTTATAAGAAAGGTAAAAGAGTTAGGTTATAAGGTTAAACTTGACACGAACGGGAGTAACTTTGAGGTGCTAAAGGGTCTTGTCAGTAAAAAACTTGTTGATTATGTTGCTATGGACATTAAGGCACCTTTGAATAAGTACGAGATGGTAACGGGCGTTACAAGACCGCTAAAAGACGAACAAAAGAGCATTGAGTTTTTGCTAACTTCGAAAGTTGACTACGAGTTTCGTACCACCTATTCTCCAGATTTGAATTTACAGGACATAGAAGAAATTTGTAAAATGATAAAGGGCGCCAAAAGATATAGTATCCAAAAATATAGGACGGTTGAGTATAACAAAAAAAATATGCCCGAAAAGAAAAGAGAAGAAATGGAGTGCGCTGGAGAAATTGCCAAAAAATACATAAAAGAGGTTTTAGTTAAGGGAATATAAAATTTTGGTTTGCTTTAAAAGACCGGGTACTTTTACGGGCGTAAAGAGTAAAATGTCCTTTCTTTAGTTTAATTTTAAATTAAGACTGTTATATTAAAGTAGACCCCAAAAAGTTAAAATACTTTTTGGGGTCTACTTTCGTTTTGCGGTGTCACATTATTTATTTTTATAGTATTTATATAAAATTAAGTTTTTTGGTTAAACTTTTTATTCAAAGTAGAGGTTTGTAAGAGTAAAAATGTCGTCGTCGAAAAATTCGCCTAGGGTCATATGAAAGGCGCTCGCGACTTTACAAATAGTTGAAAATTTTACGTCTTTATTAGTCTCGTTAAAAATATATCTAAGAGCAGAGTGTGTCAGTCCACTTTCTTTTTCAAGTCGGTATTTTGACATATTATTTTTAACAAGTAAGTTGCTTACTCTCATTGCAAAAGCCTTATTTAATGTCATATTTTACTCCTATAACTTGTTTAATGAGGTTATATCTAGTTTTTTTTGTGAAAGGTATAGAGAAATATAAAAAAGAAATTATTTATTTTTTTACTACATAAAAATATCTTTCTTGTGTCGTGAGAGATTATTTTCCTAGACATTTTAAAAATGTTTTAAATCACCTAATTTAGATTTTAATAAAAAAGGGTAGAATAATAATAAACTTGGACGAGAAAACGAGATAGTTTAAATATTTGACTTTTTGGATAAAAAAATATATGATTAATTTAGTATTTAGGTTTCAAATAAGAACGCTTAAATTGACGTGTAAGAAAAAAGTTTTGAAAGTGCATTTTAAGTTACTTTTACTTAAATTATAGAGGCACATTAGGTTTCTTTGATTTTGGTTAAGAAAAGGAGAGGGAAATGGGACATTTTAGACAAAATATTACTGATAGGCAGGCGAGTGTTCTGGCGCATTATGTGGGAGTTTTGGGCTTTGATGAAAAAAAAATGCATTATTTTCAGTCGGAGGAGTTTTTGGAGGATAAGGGAAGCGCTATTGACATTGTTATTTTTGAGCCGACCGACGACTTCAAATATTATCTCATTACGACCGTAGGACTTAGTAGTTATAAGACAAACGAGAACTTTGCGCCGGTTGAAATTTTTATGCTTTTGCCGCCTTCTTGGAAGACCGATTTTGAGCGGGCAGAATACGTTTGGCCAGTGATTTTTTTACGCGACATTGCCTACTTTATTGCAAAGAATAACGTCGGGGTTTTCCCTCCACAAATTTATTCGGTGGGGGAAGATAAATATCTTAAAGGGACGGACAGCATAGGAGGGGTTCTTGTTTTCCCTGAGATGACGACGCTTGACCTAATTGAAGAAAAAATTGAGGATAGATATACGCGGTTTTTTCAAATTGTGCCTATAAACAAGGATGATAAGGCGAAAATCGACGACGTAGGGCTTGGAAATTTTATTGAATTTGACCTTCACGACGCGGAGGGGCCTGTGTTTGTCGTGCGTGAACCACAAATCAAAAAAGGCGTCACGGCGCTCGACAAAATTATTGCGCAAAACGAAAAGGGCTTAAAAGGGAAATAAAAATGCGTAGAATTTTAGGGATTGACCCCGGGTTTGCTCTTCTTGGGTTCGGGGTGGTGGAATGTTCGGACTCTGGCAGTATGAGTGCACTTGACTATGGGGTCATTGAGACGACAAAGGACGAGAAATTTTGCGATAGGTTACAGAAAATCTACCTTGGAGTTTTAAGTTTAATCGACAAATATAAGCCTGACGCTATGGCACTTGAGGAACTCTTTTTTTTCAAGAACCAAAAGACAATTATACCAGTTGCAGAAGCCAGGGGAGTTGTGATTTTAGCGGGAATTGAAAGAGGGCTTAAGATGTTTGAGTACACACCTCTTCAAATAAAACAAGCACTCACGGGAAATGGTAGGGCGGAGAAAAAACAAATTCAGTTTATGGTTAAAAGTATCTTAGGATTAGATAAGACGCCGAAACCAGACGACGCAGCAGACGCAGTTGCGGTTGCGCTCACACATTTACAAACCAATAATACACTTGTAGATAATAGTATTAATTAGTAACTACATACCTATGGGGTTATTATTATAAAAAGCCACGACCTTTTGTACTTAGCACCACATATATTAAAGACAGAAATGTAAAGCAAAAGTAGAGTAGTGGCATAAAAATTAAGAAAAAATATACTAAAATGTTGACTTAAGAAAAGAAAATATTAACGAGTTTTAAAAGTGAAAATTTTTGTATTAAGTTTTTTATGAGTTTGTTAAGTAAAAAAATTGATTTTGCACGCTTTAAAAGTAATACTTTTTAACATAAAATTTAGCGTAACAAACTGACAAACTTTAGGGGACAAAGTAGATAATATTTAATAAGAATACAAAACTTAGAAGGAGAAAAGATGTTTAGTTATATTAAAGGCGAGATAGTGGAGGTACGTGACAACAAAATTGTGCTTGAAAATAACGGCATGGGGTACGAGATTTTTGTGTCGGGTTACGCGCTTAAAAGTTTTAGCGAGGTTATTAATACTGAGGTTAAAGTTTATACATATTTTCAAGTAAAAGAGGACGGCGTGGCACTTTTTGGGTTTTATAGCGAGGAAGAAAAAAATATGTTTCTAAACCTCATTAGTGTCGCGGGACTTGGACCTAAGGGCGCAATTAATATTTTGTCAAGCGCAAACGCAAATGACTTATCCGTCATTATTGCAAGCGGGGACGTTTTAAGTTTATCCAAAATCAAAGGTATCGGGAAGAAGACGGCTGAAAGACTAATTACAGAACTCAAAGACAAGGTTGAGGTTGTCGGAAATGTAAACGTAGCACAAAGTTTTGAGGGGGTTACAAATAGTGAAATTGAGGACGCTGTTGTTGTACTTATGTCTTTGGGGCTCAGCAAAATGGAGGCGACGACACGTGCCCGCGAGGTTTACGAACAAAACGACACTGCGGAAGATATAATTAGAAAATCACTTGTAAATTCGTAGGCTTTTATAAAAAAAAGGTAGAATTAAAGACCTTAATTTGTAGTAGCAGGGTACCTAAATCGAAAGCCAAAAAATAAATTAACAATTTGTAGGTAACTATTTTTGACATAATAATTACGATAAAACAGGCGGGTGAGAATACAAAAAAAACAAAATTGACGTAAAAAATTTAGTTAGATATTAATTTAATTTAAAATTAAAAATGACATTTTGGCACTAAAATCACAAAAAATAGCACTAAAAAATATGCTTAAATAGAAAAAAGGAAGAATATATGAACGATTACATAAAAAGCACAAAAAATCTCAGTGAGGCGGAAATTGAAAATTCGCTTAGACCGGTAAGGCTTGCGGATTATGTTGGGCAGGATAAGATAAAAGAAAGTTTAAAAATTTACATTGACGCAAGTAAAAAGCGAGGAGAGGCGCTTGACCACGTGTTATTGTATGGACCACCGGGGCTTGGTAAAACGACACTTTCACATATTATTGCAAGTGAACTTGGGGTTCAACTCAAAATTACGAGCGGACCGGCGATTGAGCACGCGGCTGACCTTGCCTCAATTCTCACCACTCTTCAAAAAAACGACGTGCTTTTTATTGACGAAATTCATAGGCTTAGTCGGTCGGTTGAGGAGGTTTTGTATCCAGCGATGGAAGATTATGCACTTGACTTTATTGTTGGAAAGGGACCAAGTGCTAGAAATATGAGGCTTAAACTCCAACCATTTACACTGGTTGGTGCGACAACTAAAGCGGGAAATATCGCGGGACCACTTAGGGACAGGTTTGGAATTATTTTAAGACTTGAAATGTATACTGACGAAGAACTTGCCTCAATTATTAATAGAAGTGCTGGACTACTTGATGTTAAAGTTGAAAAGGACGCGGTGCTCGAAATTGCAAAGCGAAGTCGTGGGACGCCGAGAATTGCGAATAGACTGCTTAAGCGTGTTAGGGACTATGCAGAGGTCAAAAGCGAAAACGGCGTGGTGACGCTTAGTCTTGCCCGCGAGGCACTTAGGCTTATGGATATTGACGAGAAAGGACTTGACTATTTAGACAGAAAACTACTTTTGTCGCTTATTGAAAAATTTCGCGGAGGACCTGTCGGGGTTGAGACGCTGGCAACTTCAATCGGCGAAGAGGTCGCGACTATTGAGGATGTTTACGAGCCATATTTAATTAGACTTGGGTTTATTGCGCGTACTCCGAGAGGTAGAATTGCGCTTGACAAGGCATACAAACATTTAGGAATTAAAGTGCCAAGTTTTCTTGGTGCTGAACAACTAAAAATTGAAACTGAGGAAGAAGAGTAAAGACTTTTAAAAAATAAAAAAAAACGTTAAAAAAGGACAAAAAATGATAGATTACACGAAACATACAACTTATAACTATGATTTACCACAAAGCCTCATTGCCCAGACTCCCTTAGACAAGCGGGACGAGTCTAAGTTACTTTGTTTTAATATGGACACAAAAGAAATTCAAGATGAGCATTTTTTTGATATAAAAAAGTATCTAAGGGCTGGAGATGTTCTTGTACTTAACAACACCCGCGTCATTCCTTGTAGGTTACTTGGCAAGAAAGAAGGGACGGGGGCAAAAGTTGAGATTTTTTTACTTAAAAGGCTTAATCTTACTGACTTTGAAACACTTGCACGTCCGGGGAAAAGACTAAAGGCGGGCGTTAAAGTTAAATTTTGTGATGAACTTAGTTGTGAAATTTTGGGAGATGACGAGTCGACGCATGGTAAAATTGTGAGGTTTATTTTTAACGGCGTATTTGAAGATATTTTGTCTCGAGTTGGCAATATGCCTCTTCCACCTTATATAAAAGAAAAATTAGAAGACGGTGAGAGGTATCAGACGGTTTACTCAAAGTTTAGCGGCTCAAGTGCAGCACCGACGGCGGGACTTCATTTTACAAAGGAACTTCTAGAAAGTCTTTCGAAAATGGGGGTTATAATTTGTTATGTATTACTTCACGTTGGACTTGGTACTTTTAGACCGGTAGGAGAAAGTGACATCACAAAACATGATATGCACAGTGAATATTATGAGATTAGTGAGACGAGTGCCGACATAATAAATAAGGCGTTAGACGAAAAAAGGCGGGTTATATGTGTCGGGACGACGAGCCTTAGGACGCTTGAAAGTGCGGGTAAAAGTGGACGAGTAAAGGCGGGTCATGGGACTACGAATTTATTTTGTTATCCACCATATCAGTTTAAAATTGTAGACGGACTTATCACAAATTTTCACTTACCAGAAAGTACGCTTATTATGCTAGTTTCCGCGTTTGCGGGATATAAAAACACAATGAGAGTATATCAGCACGCAATAGAGAACAAATACAGGTTTTTTAGTTTTGGCGATAGTTCGTTCTTTTTTAGACCATATGTCAACAAAAAACTGGAATTTGACGAGTGAAACATACGACTAAATTTAAGTAAAAGGCATAAAAAAGTGCCAATATTGACAAAAAAATATGTAAAAACATATAAAAAAGTTAATTTTTAGTAACAAGAACGCGTGTTTTTTTTGAAAACTATGATTTTGTTTAAGAGTGGGGTTTAGTTGAAGTTTTAAGATAAAAATTGTGTTTTTTATAAAAGATTATTTGATTTTTGACAAAAGGTGCGAGTTTTTAGTAAAATAGGTGAAAACTAAAGAGCGATATTTACGAGGAGAAAAATAAATGAGCGAAGAAAATTTTAGATTTGAGGTGACGCATATTTGTAAGCAAAGTGGGGTAAGGACGGGAAGATTTTATACGCCACACGGCGTGATTGAGACACCAATTTATATGCCAGTTGGGACGCAGGCGACTGTTAAAAGTCTAAGCAGTGACGACCTAAAAAAAATTGAGGCGCAAATTATTTTATCAAACACCTATCACTTGTATCTTAGACCGACAAGCGAACTAATTAAGCGCGCGGGAGGACTTCACAAATTTATGAATTGGGACAGGCCAATTCTTACCGATTCGGGCGGATTTCAGGTTTTTTCACTGTCAAAAATGCGAAAAGTAGGGGAAAATGGGGTAGAATTTCGTTCTCACCTAAACGGAGACAAGCATATGATGACACCGGAAAAGTGCATTGAAATACAAAACAATCTTGGAAGCGACATTGTTATGCAACTTGACGTTTGCACTGAGTATGGGACGAGTTATAAGGATAGCAAAAAGGCGATGGAACTTACAAACGTTTGGTTAAAAAGGTGCTTTGCTACGCAAAAAAATCCTAAACAAATGCTTTTTCCTATTGTGCAGGGGAATGTTTTTAACGATCTTCGCCTTGAAAGTCTAAATCGTGCGCGAGACTATGTAAGGTGTGGAATTGCGATTGGTGGACTTTCGGTTGGAGAGCCAAAAGAAAAAATGTACGAGGTTTTAGACTTTTTGAAAGATAAATGGGATGGTGTCCCGGGACCTCGTTATCTTATGGGGGTCGGGAGCCCAGACTGCTTAATTGAAGGGGTACTTCGCGGGGTTGATATGTTCGACTGCGTTCTAGCCACCCGAATTGCAAGAAATGGGACTGCGATGACGAGTCATGGCAAAGTGGTTATCAAAAACGCAAAATACAAAGACGACTTTTCGCCTCTTGATGACGAATGTGACTGTGAGTGCTGTAAAAATTATACGCGTGCTTATCTTCGTCACCTTTTTAACGCTGGGGAGATACTCGGCGCTAGGTTAGTTAGCCTTCACAACCTTAGATTTTTAATTAACCTTATGGCGAAAGTTCGGGATGCTATAAATAACGATAGATTTTTAGATTTTCGAAAAGAATTTTACGAAAAGTACAAGGAGTAGTTTTAAAATAAGGTTGCTTAAAAATTAAAATTTAGAATAAAAATATTAAAAATTTAAAAATAGGAGCGATTTTTACAAATTATCTCTATTTTTGTAAATTGCTGTTTTATAAACTTTATGTTGATCTATTTGTGTTGTTTTCTTTTTTTAACTAACATTTAGAAATCTTAACTGATTTTATGCTCGTTTTTGTCAGTTTTTATCTTTTTTCATTGGCATTTCATTTTATTTTAACTAATTAACTTGATATTTTTTTGTATATTTTGCCTCCTTTTACACAAAAATTGGGGGTTTATTTTTTGACGCGTGCGTGATATAATGTAGTCATGGAAAAGATGATTTGTATAAGTGGTTTTGGAATATTTGGTCTTAGCCTGCTTGGAATTGTAGTTTTGGCACTTCTTCTTTATGTTATTCTTATTGCGGTAAACGAGTATTTTAAGTGCCTTTTTTCGCGTTCTCATGTTGGTGCGTTTAGGCTTCGTGCTATGAAAAAGCGGGGACTACCTTACAAAATGATTACCGAATGGTATATCTATTCAAAAAAAGCAGGGCTTAACTTAAGCCTTGACGCGCTTGAGGTGCACTTTGTGAGTAACGGTAATCTTCAGAACGTTGTTCTAGGTGCAATTTATGCAAAAGACGCTTGTGTAGACTTAAGCATTGACACTATTAAGGTTTTGGACCTTGAAAAAAAAGACATAAAACAAGTTGTTGATGAAGCCCTTAGACCTAGGGTTATTAGTACCGGTGAATTTAAGACGGTAAGCATTGACGAAAAAGAGGTTATTATTGAACTTAATATTAGCGTGAAAACTAGGCTTAACAACTACCTTAAAGGCACGCGCGAAGACGAACTTGTGTCTCGGGTTAAGGAAAGTGTTGTTTGTTCAATCGCAGGAGAGGAAAGCAAGGACGTCACCAAAAACGCGGACGTGTTTACTAAAATTGCACGAGTAAAGTGCGAGGATCCAAATAGTTCACTAAAAGTGCTTGATATGAATGTCGTGAGCATTAGGCTTGGAAAAGACTATAACTACGAGAAGAGTTTGCAAGAAAAAGAACACGAAGGGCAAATGGAACTTATCGAAATTGATAAAAAGAGGGCCGAGGCGCAACTTGAGGAGCAAAAGTTGAAAAATAAAGTACAAGAAGAAAGACTTAGACGCGCCGAACTTGAAAGTGAAATGTTAAAGAAAATTGGAACGGAGAGCGGGGAAGGCAAAATTAGTATGATTGACTACTACAAACTTCAAAATCTTATTGCAGACACCGACATGCGAAAGTCAATTTTGTCAAGCATCACAAAGAATAAAAAAACAGCAGACGAATAGAGTTTGTGTTAAAATAAAGTCATAAAAATAAGTTTAAATTGCATAGATAAGTAAGTAGGGTTATGTTAATATCTGTTTAGAATTTTTAATATGTTTAAAATTATAAATATACATAATTGGCACAAAATTAGAGTAAAAAGGAGGTAAAAATGGACGATAATACGTTACTTATTATAATTCTTGTGTGTGTTCTTGTTTTTTTACTTTCCTTTTGTATGCTATATTTTAGTAAAATTAAGCAATTTTTTTCGTGGATAAAAGAGGGATTTAAGACACTTTTTTCAAGAAAAAAAGGCAAAAAAGAAAAAAGTTCGCAGGTAAAAAAAGAGGAAGGCAAGGTAGCCAAAAGTGAGATTCAGACGCGCCCACTCCTTCTTCCAAAATCAGGGGACAAAAAAGAACTTGAACTTACTAAAGCGGAGGACACCCTTATACAAAGTAAGAGTTTTAGCCTAAAAAAAGATGATAAAAAAGCGGAATTTGAGAGAGAAAAAGAGGAACTAAAGCGTTTAGTAGAACTTAAAAACGACGAGGAAAATGTAGAAATTCTTGAGGACGACGTGAGTGGCGACGATGTGGAGTTTGACGATGAAGATGAGGTCATTTTGAAGAAACTTGAGGAAAATTCAACAGTTAATGTTGACGGAGAGGACATTGATTTAAATAGACTTCCACTTCAAATTAGACGCCTACTTCTTAGTGGAATACTAGACAAAAAAGAGGAAGAATAGTTAAAATGGTGAATAGTTAAAAAGAGAACATATTAACTCTACGAGGGAGTAATTGTTCTTTTTTTGTGGGCTTTTAAGCGTAATTTGGGGTACATAATTATGTAATTATATATAGTTATATAATAGCATATATTTAAATAGTTAAAGAAGTTTTGACAACACGGGGGTGCTCAATTTTTGTTAAATCGGTGCTTAAAAAAAGTTAAGTAGATTGTAAAGCGAAATAAAGATAAAGGTTTTAAAAATTTTTGAGAATCTTTAAGGTGAAATAAATTTGTTAAGGTGTGAGTGATAAAGACAAATATGTACGAGAAAGCAAAAATGAAAAGCATATGATTTTATTTTACATTTTTCGTTAATAATGTTAATATATTCAAGATAAAACTAAAATTAAATTTTGGACATCTGAGGGAATATATAATTTACTTAGTTTTTGCCTAAAACTAAAGAATTATCTTTATAAACTTAATATTTTGGCGGGTATAAAATTATTTCAAAATTAAAAACTAAACATAAGGACGTTTTGTTAAAAAGAACTAAAGGTAAAGGGAGTTTTGTGTACTATGGGATAAGTTAAAAAGAATTTACTTACGTCAATTTTACTACTTGTCGTTATGGGTATTTTTGCGGTGCTCACAATTTATGTGGTCATTGACGCCATTAACAAAAAGTATTATGAGGACCTAAATGTCGATTATGAGGTGCAAGAGGAGGCGCCAAACATAATTTTGACGTTTGCACGTCACGAGGGAAGTGAGGTAAATAACACCACTACAAAAGTAGTTTTAAACGAGGAAAAAGATAAGTTCCGCCTTGACGGCATTGTGCCAGAGATTACTGACGGCACTGTTACAAACTTAGACGCAATAACAAACGAAAACGGCGGGGAATTTTACTTTTTCTCAATCAATCCGGCTTTCATTGACGTCCAAGAGACCCCAGAAGACCCAAACCTAATCTTTAACGACACCGACATAAGATACTACGTCTCAACGGAAGAAAATCCAATTTGGTACGACATTCCAAGTGAAAATGTTTTTACTCTTCATGCGGTGTTTTTAACTCCAAACGTACATAATTCTGACTTTGAAAACGCACCACTTTTAAACACCGACACAAACGTCATCATTTCACATGACGTTGTTGAGGTGCCATATAACGCGTTTAGTGATATTATGACATATGCAGAAAGTGGAGAGGGTATTGCGCCAATTACTAGCGTAGTTATTCCAAATAGTGTCAAGAGTATTAATTCAGTTGTGGATGTGGATGTGGATATGGGAAATATGATTATTGGTGGAGCATTTGCGGCATGAACAACTCTTACAAATATAATTATCCCAAGTTCTGTAGAATATGTCGGCGGTGAGGCGTTTCTTGCGTGTACAGGACTTGAAAGTTTAGCGTATATAAACGGCTACTACTTAGTTTCAGAAAGTGGGGAACATTTGGTATTAATAGATACAAATTTTACAGCAAGCAGAGTCACAATTCATGAAGATTGTATAAGTATTCAATGCGGGACATTCTCAAAAGTTTTACTTGAGGGATTTGGCTTAGTTCCTCCATCAAGTAGTGAAGAAGAAATTTCAGACTATGCAAATACTATTATCCAAAATATTAATATACCAAAGAATGTAAAAAATATTGGATATGGTGCGTTTACGTATTGTATGGGGCTAAAAAATGTAACATTTGAGAGAAATTCTAACTTGACTGAAATAGGTATGTATGCATTTGC
>CALWKI010000014.1 GCA_944381235.1 uncultured Clostridia bacterium
TTATTTATCAAAATTTTTGGAGAAAGAAGAGGAAGATTTACTTTAAAGACATAGTCATTAATTATGAAAAGATATATCCACAAGTAAGAGAGAAACAAGAAAATGGTAAGACAAAACTTGTATTTAAACTTGCGGGACTACTAAATAACGAAGGTTATTTTATGCAATGTTATAGAGCATGGAAAAAGGCGCCAAAGAAAAAAATAAAGGGTGAGAAAGGCGATAATTAGGCGGTATTTTTAGTGCAGGAATTTTAATGTATGTAGGGAATCTAGGAGAGTGTCATATTTGTGATTAAATTTTCAGGAACAATATCAGACGAAAATAGAGTTAAAGTAATGAAGAGAAATGGTAGAATTTTAGGGCTAACTCTTATGATTATTTCATTACTTGGCTTTGGCATTGTAGCGGCTATATATTTCTTAAGACACTTACTAGTTATTGAGATATTGCTTTGCTCTATTTTACTTATGATTGTGTCAATTATACTTATTTTTAAGAGGGAAAGAACGGATAGTAAAAGGTTTGTTCTAACCAACTGGGATTTTGAAATTGTCTTAGATAATGAAATGGTAACCTTTACAAATTGCACCTTTCAAAAGGTGAAGACGATACCTTTTTCAAAAATAAAGAAAGTTAGAGATGAAGGAAATTTTTATGTTATAATCTTTGGACAGTATAGCAATGGTATAGTTTGTCAAAAAGATTTAATTGTTGAAGGTGATATCCAAGAATTTGAAAAACTTTTTGAGGGAAAAATTGTAAGAAATAAAAAATAAAAGTCAATGGTAACGCAATTACTGAGTATTTCCTCGACGGGTCTAGGATACTTGCACAAAAAGATATAGTCATTGCAGGTGGTAACACCCAAGTTGAAACCACTATGCATTTCTTTTACGGTCTTGACGGGATTAGTGGTTTTACAATCAAAAACCAAAACTACTATTACAAGAAAAATCTTCAAGGGGATATTATCGGTATCTATGATAACAACCTTAACCTCATAGTAAAATATGACTATGACGCATGGGGCGATGTTGAGGTAGAGTGGGTGGAAAGTTTTGTTATAAATAATAATTAATAAATTAGCGTGGGTATAAAAACTTAGGGTAATTTAAAAGTTACTCTTGTTTTTTTTACGCAATAAAAGGAGAAAAAATGACAGAGAATAATGAAAACGGATATATTCCATTTACGGATAGAGTGGGGAGTAATTTAAACAGGCGAAAGTTGAGCATTGTGTCGCAAACGCCAAATGAAATGATAGTTGACGTGTTTCGCGCAGACGGCGATGTTACAAGTGAGGGGACAAAACTTACGGCGAGCAAATTAAACGAAGTTTTTAATGAAATAAAATCTGAATTAACTTCGCAAGACAAAGGAACCAAAGTGAAGGTTGGTGGTATTGGGCAAGAAGAGTTAGAGTTTACAAGCGCCCCACAGACGCAGATTGATAATGTTGTAACTGAATTAAATAATAAAGTAAGTTTAAGTGATTTGCTAGATTTTACATACCCAGTTGGAGCAATATATTTGTCTGTAAATAGCACAAGTCCTGCAAGCCTATTTGGTGGAACGTGGGAAGCGTTAGATGAGGGGTATACACTATGGACAACAACAACTGCTGGTACTGGTGGAGAGACTATAGCGGCTGGATTGCCTAATATTGCCGGAACATTTAATGTAACAACAACATACAGTGGCGAGGACCAAGATTTTGGACTATCAGGAGCATTTACAAATGGTAGAACTTTAGGGTTTAAAGTGTCTACCTATATAAACCCACAAATGATTGGTATTTATCCAACATTCAACGCTTCTGACGGCGAATGTGGAACTCAAAAAATGGAGCCTAATGCCACAATAACTTATGCTAATAACGTATACGGAAAATCTAATACCGTCCAGCCACCAGCAATTAGGGTGTATGCGTGGAAGAGAATAGCGGAAGTGTAAAGGAGGTAATTATGGAAGTATATAATAAAGAAAAAACACAAGTATTAGAAAATTATGATTTAAAACTCGGTAAGTTAGTTAATGATACGCTTGAAGTAGTAATACCAGAAGTACAAGGCGTTGAAGAAAAGTATCATTATGAAACGGTTGCAACTTATGAAAATGGCGGTAAAGAAGTAAAGAAGGTAATAGACGTTAAAGGTGCAAAATATCAACCTCAAAAAACAATACAAAAAGATATATTAATTTATGTACCACTTTCCGAAAACGAGTTAAAACAAAGAAAAATTAGAGAACTTGAAAATTGGTTTGATAGTTATTTTGACAAAATGCTAACTCAGTCGCTTTGGCAAACTAATTTTATAACTAGCCCTGACCCATATTTTGTAGACAAAGAGGGCAAGGCTTTGACATATCAAAATTTTGGGGAACTTAAAACAAAAGCAGAGAGTGTTAGAAATGAAATTAAAGTGCTAAAATCTTACTTATAATGAAATAGTGCTAGGTAGGCAACGCATTAACAAATTTTTAGACAGAAAATGGGCTAAAACTTACATAAACAAGATTAATTAAAACTCTTTTTTATAATTACTTTGTTGACTTATTTTTTTGCAAAGACAAAAACATTTTAAAAATCTTTATAAAAAGACTTGATATAATCGAACAAATGTTCTATAATTTTAAAGTTGATTTTATGAGTTCTTTTTATTTTAGCCCGTAAGGAGAACAGATTAGAGTTGACGCCTAGAGGTTAAAGTTATGAAAGAGATTAAAGAAAAAGAAGATAATAAAGAGATTGTTACAATAGATTATTATGACAAGACAAGAGGGATGTGGATTAAGGTGGAGGTAACAAAAAGGGTTGCCCGGTTTTTAAACTCAAACAAACAAAAGATGAGAAGAAGGCAAAATCAGTATAATTATTTTAATGTTTCGTTTGATTTGATTTTTGGGGATAGTATTGATAACAATGAGAATTTACTTATAGACAAAAGTGCGCTTGAAAGTGAAGAAAATGCTTTATCTGAGGAAAGAGGAAGTGTAAACAAGTATAGCCGCAAAAAATTAAAAAATATTTTGGGTTTTCTTTCAGCAAATCAAAGAGAGGTTGCAAAAATGTATTGTCAAAATATGAGTTTTAAAGAAATAGGGGATAAACTTTCAATTTCAAAGCAATCTGCGTATGAGAGGTTTAAAAACGCAAAGAGAAACATTTTAAAAAGGCTAGAGAGTTAATACTCAAAATTACAAAAAAATTGTAAAGGTATTTAGGTATACGAAGTAAGTACAAAACAAAGACTATTTTGTTATAACCTCAAATGTCGACCACCAGTTTCAAATTGCGGGATTTGATAAGACAAGACTTTTTTAGGTAAAAATACTCGTTTAATTCGAATTAATAAAGAGTTTATAAGGAGACCTCAAGAGATTGAAGATAAAACCATTGAGTTTTGTGAAGATGTAAGCGACATATTAAATAAACTAAAGTGAGATGCACTTTATTGGCTTATTCTTAGTTGCCAAAAACAAATAATGTATGCTAAACTATTGCTAGTTTTTTTTAAAGAATAAGGAGACAGATATGTTAAAGGCAGTTTTATTTGATTTAGACGGAACACTTCTTCCAATGAATGAGGGAGAGTTTACAAAAGGATATTTTGGACTACTTTGTAAAAAAGTAGTGCCTTATGGGTATGATACAAACGAACTTACAACAACTATTTGGCAAGGCACTAAAGCAATGATTAAAAATGACGGAGAAAAGACAAATGAGGAGGCCTTTTGGGAGGAATTTGAAAAGGTTTATGGAAAGGATAAATTAAAAGACAAAAATATTTTTGATGAGTTTTATGTTACTGATTTTAAGAAAACACAAGTGTTTTGCGGGGAAAATGGGGAAGCCAAAGAAGTTGTAACGTTTGCTAAAATTAAAAATCTTAAAGTTATCCTTGCGTCAAATCCACTTTTCCCACGTGCAGGCATGTTAACACGTATGAAGTTTGTTTGTCTTGAAGAAAAAGATTTTGACTACATTACAAGTTATGAAAACTCGCACTATGCAAAGCCAAATCCAAAATACTATGAAGAAATACTTAAGAAAAATAATTTGAGGGCTGATGAGGTCATTTATTTTTGTAATAGTGGGAAAGAGGACGTTGAGCCATCAAGCGCGTGCGGGATAAAAAGTTATTTAGTTGGAAATGTATCAAGTGAAGATAGTGTGCGTTATGGAAAGATAGAATTTAATGAGATAAAGTCAATTATTGGTGATGAAATAGAAAGCCGAAAGAAATAAAAAGGGAAAGCGTATTAATATTTGCGCTTGCCTTTTTATATTTAATGTAAAACTTATATAATTTTACTTTTGTTTTTAAAAATAAAGCATTAAACAGCATAAAAAGTTAAACACAAAAGGAGAGAAAGAGACAGTGAAACAAATTTTAAAGGAAATGCCACCTTTTAATATTATTTGGCTTGGGATGATAACTTTATTTGCTGTTATTATAGGAGTGCTGTCGTTTACATATGTTGATTTGACCTTTTTTTCAATAGACATTTAATTTACATGCTTTGCTTAACTTGTGTTTTAATTGTTTTTGGAGGAATAGGAGTAAAGAGAATTATTAAGGACAAAGAGAAAAATTATAAAATACGGCTTTTTGTTTTTATTTTTTTACTAGTCCTAGCGTTATTTGTTGCTGTTTGGTTTTCAGATTACCTATCTTACGATTATGACATATATTTAAGTGAGTGGATAAACGAGTATAAGGCGCTTAGTTTTCGTGACGCGTTACTTAACATTACAAATATCTCCAACTATACGCCAGTGTATAATTATTTTTTAATAATTATTGTAAAACTTAACATTAACCCACTTTATTCAGTTAAATTTATAACATTTGTTTTTTCGCTTCTTCTTGGTTTGTCGATGGAGTTAGTCGTTTGTCACATAAAAAAAACAAAGTTTAACTATTGTCGCTCGGTGGTTTTTCTTTTAATCCCGACAGTTTGTATGGAATATTCTTTTTGGGGTCAATGCGACGCGATTTATGTTTCGTTTTGCGTACTTGCATTTTACTTTGCCTTAAAGAAAAAGTCAAAGTTGTCATTCATTTTTGTTGGGCTAGCGTTTGCATTTAAACTCCAGTTTTTGTTTATCGTACCTATTCTTTTTGTTATGCTTATTATAAAAGACGAAAACGGGGAACATTACCTCAAATGGAAAGATATATGGCTAGCACCTCTTATGTATGTCGTTAATTTGCTGCCCGTATTTGTGGGTGCATCAATTTGGGATTTACTACTTGTTTATTTTGTTCAAACAACATATTATTCTACTATTTCTCAAAATTGTGCTAACTTTTGTTACATTTTTGAGATAATGCAAATATATGTAGAAAATAGAAACGTGTACATTAGCCTTATTTCTATTTTTACGATATTAACAATATCAATACTTATATTTTTAGTTGTCCGCATTATAAAATTAAATAAAAGCAAAAGTCTTAGTCCTCTTGATTTACTTTTTTTTGCAACTTTATTTTCGTTTATTATGGTGTTTTTTATGCCAAAAATGCTTGATAGATTTTATTTTTTATCGGTGGTGCTCGCTATCATGCTTGTGTGTTCAAAACTAGATTTAAGTAATTTTTATATAGCTTTACTCTTAGAATTATCCTTGTTTTTTGTTATGTACTCACAATTTAGTTGGACGGAAGATTGGATTTTAAGTTGCTGGAGTTCTATGATGATACTTGCATTAATTTTAAATTTTATAATACTCGTTGTTTTTGCTGTGCGGTTTTTTAAAACGTATAAACTTAAAACAAAGGAAAATCAACCTATTAAAAATGAAAATGTAGAAACTATCAGTAATGAAACATAAATTGAGTGGAGATTACAAAAAAATTAATATTACATAGGTTTTGTAAGAAAATTAAAAAAATGTTTTGTTTTGCTTGACTTGGAGTAAACTCTAAGGCATATAATTTTTATAGGTTTTTGAAAAATAAACGTAGAAGTATGACAAAAACTTAAAATTAGTTTTAGATAAAACGGAGAAAAGAATGAAAAAACAGACTGCGGGAAGAGATAACTTAAATGATCTTGCACCAAAATTTGCAGAACTTAACGATGACATTTTATTTGGAGAGGTTTGGTCAAGAGAAGGCAAATTACCACTAAGGGATAGGAGTATGATTACAGTCACGGCTCTTATGACAAAAGGAATAGCAGAAAATAGCAGTAACGAGTGGCTAGAGGAAGTAAGCGACACTGAGTATGATAAATTGGTTTAGTTTTTTATTAACTTTAGTAACAACATATGATAGTTATATTTATAAAATAAAAGAGATTGAGAACTTCTCAACCTCTTTTTTGCATTTTGGTGATCCCGACGGGATTCGAACCCATGTTACCGCCGTGAAAGGGCGATGTCTTAACCGCTTGACCACGGGACCTTAATTAATATGGTGGTGGTGGCAAGACTCGAACTTGCGACCTTTCGGGTATGAACCGAATGCTATAACCAACTAAGCTACACCACCATTAAAGCAAAAAGATTTTAATATAAAAACTATTATTTGTCAATGTTTTTTATGTAATTTTAAATAAAATTCTTTTTAATGGTTGTAATTTTAATTGTTAAACCTAATTTTTTTTGTTTATTTAGCCTTGTATATAAAAAAGAATTGTGAAAAAATTTGTATTTATGCTAAAATATTTACGTGGAAAAGTCAAAGAGAAGTAGTATTTGGTTTGCGGTTTTAAAAACTATTACCATAATTCTTGTAATAGTTTTGGTTCTTTTGCTTTCTGTTTATTTTCTATTTAAGGAAAGTTTTGGCATCAATATTTTTACTATTTCCTCAACTCTTAGTAAAATTCAGGATGTGCCTGAGGATATGGTAAGTGACGATTTTAACGACGAATTTATAGCAAATACTTATCTAAGGATTTTTAATAATAGCGAGATTTATTCGGATAATGAAGACAATTTTGTGTTTTCAATGTCAAATTTTAGTCAAAGCGAACTTAGCGCGGAAAGTATTGATATTTCCGCAAAGGAACTTAGCGAGATGCTTAGTGTTTTTCCTGTCACGCAAAATTGGTTTTATGGTGAAAATCAAGGGAAGGTGCGGGAAGTTAAGTTTTTGAGTGTGACAGGTGAAAGTGTGCAAATTAGTGTTTTATCTGAACTAGATTTTGCTTACATAAAACAAAATTTAAATAATGGTAACCTTATTGAAGAGTACATAAGAAATAAAATTCCTGACAAAATGTATTTTACTACGTATTTGACTTTAACAAGTGGCGAGGAAGGTTTTAGCGCTACATACACGCAAGTTATTGTAAATCGTCTATCGGAAAGTGACTCAAACGAAATTTTGGAACTCGCAAGCATAATTTTTGGGGTAAGTAGCAGAGAAGCGTTTAGTGAAAAACTAACGCAGAGTTTTTGTGAATTAGCATTTTCATCAAGTTCAAGTTTTTTTAGTTCATTTGGTGAGAGTGTCAGATTGACATTTGTTGAGGTGGATGGCGAGATATTTCTTGAGGCGACAAAAGTAAATATGGACGGGTAATGGTGTCAAGAGGGATAATTTTAAAGAAAGGTGGGAGGTAAGATAAAATTTTTTAGAAAAATTGCAAATAATTATTGACAAATTAAAATTATGTTGATAAGATATTATCGTCATAAAAAATATGGGGGTATGGCTCAGTTGGCTAGAGCGTCTGCCTTGCACGCAGAAGGTCGTCGGTTCGACTCCGACTATCTCCACCAATATGATAAATGTTAAGTGCAGTTATCATATACATAATTAATGGAATGTAGCTCAGTCGGCGAGAAGCACCACCCTGCTAGCCGAGCGGCGCGAACGCCAATCGCGAGAATGCTTACTTGACGTGCGATTCCAAGGTGGGGGAAACCTTATCATGGGTGGAAAATTTTCATAGACAAAGAAAAGTCTATAAAACTAAAATATAATGGAATGTAGCTCAGTCGGTTAGAGCACCACCCTGATAAGGTGGGGGTCGGTGGTTCGAGTCCACTCATTCCAACCAGACTAAATGGCAAAGATCATTTAGGGAAGACAGCCTAGCATTTGTGCGTAGGGCTGTTATTTTTTTTGCCCACCTTATCAGGAAATGAGGACCCCACAAATTGAACAAAAAGAAATTTGAGGGGAGGAGTGAGTAGCGAGTGAAAAGGTCACCAAACTAAAATAAAAAAAAAAAGTCATAGTATGTAATTATTTACTATGACCTTTTTAATATTTTAATATTATTTTCTTTTTAATTTTGTAAATACTTTTAAAATTTGTTGAATAAGTTTTAACAAACTCAAAACTAGTGCGATTATATCTGCCAAGATATA
>CALWKI010000015.1 GCA_944381235.1 uncultured Clostridia bacterium
AACTCATTTTTTACCCTTTTTTTGCTCTTTTGTGTGTTTTTAACCCTAAAACTTGCCTAGTTTACTATTCTAAACCTTAAAACTTACTTTTTTTCTTATTTTAAACGACTTTACCTAAATTAACAAAGTTTTTTAAAAGTTTTTAATAAGACCTAAAACTCAAAAAAACTCTTAAATTAAGCCTTTTTTTAAATTGTAAATTTAAGGCAAAAACTAGGTTTTTTAACTTTTTTTACCTAACCTCTTTTTTAGGTAGTCTAAAATAAACGGCTTAATGTCCCCGTCCATAACACCTAAAACGTCACTTGTTTCATATCCCGTCCTATGATCTTTAACAAGCGTATACGGACAAAAAACATATGACCTTATCTGACTCCCCCACTCGATTTTTTTTAGATCCCCTCGAATTTCCTCAAGATTTTTTTCTTTTTCCTGTAATTTTAGTTTTAAAAGTTTTCCCTTCAAAATTTTAAAAGCAGTTTCTCTATTCTGAATTTGACTCCTCTCGTTTTGACAAGTTACAACAATTCCTGTTGGAAAATGGGTAATTCTAATTGCCGAGTCAGTCTTATTAATATGTTGTCCGCCCGCCCCACTACTACGGTAAGTGTCTATTCTAATGTCAGTGGCTGGAATTTCTATATCCTCGTCATCATCTTCAATTTGAGGGCTCACCTCAATACTTGCAAAACTTGTATGCCGACGGCGATTGCTGTCAAAAGGTGAAATTCTAACCAGTCTATGCACCCCACTTTCTGCCTTTAAATATCCATACGCTTTTTTGCCAGAGACTAAAAAAGTTACACTCTTTAACCCTGCTTCGTCGCCATCTAAACTATCAATAAGTTTTATTGCGTAGCCATTTTTTTCGCAAAACCGGGCGTACATTCTATAGAGCATACTAACCCAATCTTGAGCCTCAGTTCCGCCTGCACCCGCGTGGATTGTAACTATTGCCTCACAGTCGTCGTATTTATTACTAAGTAATACCTCAACCGTCTTTTCTTCAACAAATTTACTTAGCGCACTGAGTGATTTTATAAGTTCTTCTTTAACGCTTGTGTCTTCGTCCGTGCTTGCCAGTTCAATTAAGAACTCAATATCCTCTTCCTCTTTATCAAGCGTTTTAATAGCTTTAAGACTATCTTCTATTTCTCTAATATCTTTTTCATTTTTTTTGACAAGGTTAAGATTTGAATAGTAGTTTATGTCCTCTTGAATCCTTTTTTTGTCGTCTAACCTTTCTCTTAAACTAGTCTCGTCAAAGGCACTCCTTTAAATACTTAATTTGTGTTTTAAGTACTTCAAAATTTTCTTTTTCATTATCTATTACCATAGACTTACCTCCCGCAACAATGCTTGTATTTCTTACCACTCCCGCATGGACATGGATCGTTACGCCCGACAGTCTTGTCCGACTTTGCTTGTACGAATTTTTGATTGGTTGAAGTCTCGACTGGTTTATTTACCTTCTTTAATTCCGGTGGACGTTGAATTCTAACATTTAGAAGGAAAGTACAAGTATCTTCTCTAATTTTCTCAATCATTCTATCAAACAAATCAAAGCCTTCGCGCTTGTATTCAACAAGAGGATTTCTCCCGCCGTATGCTTGAAGCCCAATTTCCCGCTTTAAAATTTCCATTGTGTCAATGTGTTCCATCCAGAGAACGTCAACAACACGCAGTAAAAACGCCCTTTCAAATTTTGAAAAGTCAAAGCCGAGTTCTTTTGCCTCACTAATTATTTTGTCGTATCTCTCGTAAACTTCTTTGAGGACCTTTTCGTAAACGTCTTTTGCGTCACATTCTTCAACAAATTCTTCCGTAACTAAATTCCTTCCCTTTTCAATAAGCCTTACCTCAAGGTCTTTGTTAAGTTTCTCAAGATCCCATTTAAAAGTTGGTGTATCGTCGTCAATTACGTTATAAACCACCTTTTGCACGACTTCTGGGAACATACCTAGAATCTCGTCATGAATATCAACGCCCTTTAAAACCTTATCTCTTTCGTTATAAATAAGTTCCCTTTGCCTATTCATAACATCGTCATACTCAAGAACAAATTTACGCGACACATAGTTTTGCGCCTCAATCTTCTTTTGCGCACTTTCAATTTGTCTTGATAAAATCTTAATTTGGAAAGGTGTTTCTTCGTCAATCTTAAAGGCGTTTGCAATCGCCTTCATTTTATCCCCGCCAAAACGCCTTATAAGGTCGTCTTCCATTGACACGTAAAAAACACTACTCCCCGGGTCTCCTTGCCTCCCAGCACGTCCTCTTAACTGGTTGTCAATACGCCTACTCTCGTGCCTTTCTGTACCAATTATAGCAAGCCCCCCAAGTTCTATTACCTTTTTCTTTTCCTCGTCAGTTTCTTGCTTAAATTCTTTGTATAACTTGTCGTACTCATCCTTTAATTTTTGTTTGTCTTCGCTTAAATTTACCGCATAGTCAGATACAAGTTCTATTTCACTTGCCGTATAACCCTTATCCATTAACTTTTGCTTAGTCAAAAATTTTGGGTTACCGCCAAGTAAAATGTCAGTTCCACGCCCCGCCATATTGGTCGCAATGGTAACAGCACCAACACGCCCTGCTTGAGCGACAATATTTGATTCTTGTTCGTGATTTTTTGCGTTTAAAACCACGTGTCTAACTTTCTCTCGCCTTAGCATTTCGCTAAGCCTTTCACTCTTTTCAACTGTTGCAGTACCAACAAGGACAGGTCTACCTGACTCGTGAATGCGCATTATTTCTTGAACAACTGCCCTAAACTTACCATTTTCGGTAGTGTAAATTACGTCTGGATAATCACGTCTAATAACT
The DNA here is from genome assembly GCA_944381235.1 of uncultured Clostridia bacterium. Classification (GTDB taxonomy): domain Bacteria; phylum Bacillota; class Clostridia; order Christensenellales; family UBA1242; genus UBA7862. The sequence continues at coordinate 2,827 of CALWKI010000015.1, forward strand.
GGTAAATTTGTTGGAATTGTCACAACGTCGAGTTTATAAATTCCGTTAAATTCCGCCTCTTCAGTCTTAGCAGTACCCGTCATACCGCTAAGTTTGTCGTACAACCTAAAGTAATTTTGGAAGGTAATTGTCGCAAGTGTTTTGTTTTCATCTTTAATTTTAACATTTTCCTTTGCCTCAATCGCTTGGTGAAGCCCTTCACTATAACGTCTCCCCGGCATAAGTCGACCGGTAAACTCGTCAATTATGATAATTTCGTCGTCTTTGACAATATAATTGTCGTCCCGTTTCATAATAAAATTTGCCTTTAAAGCGTTATTTATGTGGTGAATAAGTTCAATATTATTAATATCCGAAAGGTTATCAACCTTAAAAAAAGTTTCAGCCTTTGTCAGCCCGCTATCAGTTAGTCTAATTTGTTTTAACTTTTCATCAATCTCATAGTCCTCTGGAATTAGCCTCTTTGCAAAACGCTGGGCTGTATAGTACATTTCGCTTGACTTAAAGCCTCGCCCTGAAATAATAAGAGGCGTACGTGCCTCGTCAATTAAAATACTATCCACCTCGTCAACTATGGCAAAATTTTGTCCGCGTTGAACCTTGTGCGACAAGTCTTGCACCATATTGTCCCGAAGATAATCAAACCCAAGTTCGTTATTCGTGCAGTATGTTATGTCACACAGATACGCTTCCCTCTTTGACTTTTCATCCATGCCGGCAGTATTAACCCCAACAGTTAAGCCTAGGAATTTATACACTTTTCCCATCCAGTCCGCATCACGTCTGGCAAGGTATTCGTTAACCGTAACAATATGAACACCCTTGCCACTAAGTGCGTTAAGATAGGCTGGGAGAGTGGCGACAAGTGTCTTTCCTTCACCTGTCCTCATCTCAGCAATTCTCCCTTGGTGAAGCGCAATTCCACCAAGAAGTTGCACGTGAAAGTGTTTCATATTAAGAACCCGCTTACTTGCCTCTCTAACTGTCGCGTATGCTTCTGGGAGAATATCGTCAAGCGTCTCACCTTTTGAGAGTCTATCCTTAAACTCCGCCGTCTTTTTCATAAGTTCAAGGTCGGTTTTCTTTGAATATTCCTCGTCAAGTGCCTCAATTTTACTTGCAATCTTTTCAAGTTTCATAACATTTCTTGTATTAGCACTTTTAAAAATCTTTGAAAATAAGCCCATAATAATCTCCTTATCGTCATAACCTTTAAAACAAATTTTCTTTATATACTACTACATTTTTAAGAAAAATAAAAGACATTTTTTGTCTTTTTTTGAAAAGCGAAAAACTAAGTGTCTTTTAGAACACAAATTTTACTCTAATTTTTAATTTTTTGCGCTCTATTTTACACCTTTTAATAATATTTTTTCTCTCATCTATGACAAAAAGTGAGACCGTAAACCACATTTGCGCCCTTTTTCTTTAGTATTTTCGCAAGTGCATTGAGAGTTGCGCCTGTTGTTATAACGTCGTCAATTATGATAAAGTTTTTATTTTTAACGTCCGCGTTATCTTGAATAAAGAAAGCATCTTTGAGATTTCTTGCCCTCTCCTCTCTATTAAGTCTTGTTTGGTCAACTGTCTCTTTAATTTTAATAAACAAATTCTGATATAATTTTATGTTTGTTAGCCTAGAAAATTCTTTTGCTATCTCCTCACTTTGATTATAACCTCTCTCTTGCCATCTATCATTTGTCACAGGAACGTAACAGACATAATCAATTTTATCACTTATAACACTTTCCGCACGATCCCTCATAAAACAAGCCAGACACTTTGCAATATATTTTTTACCACCAAATTTTAGTCTATAAATAAGCGTTTTTGAAATTCCGTCTAACTTTGCCACACTAATATTTGCATCGAAATAAAAGTTGGGGCTATTTCTACACTTTTCACAGTACTTGTCAAACTTGCTAACCTTCTCCCCACATCTCACACAACCTGACTCAATAAAATCAATTTGTTTAAAACACTTATCGCAAAGATGGTTATGCCCGTTATCTATTATTTCTTCCCCGCAATTAAAACACGCAAAGTCATCATTAAATATTATATCGCGAATTCTTTCTCTTAACCTAGTCGCCATAGATGTCATCCGCCTTTTTCTTTTGAAGTTTAAGAAGTTCGCCAAGCATTGTGTACCTTTTTGTAATATTATTGTTGTAAATCATCCTAAGGATATTTTTCTTAGGGCCTACAAGCACAACAAGTTTTTTTGCCCTTGTTACCGCCGTGTATAAAAGGTTTCTTGTTACAATATTTGGCGCACCACTAACAACTGGCACGACAACTACGTCAAACTCACTTCCTTGGCTTTTATGAATAGTTGTTGCATAACATACAAAAAGTTCCCCCGCTTGAAGTTTTGAGTACTTTGCAATTCTATCGTCGTCAAACCACACCGTTGCCTCTAATGTTTGATA
>CALWKI010000016.1 GCA_944381235.1 uncultured Clostridia bacterium
TTCCAACTTTTTTCCATTTACACCTTTGTTACTTATTCTGTTCACCTATAAACACCAGTATTTTAGGGCATTGTAGCGATTTTTATCTATGACAGATTATTTACTTAGGAGGGGCTTGTAATATCCACTTTACTATGGGAACATAAGTTTTTTTTGAGATAACACAAATTTTGTGAAAATTAGTCTCAAACTAACATATAAATAATATCACAAATCTTTTTGTTTTGCAAATACAAAAATGAGTTTATAGAATATTTATGGTTAGGTAACCAAATAGTTGAAAAAATTGCAGTTTACTTAATATATCAAAACACGAATTATTTTCATATAAGATATTACAAATAATAAAACTAAAAATTTTGGTTTATAAGATAACAGATCATAAAAATAAGATTCTAAGAAAGAAGGAAAAACAAAATGGAAAAGAATATTTACATAGATGATAGCGTTAAAATTGGGAAGAACGTTATAATTCATCCCTTCAATGTTTTAAGAGGAAATACAGAAATTGGGGACAATACAATCCTTTTTCCTTTTAACTTTATAGAAGATTCAAAAATTGGTGAAAACTGTGAGATTTCTTCTAGCAACCTTTCACAATGTGAGATAGGAAGTAAGACTAAAGTAGGACCATTTGCTCGTATAAGACCAAATAGTAAAATTGAAGAAGAATGCAAAATTGGCAATTTTGTTGAAATTAAAAACTCTACATTAGAAAAGAAAACTAAGGCAAGTCACTTGTCTTATGTTGGAGACGCCTATGTTGGAGAAGACACAAACATAGGTTGTGGTGCAATTTTTGTGAATTATAACGGTAAAGAAAAAAACAAAATACAAGTAGGCAAAAATTGTTTTGTTGGAAGTAATGTAAATTTAGTTGCACCACTAAATATTGCAGATAAAACATATATTTGTGCGGGTTCAACTTTGACGAAAGATACACAAGAAAATGATTTTGTTATAGCACGAGAAAAAGAAACTATTAAGCCCGGCAGAGCAAAAAGATATTTAAAGGGAGAAACAAAGTGAAATATTTTGGCACAGATGGGATAAGGGGTAAAGTTTTTAAAGACATTGATCATAAGATTGCCTTTGATTGCGGGAATGCCCTTTCAAAATTAAAGAAAAGTGTAAAAATTATTCTTGGTAAAGATAGCCGTGTAAGTTGTGACTATCTAGCACTTTCTTTTTGTCTAGGAGTTGTATTTGGCGGAGGGGAAGTAGACGATGTAGGGATTTGTCCGTCAGCAGGAGTTGCATATCTTGCCAAAGAGTTAAATTATGACTACGGAGTAATGATTAGTGCGTCCCATAATCCACCAGACAATAATGGTATAAAAATTTTTGCAAACAATGGTGAAAAACTTGGGGATAAAAGAGAAGAAGAATTAGAGTTTAATTTTAAAAATTATGTAAAAGTAGATGCGTTGCATCTTGGAAAATGTATTCAAAGAAAAAACTTGATAAAAAAATATGAAAAATTTTTAGTTCAGGTAATTGATAATAAATTAGACGGATTAAAAATTGTTCTAGATTGTTGTTACGGTGCAAGCGTAAAAGTTGCAAAAGATGTCTTTAAGAAAAGTGGGGCAGAAATAAAGGTAATAAATGGCTCGTTAAATGGCAAAAAAATAAATGTAAACTCTGGGGCGACAAACACAAAAATGCTTGCAGAAAAGGTAGTTAAAGAAAGAGCCGATTTGGGTCTTGCGTTTGATGGAGATAGTGATAGAGTAATAGCCGTTGACGAAAAAGGAAATGAAGTAGATGGAGACAAGATAATATATTTGCTTGCTAAAGACCTAAAGAAAAAAAACAAACTTAAAAACAACACGGTTGTTGGAACTGTACTTACCAATCTTGCTATTGTTGAAAAATTAGAAAAAGAAAATATAAAAACAATACTTGCTCCTGTAGGAGATAAATATGTTATTGAAAAAATGCAAGAAAATGATGTAAGCCTTGGAGGCGAAAAAGCGGGGCACATTATTTTATCGGAATATCTTAATACAGGAGACGGAATTCTTGCGGGAATAAGACTTGCAAGTATTTTGAAGGAAGAAAAAAGGGCGTTATCAAAACTAATAGATATAACCTTATATCCACAGTATTCTATAAATTATCTAACTGAGAAAAAAGATGAAATAATGTTAAATACTGAGTTTAATAATTACATAAAAAAATTACAGAAAGAAAATAAAAACCTAAAAATTTTGGTTAGAAAATCAGGAACTGAGAGTTTAGTTAGAATAATGGTAGAAGGAAGAGATGAAGAAAAAACAAAAGAGATAGCAAACTTAATAAAAGAAAAAGTGGAGAAAATAGAAAAAGGATTATAATATGTGTGGAATTGTAGGAGTTATTTCAAAAGATAAAATTATAAAGAAAAATGTGCTACTTGACTTATTAAAGCGGTTAGAATATAGAGGATATGACTCTGCTGGAATTGGGTTTATGTCACTTGGTAAATTACGCGTAATTAAACAAAAAGGAAGCATTGATAAATTAAGAAGCATTGTTAAAAATGATTGTTTAGGTGTGACTTGCATAGCACATACGAGATGGGCAACTCACGGAAAACCAAATTTACATAACGCACACCCCTTTTTAAGTGAGAGCAAGACTTGGGCAATAGTGCATAATGGTATAATTGAAAACTATCTAGATTTAAAAAAAGAATTAGGAAACATAAAATTCTCATCAAGTACTGACAGCGAGGTAATTGCACAGTTACTTGAAAAAGATAGTGATAAAAAAGATATAAATAAATTAATTCGTGTTTGTAATAAACTTAAAGGGTCGTTTGCTCTCTTATGCATGAGTGTGACAAATCCAAATTCACTTTTTATTGCAAAAAGGAAAAGCCCTATATATGTAATGAAAGGAAAAGACGGAATAATTGTTGCAAGTGATACCATTTGTTTTGAGGGGTTTGGAAAGAGTTACTATAGTTTAGAAGATGACGAGTTTTGTGAGGTAGGTTTAGAAAAAATTGAGTTTTATAATAAAAAAGGTAAGAAAATTAAAAAAGAGGAGCAAAAACTTGAGTCGCTCAATTATTCTTCATCAAAAAACGGCTTTGAACATTTTATGTTAAAAGAAATAATGGAAGAAGGCCTAGTTGTAAGCAATATAATTAAAAAATATTCTTCTGAGCCTTTTTTAAGTTTTAATGAGTGTGTGGTGAGGAAAATTAAAAAGGTAGTTTTAATTGGTTGTGGAAGTGCCTATCACGCGGGACTTATTGGAGCAAGATTTTTTGAAAAAAATACTTTAATTGATGCAAGGTGCTATATTGCAAGTGAATTTAGATATTTAAACAACAAAATTGATAAGGATACATTATATATTTTTATAAGTCAAAGTGGTGAAACTGCGGACACTTTAGCCTCTCTTGAACTAGTTAAAAATTCTGGTGGGCTGTGTGTCGGTGTTACTAACGTTATGCATAGCACGCTTGCAAAAATGGTTGATATCGTACTTGATGTTTGTGCGGGGGTGGAGGTGGCTGTTGCTTCAACTAAAGCGTATATTGCACAAGTGGTTGTATTATATATGCTGTCAAAACATATTGAGGGAATATTGAAAAGTAAAAGTATAAATTTCTTAAAAGACGTGGAAGAACTTAGACTGACTCTTCAAAAAAATGAGATTAATAACGTTGACAAAGTTGCAAGTTTAATATCTAAAAAACAAAGTGTCATTTTTATTGGCAGAGATTTAGATTATTATTCATCACTTGAGGCTAGTTTAAAACTAAAAGAAGTTAGTTATATTTCATCCTTTGCTTGCCCAAGTGGAGAGTTAAAGCATGGATATCTTGCGCAAGTAGATAATACTACTTGTGTTGTTGTTATTGCAACGAAGATTGATTTACTTGATAAAAATCTAAATAATGCAAGTGAGGTGGATGCAAGAGATGGCAAGATTATTATTTGTTCACCCTTTAAAATAGAGGATAAGTACACTCAGATAAAAGTAGAAAATATCACTAGTGATTTAATCTGTTGCCTAGTAGCAAGAAAACTACAATATTTAGCGTATCAAACTAGTATAATTAAGGGTATTAATCCTGATAAGCCTAGGAACTTAGCAAAAAGTGTTACAGTTGAATAAAATGCTTTGAAATTTACGTGTTTTTTGTTAATATTAAATGCAGTGAATGAAAATGCGATTTAGGGTTTAATAGTAAAAGAATTGTTACTTGCTTTAGTAAATAATTTTTTATTGTTAAACTTTTAGTTTTTTGGAGAAATAAAATGGAAACACGAGTTAAAATAAGTGAGGTTTGCTGTTTGTGTTATGGGGCGAAAAGAGCACTTACCAAGTCAGTTGAAGCAAAAAAAGAAGGTAAAAATGTAGTTTTATTTAAAGAAATTTTGCATAATAAAAGAGTTGTGCAAGAATTACAAAAGTTAAATATAGTTGAAAAAGAAAATTTAGAGGACTTACAAAAAGGCGACTTTGTTATTCTTCGGGCCCATGGAGAAGGTAAAGGCACTTATAGGTATTTAGATAGTAGAAATATTGAGTACCTCGATTGCACTTGCCCTAATGTGCTTAGCATAAATAAACTTGTTGAAAAAAAGAATAGTGAAGGCTATAAAATTATTCTAATTGGAAAGTATGGATATAAAACGGGCAAAATGCATCCAGAAGTTTTAGGAACTTCTAACTGGTGCGACTCGCCTATTTTAATTGAGGAAGAGGAAGAAATAGATACTATCAACTTATCAAGTGAAAAATATTTTCTCGCTGTGCAGACTACATTTTCTCAAGAAAAAGCATTAAAAATGATTGATAAAATCTCAAAAAAAATGCAGCAATTTGGTAAGAAATTTGAGTTTAAAGATACCACCTGTAACGCACAAAGGGTTATTAATGAAAAGTCGGTAAAACTTGCAAAAGAGGCGGATAAGATGATTGTCGTTGGAGGTAAGAATTCAAGCAATACAAAAGAATTATTTAATAATGTTTCAACTTACACAACTTCATTTTTTGCCGAAAGCATTGACGACGTTAAAGCTTTAATAAAAGACAAGAAAATAGTTAAAGGCGACTACATAGGCTTGACGGGAGGTGCGTCAACAATTATAGAAGAACTAAACGAAATAAGAGACTATATTTTAAAAGTTCTTTAAATAAAAGGTGTTATCTATGTTTAGGTATGAATTTCAAATAAGTGAAGAAATATCATTAAATAGGTTTTTAAGTGAAAAAGGGTTAAAATATAGCGAGATAAAAGCGCTACTTGAGAGAAAAGACATAAAAGTTAACGGGACAAGGGTAAAAGAAAATATTAAACTAATAAATAACGATGTTGTGTTAGTCTTTACAGATAAGGTTTTAAACCAAAAAGAAATTAAAATAGAAAAAATATATGAAGACGACAATTTATGTGTTTTATTAAAACCAAAGAAAATTGTAACGTGTGGGGAAACTGGACTTGAAGGAAAAACCAAACTAATTGCAGTACATAGGCTTGATAGGGATACTGAAGGACTAATTGTAATGGCTAAAACTGACAGTGTTAAAGAACAATTAAAAGAGATTTTTAAAAATAAAAAAGTTATAAAAAAGTATGTTTGCGAGGTTGCTGGAAGTATAAATTTTAATAATGAAATAAAAAAAGCTTTTTTATTTAAAGATGCAAAAAATTCAAAAGTATATATAAGCGACAAAAAAGAAAAGGGTAGTAAGGAAATAATTACGAAATTTAATACACTTAAATTGGGGAAGAACACAAGCATTGTTGAATGCGAACTAATAACTGGCAGGACACATCAAATACGGGCACATTTATCTTATTTAGGCTATCCAATTATTGGAGATAAAAAGTATGGAAAAAATGAAATTAACAAAAAATTTAAAGAAAAAAGCCAAAAGTTGTTTTGCTTTTTTGTGGGTTTTAGAGGTATAATAGGGAAGTTGAGCTATTTAAATAATAAGCAGTTTACCTATTTGCCTAGTTGGGCAAAATTTTAGTTGAGGGATAAAAATGAACAAATTAAAGTTATTAAGACTTGCCGAAAAACAGGATAGCGAGGCGTATACCATAGATGACTTAAGGCAAGAACAGGAAAAGAAAGAGGATTTTAAAACTTCTTATCAAGAATTTTATAATGATATAAAGCAAAAAAGAAAGTATATAAAAGAAGATTGGTAAGTTGTGTGTAATAAGTTAAAAACTTTGTGCAATAAAACAAATTTAAAAACTTTTTACGACTAATTATTGAATATATAATTTTTTTTTGATAAACTCTAACTGGATAAAAAGGAGGGTAAAATGGCATTTTGTAAATATTCTAGTTCACTTATAAATTCTGAGACAATTAGCATTGACGCAAAGTTTTTGAATGACTATCTTGCCATTGCCCCAGACGAGTGTTTAAAAGTTTATTTGTTTGGACTTCTTAAATGCCAAAATAGTGCCGGGCGTGATAATTCTATTGACAACTTTGTAAATGTACTTAACTTATCAAAAGAAGACGTCATTAATTGTTTTCTATATTGGCAAGATCAAAATGTTGTTCAGGTGCTTGAAAACAACGGAGAATACGAAATTAGATATCTTCCAATGAAAGATAACATTAGATCCTTAAAAAAGATTGAAAGTAAAAAGTATTCAAGTTTTGTTCAGGAAATTCAAGACATAATAAAAGGTAGACAAATAAACCCAAACGAGTTTTACAAGTATATTGATTTTATTGAAACAAATGATGTAAAACCTTGTGATTTCAATATGATTGTAAAGTTTTGTGTAGAAAAAAAAGGCGATAATATAAACGCAAACTATATTTTGACAGTTGCAAAGACGTGGGTAGACGAAGGAATTAGGACGGCAGAAAAAATTGAACAAAAGATTGAAGATTTGACCCTTCTTTCATCTGATGTTAATTCGGTTGCAAAAGCACTCAAATTTAGAGGAAATTTATCTATAGAACACCAAGCACTTTACGAAAAATGGTTAAAATCATATGGATTTAATTTAAATAATATATTGCTTATTGCAAAAAAAGTTTCTTCAAAAACAAAAAATTATAGTTTTGAGACGTTAGATAAGTATCTTACAAAATATTATGAATTAAAACTATTTAGTTTTGGTGAAATTGAGGAGTATGAAACGAATAAATCTAGTCTTATAGAACTTGCAAAAGAGATAAACAGGCGTCTTGGTATTTATTATGAATCTGTAGATAATGAAATAGAAACATATATTTTACCTTGGGAAAGTAGAGGGTTTGACGATAAGACTTTAGAAAGCGTTGCACAATATTGCTTTTCTTGTGGAATAAGAAGTTTAAGTGGAATGAACGAGGTTGTACAAAAATTCTATAAACTTGGACTTACCTCAATTAATAGCATTAATGAGTATGTAGGTGAAGTGTTAGAAGTTGATAATCGAATAAAAGAAATTCTTGAAAGGTTAGAACTAAATAGAAAAGTAAGCACATATGACCGGTCTTTTTACCGAACTTGGACTTATACATACCACTATAGTGAAGACATAATTAATTTTGCAGTTGAATTATCTAAAAACAAAGCAAATGCGATGCAATATGCAAATGCAATACTTACTAATTGGCATGATAAAAAGTTGACCAATTTAGAGGATATTAAAAAAGAAAGTAATAACCTAAGCGTGACAACAAATTCTAAGATGAATACAAAGAGTTTTAGACAGCGCGAATTTACTGATGAAGAATTGAATGCGCTATTTGATAACCTAGATGAAATTGATTTATAAACTAATAAAAAAAGAGATTAAATATGTTTGTTACATTAAAAGTTTTAAACGAAATAAAAAAATTACGTGAAAAAGAAGAAAACGAGGCGGAACTTAGACTTAGAAAAGCACTTGACAATAAAGGCTTTAAGGAGTTGTATTTAAAACTCAAAAGTCTAAATTTTGACATTGCAAAAAATGAGTTTTTAGGGAAAAATGTATATAGTATAAAAAGAGAGTATTTTTTGGTAAAAAAAGAGGCAGAAAAAGAACTTAAAAAACTAAATATGAGTTTTTCAGATTTTGAGGTTAAATATTCCTGTAATCTTTGTCACGATACAGGATACATTGGCAACAAATATTGTAATTGTTTTTATAAAAAATTAAATGAAGTGATAACAAACAACATAGGAATAAAGATAAATAAGGACCACACTTTTGAGAATTCAAAATTTGAACTGTTTGAAAATAGGATTAAAATAGAAAAAGATTATAAAAACATTGAAAAATGGGTTGATAAAATAGATGATATAAAATATAAAAATCTACTAATTTGCGGAAAAACTGGTGTCGGGAAAACATATCTTGTTGAAGCAATTTGTAATAGGTTACTAAACAAAACTAAATCAATAAACTTTTACACTGCTTTTGCACTAAATAATGTTTTCTTAAAATATCACACAACTTTTGACGAGACTAAGAACGCGCTTCTTGAGGCGGTTATAAATTGTGACGTACTCATTATTGATGACCTTGGAAGTGAACCTATGCTTAAAAAGGTAAATGAAGATTATTTATACCTAGTTTTAAATGAAAGGCTTACAAAAAATAAGAGTACTATTGTGACTACAAACCTGACACTAAGAATTTTACTTGAAAGATATGGAGATAGAACTTTTAGTCGAATTTGTAACAAGGCAAATACTCTTATAATTGATATTGAAAATAGTGATTTGAGATTAAAAAAATAAAATTATCTTGCTAACCCAAAGTCTTGTCGTTTCTCGTTATTTTTATTAAGACTTGTGACTCCGTCTCTAAGCATAAGTATTTTTTCGTTTTTTAACCCAACAATAGTTTTATTGTTTTCGTCTATAATGGTTGTAAATTCTTCTGGATTAACACCATAAATCATATCAAGCCTACTACTAAACCCAAGGGCATTTAGCATTTCTTTTTCATATTTTTTTGCGTTATACTCAGTCATAGTAGAAGTCAAAAAATTTGATTTTTCTTGGTTTTTATCAAAGACATTAATTTTAAGTTTGTAAAATCCTTTTAAATTTGTCGGAATGTAGGACAAGTTTGAGATGTACACGTTTTTATCCATATATAACCCTCATTTGTATTAATTCTAAATCACTTATAGTGTAACACAAATTAAAAAAAATCAAAACAATTTTAGGAGAAAATTAAAAAATGGAATTAAACCGCTTAAATTGGAACAAAAAGGACGGAAAGGAATTTGAAAATTATCTTAACTCGCTTATTGGAAATCAAAAAGAAATAGAATTTGAAACGAGAATAGTTGGCACTAGCCTTCCATGCCTTGCTATAAAAACCAAACAGGTAAAAGCAATAGTAAGAGAACTTGCAAAAGGAAATTTCGTAAAGTTCATAAATCTCTGGCTTTGGAATAACCATACAGAAACTGTGATTATTGGAGAACTTATATCTAGAATAAAGAATTTTGACGAGTTCAAAAAGTTACTCACAAAATATGCTTTATGTGTGGATAACTGGGCATCATGTGACACGTTAAAATTTAAAGTCGATAAACAGAATGAAAATATGTTTTTAGAACTTGCAAGAGACTTTATAAATAATGAAAAGCCTTTTGCTAGGAGAATAGGGCTAAGAATTTTATTTAAATTTTTAGATAACGAGCATATAAAAGACGTTTTTGAAATGGTGTCAAAACTAAAAGATGAAGAACACTACTATGTTAATATGGCTTTAAGTTGGCTTATGTGTGATGCTTTCATAAAGCAAAGAGAAAAAACTCTTGAGTTCTTAAAGTTAAATAAATTAAGCGATTTCACACTTAGAAAAACAATAAGTAAATGCAGGGATAGTTTTAGGGTTAGTAAAGAAGACAAAGAATTATTACTGTCTTTTAGACCATAAAAGACATAATTTTATGTCTTTTTTTGTTGAATTATAAAACATCAGTAAGCAACTTAAATTTCTTAGTAAAATTTAGACCTACAACTTGTACATAAATTCACAAAAATCTTCTTTTTTGCGTATTATGCTTTGAGCTTAGGAGGATTTTTTATGAATTGCTGTAATTGTTTATGTCCAAGACCAAATTTTAGAGGTCCAACTGGCCCAAGAGGTGCGACGGGTCCTACGGGTCCAACAGGTCCATCAGGAGGTCCAACTGGGGCTACAGGCCCAACAGGTCCAACTGGGGCAACTGGTCCAATAGGCTTAACAGGACTTACTGGCGCAACAGGGCCTACGGGACCTACGGGACCTACTGGCCCAGCAGGACTTACTGGGGCTACAGGTGCGGGTGGTGCAACAGGTGCAACGGGACCTGCAGGCGCGACGGGGCCAACAGGAGCCACAGGCCCAGCAGGTCCAACGGGACCAACTGGAGCCACTGGAACTACAGGGCGTACTGGCGCAACAGGACCGACGGGACCTACTGGCCCAGCAGGAACTAGTGTGACGGGAGCGACGGGCCCAACAGGTGCAACCGGAGCAACTGGGGCAACGGGGCCAACAGGTCCAACAGGTCCAATAGGGCTTAGTGTGACAGGTCCAACGGGACCTACTGGTGCTGCTGGCGCAACGGGTCCAACAGGTGCGACAGGACTTACTGGGGCTACTGGTCCTACTGGACCAACAGGTGCAACAGGAACGACGGGCGCTACAGGTCCTACAGGTCCAACGGGAGCTACAGGTCCTACTGGCCCAACTGCTGTCACTTTAGCGGCGGGCTTTACAAACCCAACAAGCGGTGATATTGCAAATGGAGCAACCATTCCATTAAACGATGTTGCAAACCTTGCCTCAACAGACATTTCGCACACTTCTTCAAGCGCGGATGTAACACTCAATACGACAGGTATATATAGAATAACCTATAGCGCAAACGCGACGTCGACAACGGCTGGTGTTGTGTCTCTTGAAGTGCAAGCAAATTCCACAGGTATTGATCAAAGCACAAGTTCCGCAAATATTGGCACGTCAGAAACTGCAAATCTTGGAACATCTTTCTTATATGACAACACGTCTCCTGGAACAGTTCTAACTTTAGTAAATGACAGTGCAAATAACACAACCTTTAATAATGTTAGCATGACTGTAGAGAAATTGTCATAACTAAGCGTTTTTAATAATCTAAATTTTGGTCTTAAGAAAAGGTAGTCTTTTAAACATAAGACTATCTTTTTTTGGCTTTTAAAGTATTTCCATATAAATTATGATTTAAATTTAAAAATGTACGCATACATTAAATTAGCAGAATGTCTTATTTTTATTTTTTAGGTCAATAATTTTAAACCCGGCAGAACGTATTAGTCTATTATAAACAGCAAGTGACACCCCGGTTTTTTGAGGGCACCTTGCAAACACTTTTTTTGCGTTAAGCGCATCAAGTTCTCTAAGCGTTGAGAATAATTTATGTGCTTGAGTTCTTGGGTCGTTCTTTTTGCCATAACTAATGGAGGGAATAGGTATACTATCTTTTTCTTCGTCAAAACACATGGCATATGTGCTCTCATCACTATGCGATTTTACATATTCACAAAATTCTTCTAGGCTTCCTTCTAGTACAGTTATATCTGCTTTTGGGGCATAGTGCTTGTACTTCATTCCAGGGGATAAGACTTTTTGAGTGCTTGAAATTTCTTCAATTACACCTTTTGCAATTTTAACCTCTTTACTTAGGGCTTTCTCTAAATCTTTCTTAGTTATGACTCCCGGACGAAGAATAATAGGGGTGTTGTTTAAAAGGGATAGAACAGTACTCTCCACTCCCGCTTCACATTCTCCACCGTCAATTATAACGGGAATTTTACCCTTCATATCCTCGTATACATCCATGGCGGTAGTTGGACTTGGCTTTCCGCTTATATTTGCGCTTGGTGCAGAAAAAGGTACTCCTGCAAGTTCAATAATTTTAAGTGTAATTATATTGTTTGGCATTCTAACTCCAACGCTACCTAGTCCCGCGCAACTTTCTTTGCACACGCCTTTTCCTCTTGGCATAATAATAGTTAGTGGTCCAGGCCAAAATCTTTTGGCAAGTGTAATAGCGTCCTTTGGAATTTCTTTAACAACTCTTTTTAGCATCTCTAAATTTGAGATGTGGCAAATAAGCGGGTTGTCATTTGGTCTACCTTTTGCCTTGAAAATCTTTTCAATCGCACTTTTATTACCGCTATCACCTGCAAGCCCATAAACAGTCTCTGTAGGTACTCCAATTACTTCGCCTTGTTTTAAAAGGGAAGCGGCAAGTATAATATTTTCATTTGTTGGTTTAAGTATTTTTGTTTCCATAAAATTATTTTAACATAAAATTTAAAATTTGTTAAATTTCTCTTTTAGTCATTGTAAATGAGTTTAAAAGAAATATGATATAAATTAGTACTAAGTTTGTTTGTAAAATATTGGCTGTTGACTTTTGAGAGTCTTCATTGTAATATTAAATTAATAAAGAGGAAGTCAAATGAGAGGTTATTCAAATTCTTCAAAAAAGAAAACATTTCAAAAGAAAAATTTTAAAAGACAGAAGAAAGAGTCTCATAACACAACTAAGCCAAATGAAATAGTTGAAACATTTAAAAAAAGAAATAAACCTAAAAAAGAAAGTGCGATAAAAAAATCAAATCCTGAACCTAAATATCTTTGCGAAGACGAAGAATTTGTTGACAAAGTGTTAGACGCTTATGACCTTGGTGTCACATCAAAAAAACATAGGATAATCTCTCTTAAATTCTATGGTGACAATAAAAATAGTGCGGAAATTCCAAAGATTTATGCGTGGGAAATTACTGCGCTTAGGTGGTTATCAGACAAGAAAAATGAAAAGGTTTTAGTTAAGAAAAACATAGATTATCTTGAGAGTATGTTTGGGAAAGATGCTATGACTAATTACGCCGTGCCAGCCAAGATGAAACTTGAAAGTGCACCAAAACCTGTTTCATCTCGTGCTTTTGAAAAATTTATTTTTATGCATGACGATAATTATCTTGACGCATTACTTAATGCTCCAAAATTACCTATTGAAGGCTGGAATAAAATAGAAAATAAAGGTGGTAATAACAAGTATGCAAAGCGAGTTATTATGAATGTTGACGGGCAAGTAATACTTGGTGAAATTATTAAGTTTGAGACAAGGCAACCTACAGTTGTGTGTCCTGATGAGAGAAGTGGAAGTTCAACAGCATTTAACGTTTACTATAGGGGATTGCAGGATGGAAAGTTTAATACTGAAAGGTGGGATTATGTACCATTATCAACTCATAAAAATAAGTTAGACGAAAATGGTAATTTTAGTATTTTTGGGACTATTCCTAAGAATACACAGTTTAGTCATAGGCATATGTTTACCTTTAGGCAGAGATTAATTTTTGGAAAAAACAACTCTGCTGACATTAGGCCTTTACCTATGAATGAAAACTTAAATGAGGATGAAAAAAAATATAAAAATTTTGACGAGTTTTTTGATGCTTTTGAGAATAGAATAAATTTTGTAGATGCAAGAATAAATCATTATGAACTTGAACATGAAGGGCTAAAGTATTTTGGAGAAAAGTATTGTCCAGTTTATAGTAGTGAAGAAAAGAGAATTGTCAGAATTCCTGAAAATTTTAAAGACATAGCATATTTTCCAGACAAGATATATACACAAATGGAATTTGGCGAAAAAAGTTTTAATAAAGAGAATTGTTCTGTAAATGAAGAGGAGAAAGAAAGATGAACAAAGAGGAACTATCTAAAATTCTTGGTAACTTAGTTGTTGTTAGTGAGCATGGGGGTGTTTTAATAATAAACAGTAAATTTTTTTCGCCTGTAGATGATGAGGATTATGTGGTGGGTCTTAAAGAGGAAAATGGAGAATTTATATTGTCTGATATGGGTAAAACATACGCAAGGTTATTAAAACGAGGTTTTGAATTAGAAGACGAAATTAAAGATTACGTAAAAGAAGTAAGCGAATACTTTTTTGTTACCTATAGTCACAAGACAAAAGAATTTTTAATCCGTGCAAAAAAAGAAAATTTAATACTTGCATATACCTATCTTTTGCAATCTTTAATTTTTGTAGTAAATTTAGACTTACAAATGGAAGAAATTGAAGACAAAGAATAAAATTAGGTTTAAAACTTCTCTTTTTGTTTAAAATTACTAGCAAAAGGAGAAATATTATGAATCCACTTAATATTGAAACAAAAGAAATAAATGGATACAATTTATCACTTGATAAAATGTACCCTAAAGCATATGATAAATTGACTACAAATCCATACACAAAAACACGCGTAATTCTAATGAATGGAACAGAATACGAAAGTGTTTGGTTTTTGCACCAGTTTGCAAGACATACAGATAACGCAGAAATCAAAAAATATCTTGCAATAGTCCGTGCGCAAGAACAAATGCAACAAAAAAGAATCTCTTGCTTAAAACCACTTAACGAAAGCATACTTGAAACGACTATTTCGTATGAACAACTAGCAATAGACCTAACAGCAACACTTGCCCAAAACGATACGGATAAAAATAATATAGAGTCGCTAAATTTTGCTTTACTTGAAGATTTTGACCACCTTTATAGGTTTAGTAACCTTATGATTTTAGACAAAGAAAAATTAGATCCTAAGATGCTAGTTGGAGGTATGACGGAAATTACGCCTGCACGACCAACTTTGGCTCATCACAGATTTCCAGTTGACAATATAAAGAGGCCAATGTGTGCAAAGAAAAGTAAACTTTATTCAAAACTTGTTGCGGGCATTATAACTGCCGCCGAACAACAAACTATGAATTATTATATGAATATTGCCGAGTGGTATAAAAATGACCTTGGAAGGCAACTTTATTCTGAAATTGCCATGGTTGAAGAAGAGCATGTGAGTCAATATGAAAGTTTGAAAGATCCAACTTGTTCTTTTCTTGAACAGTGGGTTCTGCATGAGTATACTGAAGCCTATTTGTATTATAGTGCACTTGTTGAAGAAAAAGATGAAAATATAAAAAGAATTTGGGAAGAACACTACGAAATGGAATGTGCCCACCTTAAAATTGCCTGTATGCTTTTTGAAAAATATGAAAATGGTAAGGTGGCGGAAGTTATAGGGGAAGGTGAGTTTCCTACTCTTTTAAAACTCGGTACAAATAAGAGATATATTAGAGATGTAATAAGTAGGACAGTTACCTTAACTGGAGATAAAGAAGGTTACATTGATATTATGAAACTAAAAGATAATGCTGACTTTTTCTTGTATCAAGATGAGTTTGTAGGAAATGCCGAAAATCGTGCAAGTCATAAAGTTATAGATAAGGTTATAAAAAAGACTGGTCAAGACTACAGATATGAGGATAAGAAGAACGCTATAAAAGAACTTCAAGACAGAAAGAAGGATAATATTACTCTTGGAAGAAAGAAGTGTTAAATATTAGTTTGAAAATTTAAAAAATTGTGATACTATATGCTAGTCGAAGAAATTCGGCAAAATTTATAAATAAGGAGAATTAACAAATGAAGAAATATGTTTGTCCAGTATGTGGATATGTATATGAAGGGGACAACCCACCAGACAAGTGCCCACTTTGTGGTGCAAAACTTGAACTTGTTGAAAATGATGAAATGGTATGGGCATCAGAACATGTCGTTGGAGATAGTTCTAAACTTCCAAAGGAAATTGCCGACGGACTTAGAATGAATTTTAACGCAGAATGTAGCGAGGTAGGTATGTATCTTGCAATGGCAAGAGTTGCTCACCGTGAAGGGTATCCTGAAATTGGGCTTTACTATGAGAGAGCGGCACACGAGGAAGCAGAGCATGCGGCAAAGTTTGCTGAACTTTTAGGTGAAGTTGTTACATCTTCAACAAAGAAAAATCTTGAAATGAGAGTTGAGGCTGAACTTGGTGCAACGGACGGGAAAACAAAGCTTGCTAAACTTGCTAAAGAATTAAATCTTGACGCAGTTCATGATACAGTTCATGAAATGGCAAGAGACGAGGCAAGACACGGCAAGGCATTCAAAGGACTTCTTGATAGATACTTTAAGAACTAATAAAAGTAGTACGATGCTTACGTTTTAAATTTTAAAAGAAAATATTATTTTTGTGGAAAACAAGCGGAAAAATTGTGTTTTTTCGCTTGTTTTTTATTGAAATAAAAATATAATGACAACTCAATATGTTTTAAAATACAAAAACTAAGAGTTTTTTAATTTAAATAATTTGCTTATTTACCTTGTGTTATGTTAAAATAAAAAAATAAAAGGCAGTTGTATGCCTAGAGACAGTATTTGTATGAAATTAATTTTCTTGATAATATCGTGGCGGCTTAGATAAAGACATATATTTAAGGGAGTACTTGGTTATCGTTTAATTAAAAGTTAAACATTTTATCTTGCAACATAGTGTCTGAAAATTTAGGGCTTGTGCAAAGGAAAGTAAAATGAGCAAATTTGTTGGTTATGTGAAAAAGAATTTAGAATTTATAAGTTATTGTTTCATTGCAATATTATTGATATTTGGATGTTTTTTTGAAGTGCCTATGTTGATAGTGACTTTTTTTATCATTCTTGTTGCAATTTTTTTTTCGTATGAACAAATTTTATCGTTATATTTATTTATTTTTTCATTTGTTTCACTATTTTCAAGCACAATTCTAAATAATCATTTATATGATACTGTTTTTTTGGGGCTTACAGGTGTTTTGGCTATTAAATATTTGTGGGACGTAATCAATAAGCAAGAAAAGCCTAATTTCAAAATTTTAATACCGATTGCGATTTTTTCTCTTTTTTTGATTTTACCTATTCATAACATATGCTTATTATCTATTGTTACCGTTGTGGCTAAACTTGTTTTTATTTATGTGGCATATCAAAAAAGGGAAAATATTAGTTTGACTCGCCTAGTTGTCTTTTTTGCTCTTGGTTTAATTTTTTCTGGATTATTATCTTTTCTTAGACCTTTGTCGAGTAGATTAATTGGATTTATGCCTTATTATATAGAAAGTCAATATGTTAAGTTCGTTGGTTTTTCCTGGCATCCAAACAACTATGCGCTATTTGATATAATTTGTCTTGGTTCTTTGCTTTTTTTAAAGTATAAGAATAAAATATCTTCGCTTTATTTTTTCTTACTATTTATTCCTTTGTTTGTATTTGGCTTTATGACAATTTCGCGTAACTTTATTTTAAGTTTAGGCGTTGCGTTGGTGTTATTTGTTGTTTTTTACATAATAAAATACAAGAAAAACTCGCTTAAATTTTTGTCCATTGGACTTGCTCTAGGGGTTTTTGTACTTGTATGTTTTAATCTTGAATTTAGGATTTACTTAGTTAGATTTAATCTTGCCTCAAACGAAATTATTCAGGAATATATTGACAACACTCAAATAGATGAAAGTGTTTATCCGCCTAAACAAGAGGGACCTCAAAGTGATTACGAATATCAAAGTGATGAGTGGTGGGACGCTGTTTATCGCGGAGAAATACTCTATGATCCAGGAAGAGAGGGTATTTGGGATATGTATCTAACAGACTTTTTGTCCTCACCTATGACTATTTTATTTGGACGTGGGATAGGGTCACCTTTTATAGGGAGAATGGATGCACATAACCTTTTTATTCAAAATCTTTGGAACTATGGTATCATTGGGTATTTATTGCTTCTTGGAGTTTTTGTTTCGTTTATAGATTTTAAAAAATTAAAAGGAAACATATTAAATTTAATTTCACTTTTAATTTTAATTTTACCTTATTACGCTATGGCTTTGTTTGAGGCGACTCATTTTAGGTTGCCCTTTTACATGTTTTTGGTGCTTGCCTATGCCGGTCTTTTTGAAGAAAATTCCAAAGTTGAGGCACTTAATTCAACATCACTAAATGTTAAGAAAGATAAACATGTAGAAAGTTTGGAAAGCACGGATACAGTCAAGGAAAATCTTGTTGAAGATAAAAAACTATAAATTTAAAGAATATAAAAAATTAGTTTAATGATTAGTTAAGCATAAAGATAATAAAAGATTATATTGGGGGTTAGATTATGAATTATTTTAAAGTAGCAAAAGAATTTGGTTTTGGTTTTTCTCTAAAATACGGCTTTAATCTGTTTTTGTATAAAATTTTTAAAAGAACTAAATATAATGATAAGCGCATAAAACAGGTTTATGAATATCTTAAAGCAAACTATATGGATTGTTTGCCTCGTGATTACAAAATAGAAAAACTACCAAAAGACTTTAAAGTTTGGGTATTTTGGTATCAAGGCTATGAAAATATGCCAGATTTAGTAAAGACATGTATTGAAACTATTAAAAATAATTTTAAAAACAACGAGGTTGTGTTTCTTACAAAAGATAATTTTTTAGATTATGCAGAAATTCCAGACTTTATCTTAAAAAAGGTAGAAGAGAAAAACTTTTCACTTACGCATTTGTCGGATATTTTGCGAGCCACACTCCTTGCAAAGTACGGTGGGGTATGGGTTGACGCGACAATGTTTTTGACGGAAGATGTTACTAAAGACCTGTTAGAATATCCATTTTATAGTACAAAAATAGGTTCGGTAGACAAAAATGTAGCAAAAGGTAAGTGGTGCACGTTTTTTATGAGTGCAGGTCCAGGCAATCCTATTTTTGTAGGGGTTAGAGATATTTTCTTTAAATATTGTAAAACGCATAACCTTATAGTGAATTACTACCTCATTGATATTATAATGCTATTTTTGTATGAGAACATGGAAGATGTTAGAAAAATAGTAGACGATGTCCCTCCTAATAGCGAGAACATATATAAATTAGCGAAATCGTTATTTGATAAGTATGATCCAAAAAAATATAACAAAATTTTATCTAGTGCTAAATTTTTTAAATTAACTTATAAATTTAAAAAAGAAAAAGCAAAAAAGCCAAATACTATTTATAAAAAAGTAATAGGAGAAATAAAGGAGTAGGTAATACAATTTGTGCTTTATTTAAGAAATAAAATAAAAGGAAAGAAATGAAATCCCGCAAGCAAAAATCTATCACAAACTTAATATTTGGAATTTTGTACCAAGTTATTAACTTAGTACTTAATTTTGTTTGTCGTACTTTCCTCATTCAAAAGTTAGGTGAAGAAATCCTTGGAATTAACTCACTTTATTCAAGCATTCTTTCATTCTTAAGTCTTGCTGAACTAGGAATAGGAACAATTCTTGTTTTTTCTCTTTATAAATCTATTGCAAGTAACGATGAAGAAAAAATTGCTGCATATATGAATTATTACAAAAAGATTTATAACATAATTGCACTAGTTGTTTTTGTTCTTGGCATTGCCATTGCACCTTTTTTAAAATTTTTAATTTCCGCAGATATAACTATTTCTGACGCCGATTTATATATTTATTATTTCTTATTTTTGGGAAGTAGTGCTTTGTCTTATCTCTTAGGTTATAAGCAAACCTTAATTACGGCTTATCAAAATATGTCAGTAATTAAAGTTTTTAATATAGTAACTACCCTTCTTAGAACAATTATAAGGATCATTTTACTTGTTGTCGTCCCTGACTATAAGATTTATATTTTAGCCGAGATTATAACTAACTTTATTAACAATTTAGCACTTGCAATATACGCCGAAAAAAAGTATCCTTTTATAAAAAACAAATCGGCGAAACTTTTAGATAGCGAAAAAAATGAAATAAAATCTAACATAAAAAGCACCTTTTTATATAAGTTAGGCAATGTGATTTTGTCAAACACAAGCAATATCATAATTTCTACTATGATTAGTACTTTAGTTGTTGGATATGTCAGCAACTACAACACTATTTCAAGTTCGCTTGCTGGTTTTATTTCTATTTTGAACAGTGCAATTTTTGCAAGTATTGGTAGTATTACGCTTGAAAATAATACAGAAAAATCACTTAAAGTGTTTAGAGCGCTTCTTTTGATTTTCCATTATCTTAGTGCTTTTTGTACGATTGCAATGTTTATAACATTTAATGACTTTATGACTTTGTGGCTAAAAGACCCAGCTTTGCTCATTGACCAGTATTCAATCTTGGCACTATGCGGATATTTCTATCTTCAAAATATTGCTATACCGGTGGTTTGCTTTAGAGAAAATTATGGGTTATTCAAAAAAGTAAAGTACTACATACTCATAACATCATTAATAAATATAGGTTTGTCCATTTTACTATGTTATTTCCTAGGACTTGCAGGGGTATTCCTATCAATGATTATAAGTAGACTTTTAATTATTGACACATTGGAACCAAATTATTTATATAAAACTGTGTTTAAAATTTCTTCAAAGGACTATTTTTTAAGACAATTTGGTATGCTTATTTTAACTATAATCGCCGGCACAGCGTCTTACTTTTTGTGTTCGCTCATTTCGGGAATAAGTATTTTGAATTTTATACTTAAAGGTCTAATTTGTTTTGGAATTACAACACTAGTATTTTTCTTATGCACCTTTAAGTCTAATGAAATGAAATATCTAAAAGAAATGACGGCGGCTGTTATAAACGAATGGAAAACTAAAAAAAATAACAAGAAAAAAAGACAAAAAGAGTAAAACATTTTGTATTTGACCAAAAAAACTGTATAATATTTATAAGAACTAAAAAGGAGAGAGTAATGAAGTTAACAAAAGAAGAACAAGAAATTTTAGACGGAAAACAAGGGGAAACAAAGGCTAAAATTATGAGAACCCTTGTTGAATTTGGCGACCTCTTTGGTGCAGAGGAGTTTGTTGATGTGACGACAAGTGGACATCTCGTTACCTCATTTGGAATAGGACTGCTCAAGCCAGTTTATAGAATAATGGACGAAATAATTGATGCGGGACTTAAAACTCCATATCCATTTACTATGGATCCTCGTCCAATAGACTATGAAAACGTTAAGTGCGGACTTTTGAATAAACTTATTTTTAGTAAAATAATGTATTCAAAGCAAAAATTATATGAGGAGCAATTAAGTAAAATCGGACTTAAGGATAAGAACGCTTTTACTTGTACATGTTATCTTCCTGAGGTTGGCAATACCCCAAAATATGGAGATATTTTGTCTTGGGCAGAAAGTAGTGCAGTGGTTTATGCCAATTCTGTTTTAGGGGCAAGATGTAACAGAAATAGTGGCATGTTAGACATCTTTGGGGCACTTCTTGGTAAAGTGCCAAAATTTGGACTTTTAACTGATGAAGGAAGGCGTGCAAATTGGGTAATTGAGGTTAAAACTTCTTCTCTTCCAGAAGCACAAATACTTGGTAGTGCAATAGGTATGAAGGTTATGGAAGAAGTCCCTTTTGTAAAAGGACTTGATAAATTTTTGGGAAATGAAATAAATGATGAGGTAGTTTCGTATTTGAAAGACTTTGGGGCGGCGACTGCTAGTAACGGGGCAGTAGGACTTTATCATATTGAAAATCTTACTCCAGAGGCAAAAAAATATGGAGAAAAAATTATTAATAAAAATGCAAAAACATACGTGATTGACGACGAAGAACTTGAAAGGGTTTATAAAAGTTATCCTGTTATGTGGAAGAATAAGAATGCAAAACCAAGTCTTTGTTTTATTGGTTGTCCACATCTTACATATAACCAACTAATTCAATGGACACATAAGATTGAAGAAGAGTTAAAGAAAAACGACAGAAAAAAGGTGAAAGTTAGAACAATTATGACAAGTGCACCAGATGTTGTCCTAAAATTTTCTAAGACTGAAGAATATCAAAAATTAAAAAGTTTTGGAGTAAACATATCCTCAATTTGTCCATTAATGTATACAAACAACCCAATCGCTGGTGGGAAACCAATAATTACAAATAGTAACAAACTAAGGACTTATTCAAAATCAAGGTATTATAAAGATGATGATATAGTTAAAATCATTTGTGGAGGAAAATAAAATGGCAAAGGAATTCAAAGGTAGGGTAATTTGTAAAGGTAGTTATACTGGTGAATGTGTTGTTTCAAAGCAGGGATTTAATACTCTTGCGACTTTTCAAAAATCAGCACTTAAAAACGCAAAAAAAATAATTGGTTCCGACCAAAACAACCCTGACGTTTATGGAAAGAATTTGACTGGGGTCGCATTAATACTTCCTCAAACTATAGGTTCAACGACAGGAGGTCTTGTTATTCAAACCATATGCCAAATGGGAATAAATCCGTCGGCGCTTTTATTTAGCGAGGAGATAGATTCGCTTGCTGCAAGTGGAGTAATACTTGCAAAGAATTGGGAAAATTCAAATATTATTGCGATAGATAAACTTGGGAGTGATATTTTACAAGAAATAAAGACCGGCGATATCATAAGTATAAGTGAAGACGGAGTTGTAAAATTAGTTGATTAAACTTAAATTACCATTTAGGTTTAACTTTTAAAAAAGACTAGAAAGTTAAAAGATTTTAAACTAGTCTTTTTTAGTTAATAACAATTTTATATATTCAAAATAAAAGTTTATGTTAAATATCTGACACTATAATTTTTTATATAAAAAATAAAAACCTTTTATTAAAGTTAAACAAATTTAAATTAAAAAAAATTTTAAATTTTGCTTGCGTTGGAGTGTACTCTAAGTGTTAAAATGCACTAAGGAGAAAAAAGTTATTATATGACTATAGGTGAAGTAAGCAAAAAATTTAATATTTCAAAAGATACATTAAGGTATTACGAAAAAGAAGGCCTTATAAATCAAGTGTCAAAGATGAATAATAGGCGAGAGTACAGCGAACACGATATTGAGAACATAAATTTTATTCTCTGTATGCGCACAGCTGGAATGTCGATTGAAATTTTAAAAAAGTATATAGATTTATGTATGCAAGGGGACGGGACTGCAGAGGAGAGAAGAAATTTACTTATTGAACAAAGAGAAGTTATTTGCAGTAAAATAAAAGAAATGGAAAATGCTTATAATAAACTAAGTTATAAAATTGACTTTTACTATCAAACATTACTTAAAAAAGAGAAGGAAATTATAAAAGGAGAATAAATTATGTCAAAATCAAAGGTTTATTTTACAAAGGATATATCGTCCGCTGGACTTATTAAGATTTACGAGGCGTTAAAGCACGAATTAAAGGGGAGAGTTGCAGTTAAAATCTCAACTGGAGAACCAGGCGGACACAACTTTTTAAATCCAAATCTAATTAAGGATTTAGTACATAAACTTAGTGGCACAATAGTTGAATGTTGTACAGCGTACCGCGGTAGAAGATATGACGTAGAGGAACATTGGAAAGCAATAAAAGAACACGGCTTTTTAGATATTGCAAAAGTCGATATTATGGACGAAGAAGGGGAAATAAAAATTCCACTTGAGGGCGGCACTCACCTAAAAGGTTATGATATAGTAGGTTCCCATATAAACAACTATGACTCTATGCTTATGCTTTCTCACTTTAAGGGTCACGCTATGGGAGGTTTTGGCGGTGCACTTAAAAATATGAGTATAGGGGTGGCTTCAAGAAATGGTAAAGCATGGATACACTCTTCAGGGCACACTGACGTTCCAGATAAACTTTGGGATTTTGTTTCAGACCAAGACGGGTTCTTAGAGAGTATGGCAGAAGCGTGCAAGGCTGTAGTTACCCACTTCAAACCAGAAAATATGCTTTACATTAATGTTATGAATAGACTTTCAATTGACTGCGATTGCGATTCAAACCCTCATGAGCCAGAAATGGCGGATATTGGAATTTTTGCGTCCGCTGACCCAGTTGCAATTGACCAATGTTGTTATGACCAAATTATGAATTCAGAAGATAAAGGCAAAACATCTTTAGTTAATAGAATGCTTGAAAAACATTCAATTCACACTATTGAAAGGGCACACGAACTAGGGCTTGGTTCAAGAGAATACGAAATAGTTAGTATTGATTAATAGTCAGATATATAAAAATGCCTTAAGAAGCAAATTCTTAGGGCTTTATTTATTGTAAAAAAATGTTTGCAGTTTTGTATAATTTTTAATAAAATAAAGACAATAAATTCATAATATGGAGTGTACAATGGATAAAGGTATTAGTTTTTATTTTGGATTTATATCCAATATAGATAAGAGAGCGCAAAAGATTAAAGAGGTGGGCTTTGACTGTGTTATTGCAAATGCTGACAAAAAATTTAATTATCAAAATGGACCTATTTCAAAACAGGTTAAAGTGATAAAGAAGGCAGGGCTTAAACTTTCAAGTTTACATATGAGGTATAATAGGGAAGAACTTCCAAACTTTTGGAAAGAAGGTAGAAAAGGTGAAAGGCTCAAGAAAATTTTAATTAAAGACGTAAAAGTGGCGCATAAATATGGGTTTAAGTGTGTTGTGGTTCATCTTGTTGGAGAATACTCTAAGGTCGGAGAAAAAAGGCTTTTAGAAGTTTTAGATGTATGTGAAAGATTAAATGTTCCGCTTGCAATTGAAAATCTTGGACATAGGCCGCTTTTTATAGAAGTATTTAAAAATATAAAGCATAAAATGCTTAAATTTAACTTAGACGTTGGGCATAATAACTGTTACGACAAGGATTTTGATTACATAAAAAATTACGGGGATAAATTGATATCCCTCCATCTCAGTGATAACAATGGCGAAAGAGATGAGCATACTTTGACTTGTTTTAGCGGAAATGTCGACTGGGACAAAATAGCAAAACAACTTGCAAATTATGAAGACATTTCCCTTGACTATGAAATTTTTTACAAAAAAGAATACAATATTTCAGAGGATGAATATTTAAGACTTGCAATAGCACAAGCTAAAGCGCTTGAAGAAAAAATAGAGTTTTATAAAAAGAAAAACAGTTAAGCTTTAATTTAGTTAACTGGGGAGTTTATAAATAATTGATGGCGAGTATTAAACATTTTTGTGTATTTTACGTATGGTTATTTAAATATTTTGTCTAGTTTTGTCAAACGTAAATAATATTTACAAAAATTACCACCATATAGTATGTGGAGGTAAAAAAATGAAAAACAGAAAAAAGGGCATTATAACCATACTTTTACTTTTAATTTTGTTTGTTGGGGTGATGTTTGGACGAGGGATAATTGCAAAAAATGTTTTTGCAAAAGAGGGTTTTAGTTTAAAAGAGACTACTCTTGAAGAAACATCTAGCACTGAAAATGAAAAGAATAACGAAAAAACTAGTAGCGAAGTTGTTGAAAATACAGACGTCACGTCGTCTATCACAAAAGAGGCTCCCGCAAATCAAAACACAAATAAAACAAACACAATAAAAACTATTAATCTTCAAGATGCAAATGTGGTAATTCGGGGCAAGGCAAAGAAAGAGTATGAAGCGGATAATGCAAGTATTTCGTTTACGGTAAACTCTCTTGACCTTGACAAAAAAGTATCAAGAGATAAAAATGCGGAGATTACAAATAAAATTGTTCAAGGGCTAGAAACACTTGGTATAAAAAGGGATAAAATAAGTTATTCGTATTCATCTTGTTATATGACAAGAGAGGGTTTTAAAAATAATTTAATGGGGTTAAAAACAACTACAAATCTTAGTGTACAAGTTGATAACTTAGAAAATTTAATGGATGTAATAAATAGTATTTTTGATAATGGTGGTGAGGTAAATTCAATAAATTTTAAGGTAAGCGATTTTGAAAATAAATATAATGAGGTATTAAACTCTGCAATTAGTATGGCAAAGTCAAAGGCGGACGAAGTCCTTGGTAGAGAAACTACTATAAAAGGCATTAAAGAAGAATATATTTATTCTTGTGACACGAAATACCAAACTTATGTTGAAGGATTAAGTAGTGACTTTTTTAATAGTAAAATAACCATTGAGGCGCAAGTTGAAATTATTGCAAATTAGGTTTAAAGAAAAGTTTTATAAAGGCTTTTTGTTAAGACTAAGACAAGTATATATTATATAAACTTTTGTTTAGCAAAAAAGAGGGCAAAAAAAATATTGGAGCACTTACTCCAATATTTTTTTATAAGGGTTATTTTTTTATTTAATTTCAATTTTGGTAGTTGAGTCAAGTTGATTTTGAACTTTAGGTACAACAATCTGCAAAATGCCATTTTCTAGTTTTGCATCAATGTCTTTTTCTTTAACATTTCCTACATAAAATGACCTTGAAAAACTACCATAACTTCTCTCACGCCTAATATAGTTTTCTTTCTTGTCATTTTCGTTCATATTATGTTCTCTGTGTGTGCTAATGACAAGATAACCATCTCTTAAGTCAAGATTTACATCTTTTTTATTAATGCCAGGAAGTTCTACGTCAATGACATAGTCATTATCCCTTTCCTTAACATCTGTTTTCATCATATTGTTAAGTTTTCTAAGTTCTCTTCTGTCAAACATAGGTATGTCAAAAAAGTCGTCAAAAAATGGGTCGAACGCACCTAAAAATCTATCATTATCTCTCCTTGAAACCAAATCAAATTTATCCTTTTTCATATTATTTACCTCCCTTACATTTTAATATTCCCTAAAATGCAAAAGACATTATAGTCCGTTTTAAAGATTTGTTAAGTACTTTTTAAACTTTTTTTATTTTTGTGCAATTTGTTTAATTTATTTTGAAAAATTTTCTTTGTGTGTTAACATATATTTATAAGTTGTTTTACTAGGTAGTATGTGGTGAAAAGCATGAAGAAAGTTTTTTTAAAAATAAGAAGGGGTTTTAGTTGGCTTTTTGGTCTAATTTTTAGGATTTTTAGAATAAAGGAAAATAGGATTTATTTTATATCAAACAAAGGTCTTTTTTCATGCAATCCAAAAGCCTTTTTTGAATATTTATATAACAATCATAGGGATGAATTTGATTTTTATTTTTGCCTAAATAAAGAAAGATATATAGGCGATGGTGTTAAGCAAGCAAAATTTAAAACAATAAAGGATTATTACTATTTTTATACCTCAAAATACATAATTTCAAATCAAAGAATAGATAAAAGATATAAAAAGAGAAAAGGGCAAATTTATATACAAACTTGGCATGGCGGACCAATTCCAATGAAGGCAGTTGAGGGTGGAATATTTAATGCAGATAAAAGTTACATTAAAGGGGCAAAAAAAGAATCAAGAGGCATCACCGCATTTACTGTTGGCTCAGACGATATATTGAGTTACTATAAAAAATCTTTCTTTTTTTCTGGAAGATTTTTAAACTTTGGCACGCCAAGATATGATACAATAATAAATGCAAGTGAAGAAGATTGTAAAAAAGCAAAAAGAGCGCTTGGTCTTCCTCTTGATAAGGAAGTTGTGTTACTTGCGCCAACTTTTAAAGATGACCAAAATATAAAAAGAGATTTACTCGACAACAAAAAGATTATAAATTTTTTTAATGAAAAACTTAATAAAGACGTGGTTATTTGCTATAGATTTCACCCATTTTTACTTGAGGAAACCGAAAAGTTAGGAATTGAAAATGCAATAAACTTAACCCAGGTTGATGATGTGGAATTAGTTGTTCTTGCTGCTGACTATATTGTAACAGATTTTTCATCTATAATAGTTGACGGACTTTTTGCAAAGAAGAAGTGTGTTTGTTATTCAAATTATTTTGAAGGTTATCAACAAACTGATAGGAATCTGTGGATAGATTTTAATAAATTTCCATTCAAGTTTTGCAAAACTGAGGAAGAACTATTTGAGGAATTTATAAATCTAGAAAATTTTGATTATGAAAAAACAATTAAAAAAGTTTACTTAGACTATGGAGTTACAGAAACGGGACATGCGTCAGAAAAGTTGTATGAGTATTTAAAAAATTATGATTACAAGAAAACTAAATAAGATTAAATTGGCGAAAAAAATTATTATATACAAACTTTTTATTGAAATATTATAGAAACAAATTTAAAAATGGAGGAGAAAAATGGAGACAATAGCAGTAATTACTGCGGGCGGAATAGGAGCAAGGACAAATCAAAGCATACCTAAACAATTCTTAAGTATAAACGATAAGCCAGTTATAGTTTATACTTTAATGAATTTTCAAAGGCATCCAAATATTGATAAAATAGTAGTCACTTGTCTTAAAGGGTGGGAGGCTTATCTTTTGGCATGCGCCAAACAATTTGGTATTACAAAACTATACAAAGTAGTTGAAGGTGGAGAGACAAACTTTTTATCAATAAAAAAAGCAATTAAGGAGATTGCTCCTGAGTGTAACAATGATGACATTTTAGTGATTCATGACGGTAATAGGCCTTGTACTAATCATGAGATCGTTAATGAGTGTGTAAATATAGCAAGACGAGGTGAGGTTGCAGTAAGTTATCTTCCAGCAAACGAGGTTGTTTATGAAATTGTAGAAGGTAGACAAAGAGAACTTAATCGGGACAATATTTTTAGGACTCAAACTCCTCATGCAGTTAAGTTTAGAATGGCTATGGAAGTTTTAGAAGAATCAAATAAAGAAAAAAAGGACAATTTTACAAGTTTTTGCTCTTTGTTTTCTTACTATGGTTATGATATTATGTTTGTTAGAGGAAGTGAGAAAAATTTTAAAATTACTTACAAAGATGATATTGACTTATTTAAAGGTTTAGTAAGTATAGGTGAGGAAAAGTGAAAGAATATAACAAGTGTTATTTTAAGGATTTAGAGAGGTTTGTAGAAAAAGAAGATTTTACAAAGTTTGATAATAAGATTTTGCTAATTACAGGGGCATCTGGACTTATTGGCTCATATTTTATTGATGCGTTATTATTTGACAAAACTTTAAATGTCAAAATATATGCAGTTGTAAGGAATTTAAAAAAGGCAAAAGAGCGTTTTAATATTTATGAAAATGATAATAGACTAGAGTTTATTGAGCAAGATATTTCTAAAACTTTTACGGTCAAGATTAGATTTGACTACATTTTTCATCTTGCAAGTTATTCTGATGCGCATAACTATGCAAGGTATCCAGTGGAAACAATGACAATAAATTTTTGCGGGTTACTTAACCTACTTGAATATGCAAAGAAGACAAATAATGTAAAGGTGTTTTTTGCTTCTTCAAGTGAGGTGTATGGGACAAGTGGAGAGCCAATGATTGAAGAAAATGTGGGAGAAGTAAACCCTGTTGACGTAAGGTCTTGTTATAACGAGGCAAAGCGGGCGTCAGAAACGCTATGTATATCTTTTTTGCATGAATATAATGTAAAGGTTTTTATTGGAAGATTTTGTAGAATTTATGGGCCGACAATGAAGATAGAAGATAGTAAAGCGTTATCTCAATTTTTAATGAGTGCAGTAAAAAATGAAGATATATCTTTAAAAAGTTCGGGAGAGCAGAGGTATTCTTACCTTTATGTCTCAGACGCGGTGTCTGGGATGTTAAAAATAATGTTTGAGGGCGTAGCGGGCGAAGCGTACAATATTAGTGAAGACGAAGATATTTTGTCTTTAAAAGAAATAGCAACTTTTGTTGCAAAACAGGGAAAAGTAAATATCAAATTTGTTAATACAACAAAGGAAGAAAAAATTGGTTATTCTAGGGCAAAAAATGCGGTGTTAATTTCTGATAAATTAAGAAAACTTGGTTGGACTTCTAATGTTGGTCTAAAAGACGGAATAAAAAGAACAATAGAGATTTTAAGATGCAAAATAATAGACTAGATATTTTTCAAGTCGGTCTAAATAATTGTTTAGTTTAAAGAGGGAGGGTTTTTATAAAATTAACAGCAAAGGACTTGATAATAAAAAATAAATTTGTAAAAATTTTGTATTTTTTGTTGTTTAGTTCTTTTAAAATGTGTTAACATAGTATTAATCAGAATTTGTTGCAAGAATTTTTTAAATAAAAAAGTGTTGCTAGTTTTAGAAATTAAAATAATGTTTTAGAGTGGTTAATAGTATGTTTAATAATTGTCGAAAGAGTGGAGTTTTATTACATATTACTTCTTTGTCGAGTTTGAGTGGTTGGGGTAAGTTTTCAAGCGAGTGTTATGAGTTTATTGACTTTTTGAAAATGGGAGGTTTTTCTGTGTGGGAGGTTTTACCTTTTTCACCCCCTCTTTTTGAAAATTCACCTTATAGCACTTATTCTTCTTTTGCAATAAACCCTAATTTTCTTGACGTATCTGAATTTTTAAATATTGAAGAATTAAAGCGTTTTAATTTAGATAAGGCTAATAACCTTAGCGACTATTCAGAAAAAATGAAAGGGGCTATTGAACTTGTTTGTGAAAAAGAAAGAGACAAACATGATTTAACGGGATTTATTCGTGAAAATAAATATTGGATAGAAGATTTTGCCATGTTTTGTGTTGCAAAGGAAATCTATAATAAGCCTTGGTATGAGTTTCCGGAAAAATTAAAAAATAGAAATAAAACATATTTAAATAAGTTTAAGAAAGAGAATAAAACTGAGATAAATGATATTATTTTAGTTCAATATTTGCTTGATAAAAAATGGAAAGAGATAAAAAGTTATGC
This sequence comes from uncultured Clostridia bacterium, assembly GCA_944381235.1. Lineage (GTDB taxonomy): Bacteria > Bacillota > Clostridia > Christensenellales > UBA1242 > UBA7862. Next base: position 30,329 of record CALWKI010000016.1, read on the forward strand.
GGGGAAAAATAACATTGAAATATTTGGAGACGTTCCATTTTATGTTGAACTTGATAGTGCGGACGTTTGGGCAAACAAAGAGTACTGGAAATTAGAAAATAATAAGCCTAAATTAGTTGCAGGAGTTCCACCTGATTATTTTAACAGTGAAGGGCAACTTTGGGGATATCCAATTTATGAGTATGAAAAATTAGCAGAAAAAAATTATGAATATTTCATAAAAAAATTTAAAAGATTATCATGTTTATTTGATATCGTGAGGCTTGACCATTTTGTTGGGTTTAGTAGATATTATGCAGTACCAAGCACTCATAAAAACGCAAAGAAGGGAAAGTGGTTTAAGGGGGCAGGAGAAAAACTTCTTAAACAAATTCTATTACATTCTTCGTGTAAGATTGTTGCTGAGGATTTAGGGACTGTAACTGAGGAAACTCAAAAATTGAAGGAAAAATTTTCTATTCCGGGAGTTAAGGTTTTAATGTTTGCCTTTGATGACGATAGGGACAATATGTATAAGCCACATAACTACGAGAAAAATTGTGTTGCTTATATTGGTACTCATGATAATGATACCTTTATGGGACTACTTAATACTGGTTGCTGGGACAAAATTAATAGGTTTAAGAGATACTTTCAGATGCCTTTAGAATTAGGTAACGACGTGGTAGTTGATAATGCAATAGTAAACCTTTATAGAAGTAGTGCAAATATGGTAATTTTTACAATGCAAGACATACTTAAACTTGGAAACGAGGCAAGAATGAATACGCCGGGTGTTGCAAAAGGAAATTGGGAGTGGAAAGTGAGTGGCGTAATAGACAAAGGAATTTGTAGCAAGTTTTTAGATTTAGCGTATCTTTATGGAAGAAAAGTTTAGTGAGTAACTTAAAATAAAATTGTAAGGTGGGTTAAATGGCAAAGAAAAATGAAAAAGAACTATATTTATTTCATCAAGGGACATATTATTGTGCTTATGAGTTTTTAGGCGCGCATCCATTTGTGAAAAATAGAAAAAAGGGATATATCTTTAGAACATGGGCTCCAAACGCCACTAAAGTTTGCGTTGTGGGAGACTTTAATAAATGGGACAATACCAAAAATCCTATGACGCGAATAAGTAAAGAAGGCGTGTGGGAAGTTTTTATTGAAAATGTTCAAATTTTTCAAAAATACAAATTCGAGATAACAGACAAAAAAGGTTTTGCAAGACTAAAAGCAGATCCATATGGCTTTATGCAAGAGACAAATGGTAAAACAGCGTCTATTGTGTATGATATTGAAGGTTACGAGTGGGGTGACGAAAAATTTTTGGAGTATAGGCTTAAGAAAAACAACTATGAAAGTCCTATGAATATTTATGAGGTTAATTTTAACTCTTGGAAGAAACAAAGTGATTGCTCGTATTACACATATAGAATGCTTGCGGATGAACTCATTCCTTACGTTGTCGGTATGAATTACACTCATATTGAAATAATGCCTATAACCGAATATCCTTTTGATGGCTCATGGGGTTATCAAGTGACGGGATATTTTGCACCTACATCTAGGTTTGGTGAACCAAAAGATTTTATGTATTTTGTAGACAAATGTCATCAAAACGGAATTCAGGTGATACTTGATTGGGTACCAGCACATTTTCCAAAAGATGACTATGGCTTAATTGAATTTGATGGGACGTGTTTGTACGAAAATCAAGGTTGGGATAGAAAAGAACATAAAACTTGGGGCACTAGGCGATTTGATTATGGAAGAAACGAGGTTGAATGTTTTTTAATTTCTAGCGCAATGCTCTTTATAAAAAAATATCATGTAGACGGGTTAAGAGTTGATGCGGTGGCGTCTATGTTATATTTAGACTATGACAAAAAACCAAATGAGTGGGTGCCAAATCAAAATGGCGACAATAAAAATTTGGAGGCGATTGAGTTTTTAAGAAAACTAAATAAAGTAGTTTTTAAAGAATATCCAAATATACTTATGATTGCAGAGGAAAGCACTGCTTGGCCACTGGTTACAAAACCTACAAGCGTTGGAGGGCTTGGTTTTAATTTTAAGTGGAACATAGGCTGGATGAATGATTCTCTTGAATATATGAAAACTGACTCCTACTTTAGAAAATCAATTCACAATAAACTGACCTTTTCAATGTTTTATGCATTTAGTGAGAATTTTATTTTACCTCTTTCGCACGATGAAGTCGTCCATGGTAAATGCTCAATTCTTAACAAAATGTTTGGCGAGTACTATGATAAATTTAAGGCGATGCGGGCGTATCTTGCGTATATGTACGCGCACCCAGGTAAGAAACTTGTGTTTATGGGTACAGAGTTTGCACAGTTTAAAGAGTGGGACTATATGGCTGGAATTGATTTTTGCTTACTCGATTTTGAAACCCATAATAATATGCATAAATTTGTAAAAGAGTTAAATTTGTTTTATTTGGATAGTAAGGAACTATATGAAATAGATTTTTCGTGGGATGGCTTTGAGTGGCTTGTTCCCGATGATAACAATCAAAATGTGTTAGTATTTAGTAGAAGAGATAAAGGTGGAGGAGAATTAATTTTTGCGGTTAACTTTTCACCGAACGACCAATTAAATTATAGTTTTGGGGTAGATGGTAAAGTATACGAAGAAGTTTTTAATAGTAATAGTGAGATATATGGTGGAAAAAACATATTGAATGGTATAGTTAAATCAGAAAAGACAAAATATAAAGGTAAAGAGTATAAGTTGACAATTAAAATTCCGGCATTATCTGGTGTGTTTTTAAGAAGAAAAAATAAAGAAATAAGGTTGGGTTAATTATGAAGAAGAATACAAATGAAATTATAGAAAAAGAACTTAATACAATAAAGACAAAACAAAAAAGAATAAGGAAAAGTAAAGTAAAGGATGAAAGTGTTTTAAATCTAAACACTAGTTCTTCTCACGCTGACGATGATAAAAAGAAAAAATCTACTACTAAAGTAAAAAAGACCAAAGAGGCTTCGCTAGTCAAGAAGACAGAAAATTTGCCAGCGAAAAAAAGCAAAAAAACGACCGTTAAGAATACTTTAAGTGCTCAAAAAGAAGAGCCTAAGGCTAAGACTTTAAGTAAATCAAAATTGGACGAAAAGACAATTAAACCAATCTTAGATACGTTAAAAGAAAACAATACAAAAAAAGTAAAAGAAAATAAAGCATCAGTTAGTAAAACAAAAACAAGTACATTACAAGTAGAAAAGCCTACAACTAAAAAGGTGGTTAAACAAAAAAAAGAAAAAGTAACTACACAAAAAGAAAATGAGGTAGTTACTAAGTTAAAAGATTTGAAAAAGTTAGAAAATGCTAAACTAAATACACCTTTATCATATAAGGAAACGTCTACTCAAAACTTAGAGATTAGACGAGAAACAAGCGTTGTAAATCCTAGTAAAATAAAAGTTTTATATGTTGCAAGTGAATGTCAGCCTTTTATTGCAACAGGTGGACTTGGAGACGTGGCGGGCAGTCTTCCAAAAGAAATTGTAAAACTTGGTGAAATCGACATAAGAGTCGTTTTACCTCTTTATAAAAATATAAAAGATACCTATATAAACGAACTAAAATTTATTGGTAATTTTACAACTCACCTTGCTTGGAGGCAAGAATATTGCGGGATTTTTACTCTAGAAAAAAATGGTGTAATTTATTACTTTATTGACAATGAAAGATACTTCAAACGTGAAAAACCTTACGGCTTTTATGATGACGGGGAGAGGTTTGCATATTTTTGCAAATCGATTGTGGAGGGCCTTGGGGTTATGAACTTTTTCCCAGACATTATTCATTGCAATGATTGGCAGTCAGCACTTGTGTCTACATATATTAAAACTGGTAACTGGAGTGACCTTAGATATTACAATATTAAAAATATTTATACAATACACAATGTTGAATATCAAGGCATATATGGTATGGAGACGCTTAGTGATTTATTTGGCATAGATTATCGTTTCAAAAATTTTGTTGAATATAATGGAGATATAAATCTCACAAAAGCGGCAATACAATTTAGTGATAAGTTTACAACTGTTAGTGAAAGTTATTGCGATAATTTAAAGGAGTCATATTGTAGTGGTGGGCTTAATTACATAATTATTCGCAACGACTATAAACTTTGTGGAATTATGAATGGTATTGATTATGATTTTTATAACCCAAAAACAGACAAATGCATTTATTATAATTACGATGTAAATAGTCTTGAAGGTAAAGTAAAAAATAAACTTGCTCTTCAAAAAGATTTAGGGCTAAAAGAGGATAAAAATATTCCTTTAATTGCAGTTGTAAGTAGACTTGTATCTCACAAAGGTATAGGACTACTTATGAGGAGTCTTGACAGAATACTTGAAAAAGATGTCCAGTTAATAGTTGTTGGAACTGGGGACAAAAGATATGTTGACTATTTTAACTCACTCCAGTCTAGATATAATGACAAGGTAAGAGTTTTTGTGGATAAATACTATAGCGATATGGCAAGAAA
>CALWKI010000017.1 GCA_944381235.1 uncultured Clostridia bacterium
TTTTTTTTTATTAATCCGTCTACTTCCCTGTTTTACCCCCTTCCCCTCAAAGACTTTCTTCCAGTTATTGTTTTGCCGTCTACACATTAAAAAAGAACACCCATAGGGTGCCCTTTTTCCTAAAGTGTTTGCAAGGGGAAAACAATATAAATTATATCCCTTATTCTTTTTTACTGTTTGGTTAGTTACGTGTCTTATTTTTGTTATACATTATTGTTTTGCGGTCTACACATCAAAAAGAACACCCATAGGGTGCCCTTTTTCCTAAAGTGTTTGTAGGGGAAAACAATACAAATTATATCCCTTATTCTTATTTTACTATTTGGTTAGTTACGTGTCTTATTTTTGTTATACATTATTGTTTTGCGGTCTACACATCAAAAAGAACACCCCATAGGGTGCCCTTTTTTCTAAAGTGTAGACCGTAAGCCGGGTTCTGTTTTTAGTGGTCATCTATCTAGGTCTATTGTTGCCAATAGACTCAAGCGACGCTTTTAAGAAATCTAGCGGACAACGTTAAAACGATTTCTTTTAGTCTTGCTTCGGGTGGGGTTTACATGGCAATGACTATCACTAGTCATTCGGTGAGCTTTTACCTCGCCTTTCCACCTGAACAAAGGTTATTTTACTGCTAAAAAATAAAAAACTAAAGATAATTAAAAAAATAAATAATTTGTTGATTTTATTAAGTTCTTTTCTAGTCGTTTAAACTACAACAACTGGAAAGCCCCATAAAAAAGTAAAAAATAATGTTTTTAAATAAAAGGAGTCGATTCTAGCGCCAAATATTACTTGCTAGAATAAGATATTTTCATCTTCGACAAATATCATAAATTGATTAAAGATGCAGTTTAAAAAATAACCTTTGTTGTCTATTTCTGTTGCACTATCCTTAGAGTCGCCTCCACTGAAAGTTAATCAGCACCCCGTCCTATGAAGCCCGGACTTTCCTCATACTAAGCCTCACACTTAGCATGCGACCACCCGTCTACCTCTAGACGTCTAAATTCTAGCACACACGTATCTATTTGTCAATACGTTTTATTTTTTTGTACATTTTGCAAAAATTAAGTCGCATTTTGCCTACAAAAACTCGTATTTTTGTGCCAGCGACCACTTATAAACAACTTCTAGTAGTACCCAAAGCACCAAAAGTAACACATTAATTCGTCAAAAAAGACCCATAAAAATAGGTCTTTAATTTAAAAAACTAAAATGTCGCACGTGGCGTTACCACGAGTTTAATTACATAGTAGTTATAACAGGAATAATCATTGGACGGCGTTTAGTACGTTTATTAAAAAACGCTTGGGTGGTTTTCCTCACATAATTTTCGAGTTCCGCCCTATTTTTAAAGGTACTAAAGTCGACGTCTTTAAAGGTTTCATAAAGATTTTTTTGCGCACTACCAAGTACCAGTCCAGCCTCGTCCTCATATACAAAACCCTTTGCTCTAAAATAAGGTTTTGATGCAATGTGACTAGTTTTTTTGCTAATTCGAAGATTAATTACGCAAACGCCACTACGAGACAAATTAATTCTATCCCGAATAACATCACTTTTAGCACTTGCAATCGCTGTTCCATCTTTAACCATATCCCCCGCTGGCACCATTCCCGCAACTTTTATAAAGTCAGGTGCGAGTTCAACTTGCATACCGAGTTCTGGAATTATAATATTCCTTTCTTTCATCCCATATTCCATTGCGACAAGTTGTTGATTTTTTAGATGTCTATACTCCCCGTGAACTGGGATAAAAAACTTAGGATGTGCAAGTGATAGCATAATTTTTATTTCCTCTTTGTACGCGTGCCCCGAGGCGTGAACCTTCATATCATCGTTAGTAATAATCTTGCAGTTTTTCCTATAAAGTTGATTAATGAGATTATTTACATTTCTTTCATTACCCGGAATTGGCGAGGAGGACAAAACTACAACGTCATTTTCATCAAGTTTGACCTTCTCGAAATCGTCAAGTGAAATTCGACTAAGCGCGCTCATAACCTCACCCTGAGAACCGGTAGAAATGATGACAATTTCCTTGTTTTCATATCTATCCACCTCGTCAATGTCAATGATTTGTTCCTTGTCAAACTTAATTTCTCCTTGCTTCATCGCCATTTCAGAGACAGTCAGCATACTGCGTCCAGTAAATGCAACCTTACGCTTATATTTACTTGCGATGTCAATAATTTGTTGCATACGCCTAATGTTTGATGCAAAAGTTGCAATAATTATGCGCTTATTTCTATTTGCCTCAAAAATGTCTTTAAAACTACTCCCCACAATAGACTCGCTAACCGAAAAGCCTTGACGCTCAACATTAGTACTATCACACATAAGTAAAAGGATACCCTTTCTACCAATTTCCGCAATACGTTTTAAGTCGCAAAAGTCCCCCCTTACAGGCGTGCCGTCTATTTTAAAGTCGCCGGTGTGGAAAATTGTGCCGATTGGAGTCGTAATGCTAAGTCCAAAAGCACCCGGAATTGAGTGCGTAACAGACACAAATTCGACAGTAAATTCCCCCACTTTCACGGTTGCCCCAGCGCTAACTTTTTTTAGAGTCACACTGTCCATATCAACGCGCGCCTCCCTAAGTTTGCCGTCAATAAGTCCAAGACTAATACCGCTGCCGTAAATAGTTGGGCTTGCTACCCTAAGCACTTGCAAAATACCACCTATATGATCCTCGTGCCCATGTGTAATAAATAGGGCGCGAAGTTTGTGTTTGTTTTGCACAACATACGTCAAATCTTGCAAAACACTATCCACTCCCGGTAAAGTCTCATCAGGAAAACTTTGCCCCGCGTCAATCATAATCATATCGTTGCCAAATTCAATAAGGGTCATATTCTTACCAATCTCGCCTATACCACCAATAAACGAAATTCTTATGTTGCTTTTGCCAAGGTCTACTTTTGTGTCGACTGCTCCCTCGTCCACCTTTTCTTTTGCAAGTTGTGGTGTCGTCGACATATTATCTTGCTTTTTCTTGTTTTGCCTCTTTTTCCAAATGTGCCACTCTTGTCCAGGTTTAATGGTCGAAAGTTTTATTGATTTCTTTTCTTTTATTGACTTCTCCCCTGCTTGCTTCTTTTTAGTTTTGTTTGTTTTAGATTTTGCATTTTGCACCTCTTCGCTAACCTCATTTGACTTTCGTGCGCGTTTCCCATTTTGTTTGTTCTCCCCCGTCGCGTGATAAGTCGTTCGTCTCTTGGTGTCTAAACTTGGAAACCACTGAGGAAGTTTGTTTGTGAGTGTCGTTTTATTTTGAGTATCGTCTTTGTTTGCCATTTTATTGTATTTTTCTCCTTTTTTATATTAAAATAGTGAATTTAACGGGTATTTTACCCAAAAATATACACACTTTTACCTTTAAAACAAAAGCGTTTTTAGTTAAATATTATTAAAAAACTTTATAAAATTCAAATCTAAAGTGTAAAAAACAAATATATTTTGAGTCAATACCTTTCTGTACAGACTTAAAAGTCAAAAAGTTTAAATAAAATCACTTTTTTATCAACTATTCTTCTTTGTCACTATATCATAACCTAAAAATTTTTTCAATC
>CALWKI010000018.1 GCA_944381235.1 uncultured Clostridia bacterium
TAGTGGAGGTAAAATCATGAACAAAACACCACCAAAAAACGACTTTTCTATGACTGAAAAAGAAAGAAAAGATTTTATATTTAGAATAGGAACAATAAGGCAAAATGCTCATATGTCTGCAAGAGAATTATCTCTTCTTATTGAGAAAAATGCTGGATATATTAACCGAATTGAAACAACTGGCGATTTCTTACCAAGTATGGATATATTTATTAGTATTCTTAAAGCTTGCAATGTATCTGCTGAAGAATTCTTCTATCACGACCCAGTAAACTATAAACAAGATATGGAACTACTTAGTACATTCAAAAAACTTACTCCAAATCAACGACAACATTTAATTGAACTATTTAAAGATATTTGATAAGTCTATTTCGTCCACAACAACTTTGTCTTTAATAAGTCCAACAATAACTGCTTTATATCCTCGCTTATTCATTTCATATTGAATAGTTTTCATTATCTCAACCACATCTCACTCAAGATTGCTATTTTTAGTTTCACAAGCAAATAACTTTGGTTTATTATCTTCAAACATATTTACACCTCTAAATTCAATTCAACTAGATTTTATGTTCTTCAATAAATTTAGCACAAAAAAAGATAGGTTTTTGATAACCTATCTTTTCATCTCTAAATTTTATCTAAAATATCGTCAGCGTCATGAACATAAACTTTATCTAAACAATATTTATCTTTATCATAATAATGACCGTCATAGAAAATTTTTCCTTGACACTTTTTAACCTCATTAATAAATGCGTTATATTGTTCCATCGTCCATTCTGTTTCATAAATTGGCTTATCTTTTGCCAACTCTGGACTATAACTTATAATTTTCGCATTTGCTGGATATTTTGTAAGTAGTTGATTAGTAGGATGAAAATTCTCTGGCTTAACAAGTGTAATATATTCCAAAACTCCATACTCACGATTTTTCCATAGATATTCAAAATGAACTTTGCCATGCTTCCAATGCTTTTCAAGTCAGTTACGACTTATCGTTGGTCTGGCATTATCAAATATCAAAATCAAATGAATATGATATCTATTAAATCCATTACGATAACATTCAACTTTTCTTATTATCTTAAAACTATCATACTCATACCTCGCATTTGCTAAAAACTTATTAAATTCGGCTAAAAGATTATCTCATGTCATTTCTCCACTTGTGCCAAGAGTCATAAACACGCACTTTTCATAATCTAAAAGCACATTATATAATTTCTTGCGACTTCTCTTTAAATTTCTCGCTTCCTGCCTCTTCGTCATAAAAGGTTGGTCTCTCTTTATTACCTTTTGTGGTGTAGGAGGCAGGCTTGAAACATATTCATCATTAAAAAATGGATTATATGGATGAATGTTGACAATAATTCGATTTTTATAAACCGAGATTTTTATTTTTTTATCTTCTTGAATCATCTTTTATTTTCTCCTTTATTAAAAATTTTAGTTTTATGTGAAAAACTAATAAAAACATAAAAATGAAAATGTTGTTATGTCATAATAAATCCTCCTTAATTTAAAAATGGATAGAGTTAGGGGATAAAAAAATAATAAATATTTTTTACCCCTATAATAAATTTAGTGTAATTTTTTTTCGCATGAAAATATTTTAAATCAAAAGTTGGGAGTTTTATTCGTAATAACATATACCTCATAACTTACGATATATTATTCGTTATATTAAAAATAGGAAGATATTATATAATTAGATTATTAATAAAAATTTTTGAGATTAGATTATTATTAAAATAAATAACTTTTATCCCACATTGACACAAAACCAACACGCAATCGTTATAAAAATTTTTATAAAAGATTTTCACCAAAAGTTGCAAAAGTAGATGGTATTCACACAAATCTCATAATTTACACGACTTAGAAAACTTATCATTTAATTTTGCAAAACCTACTAAAATAACACACAATAGAGAGATTAGAAAAACCATTTTATCAAGAACAATTATCTACGGAACCGAAGGTTGGGGGTTCAAGCCCCTCTGGGTACACCACTAGTTTAAAAAGCGCTTTTATCAAGGCGTTTTTTTTGTTCTAATTTTTTATACACTAAAGAAAAACTAACAATACTATCTAAATTAATATTGACAACTAGTTTAATTTTAATAAATAATAAAAAAATTAAAATAAATTGTCGATTTTATTGTTAATTTAAATAAAAATCTGGTATACTATCACTGAAAAGTAGAGGAAAAAAATGAAATCGATTTATACATATTACAAAGAAAGACTAGTTGAAATAAGTGGTAAGAATAGAAGTTTATATTCTAAAAGAATAAGCAAAAAAAATAGTTTTGATATAGGTAAACTTTTTGAATACGACTATGAGTCCATTAACGAACTTATGGATTTTTTATGGCGCGAAAGAAAATATTCTTTTTCAATTATAAAAAAGGAAGACAAACAAAGAATTGCAAAAAATTTAGGGCTTGAGCAAAAATTTGCAAAGAGCGCAGAAAGATTAAATGAACTTTCTGGGAAAGAAAAAAGTTCTGAAGCCCTAAAACTTGAAAGACAAAAAAGAGATGAAACGAAAAAAGCACTTATATCACAAGTCAACGCAGTTAAAAGTCTTAAACGAGAAATAGAAGAAATTACAAAAGAAACTGGTAGAAACGAACTTTTTGTAGGCTATCCTTTTGTGCAAGGATATATTAGTAAAGACATTCAAGTAAAGGCACCTTTACTTCTATTCCCTGTTTCCATTGACATACCAGATGAAACAACTGTTGAAATAGAAATTAAAAGAGACGAGCCTATACAACTTAACAAAGTCTTAATTCTTGCCTACGCAAAACAACATCGTTTAAAACTTGACGATATGGATATGGAATTTAGAGGCAATCTTTATAGTAGATTTAAAAATATTGGCGAGGTTGTAAGTTACTTAAGAAAATTTAATATTAAATTGTCATACAGCCCAAGAAAAGGTTTATTTGATTTTGAAAAAGCAAAAGATCCAGACGCAAATTCGTCACTAGAGGTTAAAAATTTTTGTGTACTTGGAAGATATCCTCTAGCAAACTCTATTTATAATGACTATAGTTTGCTTGAAAAAAGACTTCTTACAAACGACGCCATAAATGAACTTTTATACACAAAGCCACCAAAGAAAAACAAAAAAGTCGACGAAAATTTGTATACCGTAAGCAGCCTTGACTATGCACAAGAAAATGCAATTTACAACTTAAACAAAAATGGTAATATGGTCATTTATGGCCCTCCTGGAACCGGAAAATCTCAAACTATTGTAAACATCATAACAGACGCTATCTGTAAAAATAAACGCGTACTAGTTGTATCCCAAAAGAAAGCCGCACTGGACGTCGTTTTTAATAGGCTTGGAACACTTAATAGTAAAGTTATGTTTGTGACTGACCCTGAAAAAAATAAAGTTGAATTTTACGAACGAGTAAAAAGTGCCCACGACGAAATTATGAGTTACAAACCTAGTGCTTCAATAGATAGTTATAATATTACAAAACAAAAATTAGAAAGCGAAGAAGAGCAACTAAAAATTATTAGCGATGTGCTTTTTAAAAAGACACCTTTTGGGCTTTCTCTTCAACAAATGTACACAAATTCACAAATCATTGGTAAAAATAGTTATGAATACACAATTTATCAAAATATGTTAAAGAACGCCAAAGTAATGGAAATGCCTTACGAGACATTAAGCGAGAGTTTAAGACTTATAAAAGAAAAAAATAAGGCAGAACTTTACTATAAATTTGTTGAAGCAAAGAAAAATAATCCGTTTGTCGATAACATTAAAAGCAATCTTGAGTTTCACATTGTAAACCAAACTCGTTCAAAACTAAACCGTCTTTTAGTATCAAGGATAGCACCTTTTGATATGTCAAAATACTCGAATTCCAGACAGTTAATCGCATTTTATATTGATAACAAATTACAAACTACAAACCTTGACAAACTAGTTACGTTTGTTGGAAAAAACAAATATCCAAATACTTATAAGGCTTTTTATACAAGTTGTGTATTGTTTCCTGCGCTACCTTTCACTCTTATGTCAAAACGCAAAAAAGAAAAAGAAATTTCTGATGATTTTTATAAAGCACTTGATGCGATTAAAGAGTACACCGCAGATTTTGAATTTTTACAAGATGTCCTTACTGAAAATGGGTACGCCATGATGATAGATAATATTTTAAATGGCAACACCCTTTATTTAAGACTTCTTGAAAAAGCGCTTGAAAATTATGTTGATTTAAGGGATTTAAACCTAACGTTAGACCAACTTAGTGATAGCGAAAGAGTTATACTAAAGTTTGCGTACAAAAGCACAGATACAAAAGCAAAATATCTTGAGACCATTGATAAACTTAAAACAATCCGTGTTTATCACGAGGCGACTGTCTTTGAAGACAAATATAAAAATGAACTTTCTAAAATTACCGATTTTGAAAATATTAAAAATCGTATTATTTCATTAAAATCTGATTTGCAAGAAATTTCAAAAAATATTTGTGCTGAAAAGTTTGTTAAAGAATACCAGGATTTCTTTAATGAGGACAAAGAAAATAAAAATTTCCTTTATCAAATTACAAAACAACAAAACTGGTGGCCTATTCGTAAATTTATGGAAGTTTATGGTGAATACTTGTTTAAATTATTCCCTTGCTGGCTACTTTCTCCAGAAAGTGTCTGCACTATTTTACCCCTTGTTAAAAACTTATTTGATTTGGTTCTTTTTGACGAGGCGTCTCAGGTTTTCATAGAAAATACATTACCTGTGATTTACCGAGGTAAAAACATTGTTGTCGCTGGCGACTCAAAACAACTACGCCCTACTGCAACCTTTATGAAAAGATACCTTGGAAGCGACACTGATGATGAACTTGATTATTCAACACAAGCCGCACTTGAAGTCGAGAGTTTACTAGACCTTGCCATGAGTCGATTTAAAAGCGCAAATCTTACATATCACTACAGAAGTAAAAACGAAGAACTTATCAACTTTTCTAACCAAACTTTTTATGACGGAAAGTTACAGGTTTCTCCAAACACATGTAAGAACACTCGACAAAAACCTATCCAAAGAATTAAGGTGGATGGTCTTTGGCTCAATAGAAGTAATAAAGAAGAAGCAAAAGCAGTTGTTGATGTTCTAAAGAAAATATTTAATACAAGAAAAAACAAACAGTCTATAGGCATTATTACATTTAATGCTGAACAGGAAAATGCTATTGAAGACGCTATAGACAATGAATGCGAGAGAAATCCTAAATTTAGAGATTTAATTTTAAAAGAGCAAAATAGAAAAGAAAACGGCGAAGACATTAGTTTGTTTGTTAAAAATCTTGAAAATGTTCAGGGTGATGAAAGAGATATAATAATCTTTAGCATAGGTTACGCTAGAAATGAGTATGGAAAAGTCGTCGCTCACTTTGGCCCCCTCTCTACAGAAGGCGGAGAAAATAGACTAAATGTCGCAATAACCAGAGCAAAAGAAAAAATTTACGTTATAACGAGTATTGAACCTGAGGAACTTAACGTTGAAGGAACAAAAAATGCCGGTCCAAAGATATTCAAAAACTATCTTAAATATGTAAGAGCCGTCTCAAATGGAAATACAACTGAGGCAAAAATCATTCTTGAAAACGCCAAAACTCAAATTGAACCTACAATAAAAGTTGAGAACCTTGGCAACATTGAAAAACAAATCAAATCTGAACTTGAAAAACTAGGCTTTAAGGTCGAAACTAATTTAGGCAATACCGACTACAAAATAAGTGTGGCAATTTATGATAAGAAACTAGACAAATATTTACTTGGTCTTGAATGTGACTACGAAGCATTTGCTAGTTCCCCATCTGTTCTAGAAAGAGATGTCTTTAGACCTACCTTTTTAAAATCACGTGGTTGGGACATAATAAGAATTTGGAGCAGAGATTGGTGGCTGCATAGGATAAAACTTTTAAATTTGATAGTAAAAACCGCTGAAAAAAATAGACAACAAATCTTAAAAGGCTCAGACAAACACAAGAATTTTGAAACTATTGTGGTAGGCGCACAAAATAAGAGTGCAAAAACAAAAATAAGTGCACTTGCAACCAAAAAAGAGAAACTAATTATTAGTTCTCCTACAGTAAGTAAATCAAAAACAAAAGAAAATAAAAAAGAAAGCACAAAAACCGCTAATGTAACTAATAAAAATTCTAACCTTATAAGTGCAAAAAATAAAAAGGATAATGCTTTAAGTGCTTCAAAAAAAGACAACCACAGGAAAAGTCTAATCTCAAACAAAAATAAATAAAACCTAACTAAAAAATTTAAAACTTTGCTCCTTTTCTCTCACCTCTAAAAGTAAATAAAAAATAACATTAAAATAAACAACACCCCTATTAAAAAAAGAACTCTACCAACTTGGAATCTCACCCAAAAGATAGAGTTCTTTTTAATTTACCTTATACTTCCCTTCACAGTTCCAAAAAATATAATAAAAAAAACTTACTTATTAAAAATTTTAATTCCCTCACACAAGAAAATGCCCACAAACCATACTTTTTTCATATACTCGGTACAAGCATATCAATTCAGTCACTTCACACATGAAAAATGACTAAAATAATGTATTTATATTTGTGTGCTACTAAACCCTTAGATCAGAGGTAGAAATAATAAAAATTTTTGATTTTTAAATGTTAACATATGACTTACGCTAAACTGTAAGATTATTCGTTAGCCCCTAAGTCTTTTTCGTTCCAATTTTCATAATATGTCTTTTAAACTAATTCGTCAAATCATGCAGAATCAAAACTATAATAAACAAGCTATATTTATATAACTCACATATAAAAAACGGCAAACGTTTAACCAAAAAACAATTATCAATACCTATTTAATTTCTTTCCAATTTATGAAACACATTAAGTTCACATAAGTTAAATTCTTGTTAAAAACTTATTTTTCAATATTATTTTTATTTAGAATATTCGTTTTCTTTTAATTCTTTTATAGTATTTGAATTTACCTTTTTGCTTTCTTCTCGTCTTTCTTTTTCTCTAAGCTTACTCTTTAATTCTTCTACACCTTCATAAATATTTTCTTTGCCATACTTAATTTTTAGTAATTCATCTAGTTGCTGAAACTCTTCTTTATAATTTTTGCTAAAATAGTCATTTTCGCCCTTAATAAGATTATCTTTTATGTTTTCCTCATTTAGTTTGTAAAAAGGCTTAACAGTACTTATACCCTTTGTATAAAAGCAACTTCTCTCTTCCTTATCCCCAACTTTTATATTTTTTGCTTTCACAATTTCACACACTTCTTGTGCCACAATTTCATTTAACACTTCATCCAAAAAGCCGTACTTTATACTCCCCGCCTCTTTAATTCCTGCCCTTCCCTCAACTAAAAAGTTTTTTTCATTTTCTTTGTTAAAATACACATTACTAGTCACAATATGTGTCATCTCATGAATTAGTGTTTCATCACTTAATTCTAGCCTTTGAGGAAGTACACAAACTGGTTTTAAATTTAAATCTTGAGTTAAGCCAAACCTTACAAAGCCACTTTCAAAATCGTTATCTATAACAAAATTCTTTATTGCCGACTTTAAACCAGTATCATAAGTAAGTGCATATCCGTTTTTTGCTAAAATTTCAGTTGCATGCTTTATATAAATACAACTATCACAGATTCTATCAAATTCTTCTTTTTGCAGTTTTTCAAATTCTTTTTTCAAATTGGCATCATATAATAAATTTTTAACCCTATCGCTTTTCATATACTCTTCATAAGAATCACTTTTATCAAAGCCGAGAAAGTTAAATAGTTCAATTCTTCTATTTTTGTCGTAGTCTGTCACAAATTTTGGATCTTTTTCAATAATGTCCCTATATATGTCAGAGTATTTCTTAAGTTCCTCATAATCTTGAATAGTTGTTTTTAAATAATTTTGTTTCATTAAATACTCTTGCAGTATTTTTTCTTCTTTTTGTTTAATATCTTCCTTAATTTGATTCACTCGTTTTTCTTTCAAGCCATAAACATTTGTAGACAATTCTCTCACCTTTTGATACTGGCTAAATGCTTTTTTATAGTTTTTATCCCAATCTTTATTAAGTTCTTTGAATTTTTCTTTTAATTTCTCTCTTTCGTTTGCAAAAACATAATCGAGAAAGCCAATATGATTATACTTAAAATCATTTATCAAATCCTTACTTGATACACTTATCGCCACGCTAAGAAGAGCCGTCTCTTCATAAGCATCAAGAGGCACGTCTTTTTTGCGTTTTGATGAAATATATTCAGACATTTTTTTATTAAATAACAAATGCGACGCAGAATCCTCATAAATTTTATGCTTATTATTAAATTCGTGCAAAATATTAGTCAGTTTATTATTATAATAATTTCCTATAGAATCTTTTGTAGAATATTTATCCCCTATTTCTCCAAGAAAAAGATAGGTTGCCTCTTTCAACCTTTTAGTAATTGTCTCCCTATGCTTTTCACCAAAATATTCTGTAAAACAATCAATTATTTGGTCTAATTTGTCACTATTTAGAGGTGCAAATATGTCGCCTTCTTCACCAAGCACAAACTTTTCCATCTTATCTTATCTCCATATTAGAAAATCATCTTTGCTAAATTTTTTATTTTCCATAATAATTAAATAATCTCACTTAAACTTTCAATAAGTTTAGAAAAATCACTAAAATTATTTGGCAAAATCCCACGTGCCGTATAACTATAAACCTTATTATCCTTCTCTATGTCAATGTCATACCCTTGAAAATTAAGACTAAAAGGATCATAATATTTTTCTTCCCAACGAGACACTATTCTTAAAAGTCGACTTGCAAACTCATCAATGTCTGCGCTTTCCCTCTTTTCTCCATTCATAAGAAATATCCTCTTATTATCATCAAGAAAAATTTTCACTTGTTTTTTATCCCCAAATAAATCTATTGTTATTTTCATTCCTTTTTCTCCAAGGTTTATTTTACTATAAGAGGACATACTTATCAATAGAAAAATGAAAAATTAGGCTTTAAATTTTGCTCGTTTTTAAATAATGTGATATACTACCAGCTGAAAAAGGAGAAAATATGAAAAAAGCGATTATACTTCATGGTATGAGCGGTAGTATAGATAGGTCATTTGGGATAAATCTAAAAAAAGATTTAAAAAAACTTAACTTTGAGATAATTGAACCTTTGTTTTCAACAGGAAAAGATATAACACTAAACTCATGGATAAAAGAGGCGGATAAGATAAAAGAAGATATTGCCGACGCCTCAGTTATAATTTGTCATAGTTTAGGCACAAATTTTGTTATAAAATATTTAACACTTAATAAAATCAAATGTCCGCTTGTAATTGCGGTAGCTGGTGGCATTGCGACTTCTTCAATGGGAGAAAACTTTGACTTTTTGTACCCTTTTGTCCCAACTGAAAAGGAATGCGAAGAATTTAAAAAATTAGTAAAAAAAGTCTATAACATTTATAGTAATAACGACCATATTTGGAAACAAGAATATATCCACCGATACTCACATTTAACAAATGCAACTGAAGTTTTTATAAAAGATAAAGGTCATTTTGGTTCCACTTCTGGAGTTAAGTGCTTACCTGAAATTACAGAAATAATAAAAACATATTATAATTAATCATAACAACCAACCAAAATGAACAGATTTAATATCATAAAAATAAAAGAGGAGAGCAAGTTTAACCTAACTGTTTAAATTTGCCCTCTCTTCTTTATTTTGCAAGCATATAGCTGGTGTCAATCAATCTAAAAATCTCCTCACAATTACTATTATTACTCATTAAAACTGTTACCCAATGCTTTTTATTCATATGATAAGCCGGAAAATAAGTTTTGTTATCAATTAGTGTTTCAATTTTTTGACTTTGTAACTTTAAATCTAATACCTCAACCTTTTCTTCACCCTCTAGCCCCAATTTTTCCTTTGTAACCATTAAAAGTGCGACATACCACTTATTTGTATCTTTTCGTCTTATAATCGCATTATCATCAACCTTTTCCCATAAAAATTCAAGACTATCGCCATATTTTTCAAAGCAATAATTTATAACTTGCCTTGCTTGATAAGATTTAAATACCTCCTTTTTAAAACATCTATTTGAAATATCCAGTAAAACGCTTTCAAATTCATGTTTAACGCTTGTAACAAATTCTCCGTCTGCAAAATCAACAAGGTGAAGTACATATTCTTCCGAAAACTCGTTATCAATTAACTTCGTTGTTATTTTATTATCACAACTAATTTGAATAAATAACGTAAGTTTATTATTCATAATATTTGTTTTATAGATATAACCATTTTCTTGTTTTTCAAACCCATACTGTAAAAGCATTTTAATGTTAGGTTTTTTATCCTTAAAAACTCTTATTACGTAGTCCATTTTAAACTCCAGAAGTTGACGAAATAGAAGCGACCTTTATAACTGTAATTTCATAGTCCATATAGTTACCTTCCTCGTCATAAACAACTAAACGGTATCCTTCTTCCCCGCTCAACACCTCCGGCAACTCAGCAAAACTGGTATACTCTAAAAGTTCTTGATCTTGATAAAAACCAAGCCTAAATTGACTATTATTTAGGATAATTTGAGTTTCATTATCAAAATACAAAACTGGGCTACTTCCCTCTGTATTAAAATAATAATTTCCCTCTATGTCAAACGCACTCTCAATATTGTCGTCATTATAAATAGATTCGGCCTTAGATATAGTTAACGTAGTCGTAAGCGCTATGTCATACATTAGGTTATCTGAAGCAGATGTAAACTTTGATACGCTTATTGCGTTCTCACTACCAAAGTAAACATAATTAAAATATTTACTCAAATTATACCCGCCAGGCAAGTATAAGAAAGATATAACAATTTGATAGGTGTCAACATTTCGCATTTCACTTACAAAAGACCCTCTTGAATTTTTATATCTAACTACTAAACAAACTCCTTGCTCTTCGGTATAACTAATACTCGAACCTTGTGATGGATTGTATAATATTGTCACCTTCATATTACTTTGACTACTACTAGGAGAACTAGACACATTAATACTAGCATCGGTAATTAAATTTGTCATATCTTCCCCCGTAAAAGTTTGGGTACCAAGGCTATTCATACTAATGTAAATACTATTTATCTTATTAATGGAGAATTCAAAGTAACTAAGATTAGAGAAATTTCTTTCATAATTCGTCCCAAATTCAACAAAATTATAGTCGACTCTATATTTAAAATCACTAGGACTTGTTGGTGGGATATCGGTCGCAATATAATCGGTGTCATTTGTATAAACGCTATAGTCGTATTCTAATGTAAATATTAAATTATTAAGCGCATCTCTTAAAGTTATACGATAATTTTCAAGATATTCTATTTTGTATGTGACACCTTGACTTATAATTTGAGAAGTTGTACCCGCTTCACCTGGTGATAAGTCAACCCCATTATAGACAAGTTGTTTATATATTGGATAACCTGTGTAACTATGAGTTGAATTTTGATTACCTAATTGTAAACTATCATTAGTAAGTGCAATCCTTGTAAAAGTCAAATTTGCACGTATTTCTCTATCCGCAGTGACTTCGTCATTAAACTGCATAATAAACCTTATTCTCTTAGAAGACGCGCAATTATTAATGTTTGCCACCCAACTCTCATCATTTGGCGAAAATACTATGTCTGGATTATTATCATCAACAATAATTAGTGTATATGCTGTAGGGTCCTCGCTACATTCAAACATATCTAGCATAAAGTCGTAAATATCACTTGCTGTATAAGTTGAGTTATATGGTCTGCTTAAATCGTTTGCCCTTACAACACCCGTATATGCTCTCTTTACGATTTCATAAGTAAACTCGCCCGTGCCATAATACTCCTCAGTTTCCGCTCCATAGTATGCTCTTAAGGTATATACCCCCACTTCAGACGGAACTTTATCGCATTCAGTACCATCTTCGTTAAAATATTCGAAAGTAAATGAAGACACATCTTCAGTGTAATCAACTATTTGTACGTTATTTCCATTCATATCTTTAAGTACTACACTTATATCACTAAGGAAAGAAATTATAGGTTCCACTCTATAAACAAACCTGTTGTCAGCTGGAAAGATAAACTCAGCCTCAAGACTCTTAACATTAAATGCAAGATTTTCACTGTAATAATAATTATCATTTTCTATAACCATTGTGACAGAATAATTTCCAACGCCTAAAACAAAATTTACCGCCGCCCATTCTTCATAATTATTCGTCACAAACTGTACGCTATCTTTATAGTTTGGAGACATAGTATATTCAAAAGGAAGTGTACTCACATTTCCAACATTAAATGTGTTACCATAGTAAAAATCTTGCTTCCAATTTTCAATTTTGATTTCTTGTGATTTTTGAATTTCAAAAGCAGTTGAAAATTGCATATTACTATTTTGAATATCTAGATAACTTAAAATATAGTTTTGATCAGAACTACACGTTGCAAGACAAACATAAATACCGGCGTTTCTAGGTGTCACATCTTCACGTTGGGACACCCTATAGCACTCGTCTACGTCCCCTGAATTAACAACGACATAATATTCCCCACCTATGTTTTGAATGGTGATGCTTTCATCTATCATATTTTGTAGTTCAGTAATTGAATAACTAAGTTGTGTACCGTCTTCATCAAGCATTGGGCTTACAGTACTACCATTAGTTGTAAATCTGAGCACATAACCCGTACTTGACGATGAATAATCTGTATCAAGAAGAACATATGAATATGTAACCGAATAGTTATTAATATCCGTACTAAGAGAAAGAGTATAATACATAGACATTCCATTATAGACGACCTCTCCTTCCTCTACCGGCGAAATAAATGAAGGTGCAGGAGAACTAGATATAACAATTTCTCTTCTATCAACCACTAAAGGTACTTCAATTTGTAGCGAGGCGTAATTATTATCTAACTCACCGCCTTTTGACGCTCTAACGCGCACAGTCACATAATGAGTTGAACCCGCATTTAACATTTCTAGTGGAGAAGACGAACTTATATACTCAAAATTTTTGCCTCCCTCTACAAACAAACTTATTTCTTCATTTTCTCCGCTATCAAGCAAAACTCCACTGAAAACCTTTTCGCCGTCCACGTCTTCTACAACATTTGGTAAATCGTCCACCCCTTCTCCATATGTAATAGAACCATTAAATGCAACAAGATTACTATTATAACTAATTGTTGCCCTGTTAATCATAAGATAACCATATTGAGAAACTGTCGCAATATAATGATCACTATTTGAAACGCCAAAAGACGTAAATGTAGTAACTGTATCTTTGCTACTTGCATCTTTCAAAATCAAACTTTGCCCTTCCTCAAGTTTTACACTTACATTGTATCCGCCAACATTAATTGGGTCTAAATCTTGCTCAGTTGTTGTTGAAAAAACAACTGTATACCTTGACTCATCCGCTAAAATGTAGTTACTATCAAGACAAACAAGAACGAACTCATCTCTCATACTCGCCCCGTCATATATTAGTTCTGCCGTTGAACTATTAGTCCCTCTTGCGACTAGCCTAAAACTAACAATAGAGCTGTTTATATAATACAAAACATTTTCACCTAAGGAAAAGTTATATGAGTTTCTAATTTTTTCAATGTCCGTTCCGCTCACGCCTTCTACTGATAAAGTAATCGTTAAATCGTCAATGCTTTCAATAATATATCTATCATTCTCTCCTTTTAGTTTTTCTGCGACAATGCTTATCGTTGTATTGTCTGTAAGACTAGGCGTTAAACTATAGTGCGTTCCTTGAACTAGGTTTATCGGACTATTTTCATCAACATCACTTGAATTGCTTGACATTATGTTTATTACAACATCTCGTGGTGTAACCCTAAAGGTAGACGTTTCAACAACTGTTAAATTATAATTATTCATTGATGTATAATTACCTAGTGCAAAAGTCCCAGTTGTTATCAAATAACTATCTACTTTTCCCTCGTCATTATAAACAACAGGATAATACCCACCAATCTTTAAAATGTCTTCGCCCTCATATTGCAATACAAATTCACCACTAAACACTGGCGCAACAAGTATGTTTTCGTCATAAACTCCAGCATCTATTACATCAATGTCAATATTATATGAAATAGTACTCACCTCATTGCTACCATAGGTTGTAGTATAAGGATATGGAGTAACCGTTATATCTCTCTTTTGAATAGTAAAATTAACACCTGTCTGCACGCTTAAATTGTAATTTTCACCAAAACTAAGCGTGCCTAAATTTATTTCATATATTCCCGCATTTTCACCGCTTACACGAGAAAGTGTCCCATCACGTGGCGAACCATCCTCGTAAACTTGAGTAATTTCACTTATCGTATACGTAAGTTCTGGGTCTTGTGCTCCATAATATTTTGACTGGTCAGGGTCTGGAATTATAGTAATGTTTTTTGGAGTTACTGTAAAATAATAATCTTGACTACTATCTAATTCAAACTCGTAATACTCCATACCAGTTAAAAAAGTGATATTTGAACTTAAAAATACTTTATACTTTCCAGCATTTCTAAAACTTTGTTCCTCACTCTCTTGTCCCAAGTCATTTACTTTAACATAGTAACCATTTTGATTTAGAAGAGAGAGCAAAGTCGTTTCTGATACTATGTCTTGTATGGTTACATCTTCCTCAATATTACCACTAATAGAGTAAGAAGACAGAAAATTAGAAGGTAAACTTGAACTATTATCATAAACTTTACTTGAATTTGTGCTATTTGGCGTAAGAGTTAAAGTTATTTTTGCTAGATTAATGTAACTTGGAACTACCGAAATAGTATAGTTTGTATCAAGCCCTAATTCATAGTAACTAGAAGAATAATCTACTCTGTACGTTTCATAGTATCCATTTTGCACAATGTCAGGGAGAAGTCTTAGACTAATTCTAAATTGTTCTCCAGTTACAAGCACAAACATACCTGTTGATTCAAAATCTTCCGACACACAAGTAACAGTTCCATCTTCAACCATTTCTTCATCATTAATCTTAAAAGATTTAATGTCTAAGATGAAGTCAGCGCTTACATTATTGTAATAACTAACAACATGCTCTGTATTATTATTTGGGGAAACGTAATTCCCACTATAACTTCCAAATTCTACCTCTATACTTCCAGCATTGACCGTAAAAAC
>CALWKI010000019.1 GCA_944381235.1 uncultured Clostridia bacterium
AGGAAGAGCGTTTAAGCGAAAAGTTTTATTACTTAGATAACAATGAAAATAAAGTCTATGTTGAACCTACCGACGAGAAATTAAGTCAAAACGTCAATGGCAAACTCGAATACATTTTAGAAAAAGACGGGGAAAGCGTTATAAAAGAGGTTAAAAGCGAGTTTAAGACGCCGACTGGACTTACTCTTGTCACAAGTAAAAAAGACATAAAAGGCGCGGGGCTAACAAGCACTGAGCCAGACGAACTTGTAAATTTACGCGAACAAATAAAGAGTTTAGAAAATAGCCTAGAAAATCTTGAAAATACGATAGAAAGTAGTAAAAAACAGCTTTTACTTCTTGCACTCTCAAAACGAGTTTTGAAAAAGCAAATTGAAATGCAGAACTTGGAAATTGATGACGAAGAGGCTGGAAGACAAGGTGAAAACAATTCCTCTCAATCAGTATCAAGCCAGTCAGACGGAGGCTCAGGAGAGAATAATAGTGACAAAATTTTAAACTTAAACAAAGAAATCTATCAAAACGTAAAAAGTATTAATGACATTAATTCTATTTTTAAAAGTGAACTAGGAAGTGAAGAATATTCAAGACTACAACAAATACTAGAGGAAAATCACGAGGATTTTATGTTAAGTGAGTATTACGAAGAACTCAAAGTGGGGGGAAGGTTCTGTTAAACTCATTAATAAAGACTTACTTAGTAGTGAAATGCAAATTGAAAATATGCTTATAACACTTGAGTCATATTTCGAACAATTAAAGTCAACAAACGACACTCTTAAGAAATTGCATAACGAAAAGGCAATTTATGAACGTCAAGTGCCAAGTTTTTATTTGTATAATGACGATGTTGTTTATGGTTTTTCACCAATTATCACTGAAACTAGTGAGGTTGTGACGAACAAAAACAGTGAAAGCGACGCTAGTTCTCTTAGCGTAAGCGGTCAAAATATGCCTATTATGCCACTAAGTGATAGTGATGCGGATATAGAAGAAATTGACATTATCTCAAGCAAAGAGCAGGAAATTGTAACAAGTTACACGGCTGTTCCTCATATTTTTAGGCTAAACTATATTGCGGATAACTGGGAAAATGCCATAGTTATAAATTTTGAGCCAAATTCAAACAAGATTGAGAATATTGTGGATAGTGCAAATCACATTGTCAGCTTTGAGTACAATGATGAGGATTTACTCACGTCAATTACCGACCAAAACGAAAAAACGACAAAGTTTTCTTATGACGCGGGCGGAAGGCTCGTAGTAATTAACGAAGCGAGAGGTTTAAAGTCAAAGTTTATTTACGAAAATGACAAATTGACTAGCGTTTTAGCGCCAAATGGACTTGGGACGAAATTTACATATGGTGACGGGCGCGTGGTCTCGGTTCAAAACTTGTCAAATCTTGAAAAAATTGAGGACGGGAAGAGCGTATTTAAGTTTGAAGACGTAAACGCCGAAAACATTGATAGTATGCTACTAGGAGACGTTGTAAAATTTAACTATAAAACTGGCACCTCAACAATTCTTACAAGTCTAAAGAGTGAAAATGGAATAGAAAGAATAGTTAAAACACTTGTTTACGTGTTTGACTCGTCAGGAAGAGTCGTGAGTGCTTATGAAAACGCGTTTAGTGATACAAATGCAAGCACAAGTCAACCAAACGTGGTAAGTTTTTTGTATTCGTCAAAAGAGGAAAAAATGAAGGTAACTCCTTTAATTTACTCAAAAAATTACCTAATGGATAAGTGCTTTACAAATGGCGGGGATGTAAGCGTTGAGGAGGTGTCAAATTTCTTAGCGTCAAGTCTTCTTGAAGGTGACGACCTTTATTTAGGTGATGAACTCTATCTTGAAAGTTATTTAGAACATAAAAATTATCATAGTTTTGATGTGAGTTTCAGTGCGCTTACCGACTCGGTCGTGGTTGATAGTTCGCTTTTAGGTGAAATTAATGACAATGTTGAAAACCTTGTCTTAAGCGGTTTTGCAAAGGCAAATTCTTTGTTTGTTGTAAATCTCGACAATACAGATAACGAAATTTCAGACTTTCCAACATATCTACAAAATAGAAAGTTTGAACTCCGCGCTGAAATTAGTTATAGTGACGGGACTAAGGCAACTTTTTCAAAGAATTTTGACTATAAAAATACCGATTGGCAGTTTGTTTGCGTGCCAGTTACTCTTGATAAGTCTAAAGTCGTGACTGAAATTAAGTGTTACTTTGACTATTCAAATAATTTTGTAGACACGCCACTTTACTTTACTGATTTGACCTTAAGAGAGGCGAAAGTAGACACGCAAATATATGAGAATAAGAGATTAGTACAAAGTTTTTCAAGTTTTTCAAAATGGCGAAGCGAATACAAGTACAACGCGGATGACAAACTTGTCGAGGTTGATATTTTTGACAAAACAAAGGAAAATGAGTCAAATTACAAGCCTCTTGAGACTAAGTATTTCTACAACAAAAACGGCAAGGTGTATAAGGTAGAAGACTACAACGGCATTGTGACGGAAAACGAGTTTAATGATAACGGCGTCATAATTAAAACCAAAAAGTATCATAAAAATAATTCTACCGACATTATGTTTAGTGAGGAAAATCTTGACGAAAACGGCAATGTCACCTCAAGTGTTAATAGTCTTGGTAAAACGCTTAATACATATAGTTACGCGGGTGATAAAGTTGAAAGTGTGACGGATAGTTTTGGTAATATTACTTCCTATGGTTATGATGAGGTGGGAAACGCGCTAGAGATGACAAGTACAGAAAATGGCGTGTCAAATACCAATACTTACGAATACACTCTGGATTTTTTGACAAGTGTAAGTCATAACAATTTTGATATTAATTACGACTACAACAAAGAAGGTAGGGTAAATAAAATTAAGGTTGACGGCGAGGACTATGTGACGCTTGCACATGACAATATGTCAAACTCTAGCGTTATGACGTATACTAACAACGAAAGTTTTAAAAGTATAGAAAATGACGACGGAAATGTGACAGAGGTCTTGTACAGTGACTCAAGTGAGCCAGACTATACGCCTCTTCTTCAAAATGTCTATGATACGCACGGGAGCCTCATTCAAACAAACGACCTTGTTACAAATTCAACCACAAAGTACTTTTTAGACAAATTCGGGAATGCCGCGAAAACCGAGACGACACAACATGGGCTAAGTATTGAAAAGAACTCCGACTATGACGACAATGGAAATGAGACTTTTACTGAGTACACTTTTGGAGGTGAGGGCACTGGTGAGGGATATGGGTATAGTTACGAATTTGACACCATGTCGCCAGATAACGCACTACGTGGTGTTATCCTCCCAACTTCTGCACTTGAAAGTGTTACGCATGATAACCTTGGTAGAACAAAAGAAATCACCTTAAGTCCAAGTATGGAGTCGGAGACTAAAGTATCTCGACTTTTCCACTATCTAAAAAGTGGTAACCATACCTCAAATCAAGTGTCTAGTATTTGGTTTGGGGATAATGAGAAGTATCATGATAACCTTAGGTACAAATATGACGACAAGGGGAATATATTAGAGGTTAAGGAAAATGGAGTTGTTATTGCGCGCTACCAGTATGACGGACTTAGTAGGCTAGTTCGGGAAGACAATAAGCCTATGTCAAAGACTACAACATATGAGTACGACGCCGGCGGAAATATTTCTTGCAAAACAGAGTATGCGTTTACACTCTCAAGTAGTCTCGACGAAAAAACACCTTTTGCCGTGATACCATATATTTATGCAAGTAGTGGCAATAGAGATAGACTAATGTCTTACGACGGAGAAAACTTTACGTATGACTTAATAGGTAATCCGACAAAGTATAGAGACGTAATACTTACTTGGGAAAAGGGTAGACAACTTAGAAAGTATGCAAATATTGAGTACTCTTACAATGCTCAGGGCATACGTACTAAAAAAGTCAATGGTAACGCAATAACTGAGTATTACTTAGACGGGTCTAGGATTTTAGCCCAAAAAGATATAGTCATTGCAGGTGATAACACCCAAGTTGAAACTACAATGCATTTTATCTATGGACTTGATGGAATTAGTGGTTTTACAATCAATAACCAAAACTACTATTACAAGAAAAATCTTCAAGGGGATATTATTGGTATCTATGACAACAACCTAAACCTCATAGTCAAATACGACTATGACGCATGGGGCGAGCATAAAATATATTACCTAGATAATGGCAATTTTGTTGACTTAGACTTTGATTCCACGTATACTAACATTAGCAATACAAATCTATATATTGCGTTAAAAAATCCATTTAGGTACCGAGGCTACTACTACGACTCCGAAACTGGACTTTACTACCTCAACTCCCGCTATTACGACCCAGAGATTTGTAGATTCATTAATGCGGATGATATTTCAGTACTAGACATTACAAATATTGCTTTAAACGGACTAAACCTCTATGCTTACTGCCTAAACAACCCAGTAAACGAAGTTGACGAGAGTGGATATTTCTTGTTCTGGTTGTTTGTTACTGCGATTGTGGTTGGTGCTGTGGCTGGCGGTGTGAGTAAGGGTGTTGAAGCCTATAAAGAAGGAGTCCGTGGTTGGGATTTATTTGGCTCTATTCTTGGTGGGGCTATAATGGGCGGTGCCATGGGCGGGTTAGCCGTTTTTGGTGGTAGCGTTGCAGTAGGAGCGATTGCTGGTGTTACCTTTGCAAGTGGAGTTGCTATTTCTGCAGGTATTGGTCTTGTTGCAGGTTTTGCTTCTTATTCAGTTGAGGCAGCATTTAGAAGCGATATTCAATGGAATGTCAAAGATTTCTTTAAAGTGGGAGCTTCTAGTATGTTGCAAGGAATTTCTACTTTCTCTATTAGTTATATTGGTGGCAAAGCTGGAGCATATGATAAAATTGTTTTGGATCAACTTTTAAAAGGGACTGATACTATGAGTATGTCAGTTACATATAGTATCGCAAAGGCTTTAATTGGAAGAAAATATTTTATAACTCCTGTTTCTGAATCTATACTTAAGAATTTAATTATTGGTGGTATGTCAACAATTATACGCAATGTAATAGATAGTTTAGTTAGTTTAATGTAAAGGTGAGAAATGATTGTTTTTTATGGGAGATTGTCTGAAAAAACTATAGACAAAGTTTCAAGATATGAAAATTTAAATAATTTTAAGTTTTTTTTAATATTTTCTATCTTGTCAATTTTAATAACAATTTTAGTGGCAATTTTTGATTTTTCTAGTTTCTATCATTTTCTGAGTTTGTCTATTCTCATGTTAGTAATTAACATTTTATTGCTAGTAGTCCCTACAAAAACAATCGTTGTGAGACTACCTAGAAAGATAACTATTGACAATCAGTTTATTACTCAGTCTATAGAAGGGTTAAGAAAAGAAATTAAGCCTAAAATTAAAAAAATATCAATGGTAAAAAGTGTTTTAGACATGAAAGAATATTATTGTATAACTTTTAAAAGAGACATGACTGATTTTATCGTTTGTGAAAAAAGTCTTTTAATAAATGGCAGTACCCAAGAATTTGAGAAGCTTTTTGAAGGAAAAATTGTAAGAAATAAAAAATAAAAGTTAATGGTAACGCAATAACTGAGTATTTCCTTGACGGCTCTAGGATTTTAGCCCAAAAAGACATAGTCATTGCAGGGGATAACACCCAAGTTGAAACAACAATGCACTTTATTTACGGTCTTGACGGTATTAGTGGTTTTACAATCAATAACCAAAACTACTATTACAAGAAAAATCTTCAAGGCGACATTATTGGAATTTACGATAACAACCTAAACCTCATAGTAAAATATGACTACGACGCGTGGGGCGAGCATAAAATATATTACCTAGACGACTCCAATTTTGTTGACTTAGACTTTGATTCCACGTATACTAACACTAGCAATACAAATCTATATATTGCGTTAAAAAATCCATTTAGGTATAGAGGTTACTACTACGACTCCGAGACCGGTTTGTATTATTTAAACAGTAGATACTACGACCCAGAAATCTGTAGATTCATTAATGCGGATGATATTTCAGTACTAGACATTACAAATATTGCTTTAAACGGACTAAACCTCTATGCTTACTGCCTAAACAACCCAGTAAACGAAGTTGACGAGAGTGGGTATTTTGTAAGCATTTTGATTGGAATATTAGTAGGGGCAGCGATTGGAGGGCTTACTGGAGCGATATCTTATTCGGCTTCGGTGTTGATCGAGGGCCTTACTACCGGTAATTGGGAGTGGAATTTGGCTGAATTTTTAGGTAGTACAGTAGGTGGTTTAGTAGGTGGTGCATTTTCAATTATTCCAGGTGTAGGTGGATATATATCGGCTTTTGTATCAGGGTTTGCAACTACCGTGCTTACGGATGCTTTTAGTAGTGCGATTTATGGGACAGAATTTGATATTTTTAGTTCTATTGGAAAGGGTTTTTTAACTGGACTATTTTCTCTTGCAACTTCAACGATTATGAGTAAAGCATTTTCTGTAAAGGGAGTTACGTCAAAGAGAGGTAATTGGAGTGCAATTTCAGATCAAATTTATACAAAATTTAGAAGAGATATTATAAGGCGAGTTTCCTTAAAAACATTTAGTAAAATGCTTGGTTTATCGCTTTACGAATCAATAATTGATACCGTATGGTCTGGAGTAGTGGGTTAAAATGAGGTTTTGATGAAGAAAAGAATTTTTATTCCTGTTTCATTTGGATTTATTTTGTTAGTTTTGTTTTTCTTTGCTTTGGCAGTGTTAGGCTCTATATCGTGTGTTTACTGTTTTTTGGGGCTTTTGGAAGATATAGATAGATTTTATTCAATTTTTATTTTAATAGGAGTAATATTTGTTTTTTATACGGCATTTCGATTTTTGTTTGCCTTTAAGATACATTTAAGAAAAGAGGATATAGCAACTTTTGGGGACGGGCTACCAAAAATAGAGAAGATACAATATAGGACTTTTGTTAAATATGTTGATATCACAAACATTAAAATTATTGCAAGTGAAAAAGATTCTAGGAATAAAAAGATACGGGCGAGATGGATTTCTTCATCAATGCCTAAAAAGTATTTAGAATTTACGCTAACTAACGGAAAACAAACAAGAATGTGTATTCATTACTACACCAAGTGGCAAGTTGTGAAAATGTTAAATTGTATAGGTTATAATATGCAAATCTCTGGGAATCAAAACAAATTAGACGTGAATGAAATTATGAAAGACTATTATGCTTATGACGGGTATAACAGAGACGACTTAAGACTTAAGAGAGGCGAGAGGTTACCAAGGAAAAAAGAAAAATATTTCAAAGAAATTGGGTTTTATGATTTAGAGAAAGACTTGCAAATAAAATTTATTAGATTGTTCAATGCAAAAGTAAAATGCAAATATAGTGACTATCTTACCATTGAAGAGTTTTGTGAAGTATTAGATAAGGTAAATTTAAAATACTACTTTTCATACAACAACAAATTTTATCACATAGAGAAAAACGATAATAACATTTTAGTGTATGAAGATACTAACGAAGAAAGTTTGCTTATGTTAAGTTTTGAAAGCCCACAAGACCTTATAGACAATTTAAAAATTGAAAATATGGAATTTAGGTCACTTTGGCAAGAGATTTTGAAAAGTAAAAAATATATTAACTGTGGCATCACTTAATAACTTGGCTTTTAATATTCTTTCGTCCAATCCAGCTAAGGACCAATTACTAAATGGTTTGTTAAATTCGTTATTTTAGGAGACAATAATGTTAAAT
>CALWKI010000020.1 GCA_944381235.1 uncultured Clostridia bacterium
ATAGAACCAACGAGAGAGTATCAGGTACAGGAGCGGTACCAAAACGACTTATATAGTATGAACAACAAAAATTAACTTCTATGTATGGAGAAAAAAAAAAAAAAAAAGCCGTTAAAACAAAAACAGAAAAAGGAAAAGAAGTTGAGAGATTTTATTATTTTGATATCAAAAAATGTCTTGATGAAAATGAAGATAGACTTGACGCAATAAAAGCCGTTCCATCTGATCGAAAGTTAAAAGTAAATTTTGATCGAGATATCGTTCTTGACTTGTCTACAAGAGAATTGGAATATGAACATGAAATGTTTCCTATAAATATAATTTTCGACAGTAATGCAAGAGAAGATTGGGCGGATGGATATAAGGAGTATCATCATTATGACAAAGTATTTCTTGATAGATATAAAGAATTTAGAGCAGAGGTAATTGAAACCATTACAGGCTACAAACTGCCAGTAATTACCTTGGGGAAGGAAACACCTCGGGAAGCGGTTTGTAAAGTCTTTGAAAATGTCAATACTGGTGGAGTACCTCTTACGGTATTTGAACTTGTAACTGCTACTTATGCGACATACAATTTTGACTTAAGAAAAGATTGGGAAACATGTAAAGATATCATTTGGGGGCGAAATGAAAATCTTATTACAGATGTTATGCATGGAGTTGACGAAACAGCATTTTTGACAACTATAACTCTTTATACCACCTATCATGCAAGTTCCATGACTACCTGTAAAAAGAAAGACGTACTCTCCTTAGATTTTAAGGATTATAAATGTAATAGAGATGTGATTCTCGAAGGGTATAAGTTGGCGAGAAAATTTTTATATAGTCAATACGTATTCAGAATTCGTGATTTGCCTTATACCACCCAGCTTATTCCTTTATCAGCCATTTGTGCAGAAATTGGTAAAAATTTATTTAACCAACCTCAAACACAACGTATTTTGTCGCAATGGTTTTGGTGCGGAATTATGGGCGAAATGTATGGCGGGGCGAATGAAACACGGTACGCTAATGATATGGAGGATGTAGTTGCAGCTATTCGAGGGAAAGAAAGTCAAAATAGGACAATAAACGCCTCCTGGTTTTCTGCAACAAGATTGCTTTCTCTGCAAACGAGAAACAGTGCGGCATATAAAGGAATAATGGCTTTGGTTTATAGAGAAAGTTGCAGGGATTTTGTGAAGGGTACAACAATAGACATTGTAAAAAGTATGGATGATGCTCCAGATATCCATCATGTTTTTCCTGAAGCATATTGTATAGCTAAAGGATACCAAAAAGAAAAATGGAATTCTATTATAAACAAAACGCCATTGCTTCCTGAGTCTAACCGACAAATAGGAGGCGAAGCACCAAGTGTGTATAGTAAAAAAATAATGAGACGGGCACAAATCAATGAAACTCAGTTGAAAGCGCGTGTGGAATCTCACTTAATAAATTATGATTATTTTATTAAAGATGATTTTGATAATTATTTTATTGAACGTGCAAAATCAATTTTAAAAGTGATAGAACAGGCTATGGGCAAGACTATTGCGGATAAGTCATCTGAACAGACTATCAAATCATATGGTCATAGTCTTGAGTCAAAAGATAAAGAGGTGAATAGTTAGCAAAAATTGATTTTTAGGTAAATATGGTGTTTTTTTGTGGAGAAAGACGAGGAAATGAGTAAATTTGTTGAAATAAAAGACAAAAAACAGTTAGGCGAGTTTATGGCACGCATATGGAATTTTCATGATGCGGTTATTTCTAAAATCACCTATATCTCTGGTTCTTATGGTTCACAAGAAGGTACTTATCCTTTTGACGATAGAAGAGAGTTGAATGTAAGGTTTGAAAGTGTGCATTATGATGAAGAAGTTATTGATGCAGTAGAACTTAAGTTTGTCAATTTAGAAAAAATTTTTATCTCACCGAATAACGAAAATTATACAACCGAAATAATGTGTTCGAAGATTGATTTAAAAGACGATACCTTTATTTTTGTTAATGATGATAGTTTTAGTATTGATACAATCATTACCAATGAAAAATTTTATTATTATATTGCTTCAAAACAACTTTATTATAGGGCAATAAGAAACTGCCCAAAATCTCAAGTAAAAAAGTTGATTTAGACTTTTTCGTTCATTAGGATTTTTTGAAACATAAGCCAAATCCAGCTTTAACACTTTAAATTATTTTTGGTGCACTTTAAATATATATACTTTTTATTGTAGTGAGCGATGTTTAAATTAAGCGTCTCAGTTTTACTTTTTCTTGGATTTTAGACATAGATTAGAAGGTATTAAAATTGTTTATTATTGGAATAATAGAGAGAATACGTTAATTAATAAAAAAAATAAATTATATAAGTTGACATATCAAAAAAAGTTTGGTAAACTTATCTCACTTTGGAGAAGTACCCAAGAGGCCAAAGGGGATCCCCTGCTAAGGGATTAGGCGTGTAACAGCGTGCGCGAGTTCGAATCTCGCCTTCTCCGCCAGCAAACCTTTTAACGTGTCAAATGTATTTTGATGCGTTTTTTTATAGGGAGAAGAGAGCAGTGTTAAATATAAAATTTAAGACAGATATAGATCTTATGGCAAGATTAATGATTTCAAAAAATAAAATGCCTACTGAATTTGCAAATTATTTGTGGGATAAGTATAGACTTTCATATATTTACTTGCAAAAAGATTTTAAGTCAGATGAAATTGACAATAATATAGTTAAAGAATTACAGCAACAAAAATTTTTTAAACAACTTTGTGAAGGTGCAAACAAAAATTTAGAAAGGATAGAGGATAACTGGCAAAAGAATAAAAGTAAAATCAATTTGTTTTTGGATAACATTTTTAAAAAAGATTTTACTCTAAATCAAACGGCAATTATTGTAGACCCAAGTTTATGTGCTGGGATGAATATCGGCAACGATCAATTCGTTTGGGGGCATAAAAATTCACTATTTGATAAAAATTATGATTTGGTTTATCTTGTTCACGAATCTTTACACTCATATTTCCCAAATAACACTTTAACTCATGCAATAATAGAAAACATAGCGGATATTGAACTTTCAAAATATTTGAATAATACTGACAAACCTTATGATTGCCACGAATACACTAAAATGCAACATATCAAAATTTTACCTTTTTGGAATATTTATTTAAATAAATCGCGGGAAGACATTGAAAAGGAAAACAAAATCAGCAATATTACATATAATGTGAACGATTTTGCTAAATATAAACCTCAAATAAAAAACAAAAATATAGATGATTTTGTTAAATTTTTAGAGCAACAGGATTTAACGAATGTTAATACAAATTATTCAATTAAGTTAAAAATTAAAGAAAATTTGCCACGCCAAACTAACACAAATGAAAGAGATTTTGTAAGTTAAAATAATTATGATAAAGATATGAATTTTAATTTTAAAACAGAACTTATAGAAGTGGATAAGTGATATTCGGTTATTTTTTTAACCTAGTAAAAATTTATGAATTTTATTGTTTTTTTTGTGAAATAATGGTGAAAGATTTAGGAGATTTAACAAAGAAATAAAGCAACTAAATTAATGCTTTGAGAATTATATTAATAATAAAATTATAATGCATTTAGTTTTTTTTGTTAATTTATTGTTCATAAATAGAGTTTTATGATATACTGAAAATGATCTTATAAATATTTAAAGATTGAGAGAATAGTTTATTTTAAAACAAATTTAGAGTAAAGGGAATTTAGGCTTGATAGTTTAAAAAATATAAAATTTCAAATTTTTAGGAAGGGGGAGAAATTTATGAAAATTGCACTTATAAATGAAAATAGTCAAGCGGGTAAAAATAAATTGATTTTTGAGGTTTTAAAGAAAGTTGCAAGTAAGCATAACGACGAGGTTTTTAATTTTGGTATGTTTGGTGACGAAGATAAGCATAGCTTGACTTATGTTAAGGCAGGACTTCTTGCAGGAATTTTACTTAACGCGAAAGTAGTTGATTTTGTTGTAACAGGTTGTGGAACAGGTGAAGGGGCAATGCTCGCGCTAAACAGTTTTCCAGGTGTAATATGCGGACATATAGTGGATGCAAGTGATGCGTATATGTTTCGTGAAATAAATGACGGGAACGCCGTTAGTTTGCCTTTTGCAAAAGATTTTGGCTGGGGTGCGGAGCTTAAACTTGAAGACATATTTGAAAAACTTTTATCTACATCTGGCGGGAATGGCTATCCAAAAGAGAGGGCTGTGCCTGAAAGAGAAAACAAGCAAATTCTTGACGGGATTAAGCAAATTGCTTATAAAAAAATGATTGAGATTTTAAAATTAGTTGATAGAAAGTTCTTAAAAGAAACGATTGATTACCCTTATTTTAAAGAGGAGTTTTTTAAAAATTGTAGGGATAAGGAGATAGGTGATTTTATTTACGGAATATTAAATGATTAGTGATTGATTGGGACATATAGGTTTACATATTGTTGAGTGGTTTGTAAAAAAATGATTGAATAAAGAAGGAAAAATACTGATTAATATTAATTTTATGTAACATTATGTATAAAAATCATAAAAGCCTCTTAAAAATCACAATTAGTTCTTATTTGTTTGTGTTTTTTGATGTTGAGTAGTATACTGAAGATAATAACTAGAATATTTTTTTGAGGAATACATTAGTGTCAGTAAAAGAAAATTTTAAAAGAGAAGCAAGACAATCAAATTACGAATTACTGCGTATTCTTGCTATACTGTTTATTGTTAGTTCTCACTGGGGTTGGGCTTTTATAGATGTAAATTTTTCAGGGGTTCCATTTATAAATTCTACGTGGCATCATGTTTTTCGTAGTTTTGGACAAGTTGGTAATGTGCTTTTTATTATGATTTCCGGGTATTTTTTGTGTAATGGCAAATTTAAAATATCATCAGTTATTAGGCTTGTTTTAGAGGTCATTTTTTACAATATAATCTTATTCATTGCGGGTAGTTTGATTTTAAAATATACTAACAGCGATAAAGTAATTGTTGGACAGGTTTATGAAATTTTTATTGTTTTTTCAAAAAATTGGTTTCTTGATGTCTATTTTATACTTTATATTTTTCACCCGTTTATTAATAAACTCATAAATTCGATTAATAAAAATGGTTACAGACTGTTACTTGTCATTTTAATTGTGTTAATTTCATTATTCCCATCTCTAAATGTTAATTTCTTGTCAAATAATATGGTTAATAATGTAATATTTTTTGTTTTTGTTTACTTAATTGGTGCATATATAAAAAGACACAAAGAAGATTTTTTAAACACAAAGCTTTTTATAATAGGTTTAATTGTTGCGTTGGTGTTTTTTATAGGTGCAAATGCTTTTTCTAATGAAGTTGAACAAAGAAATAATATTGCATTGATATTTTTATGCTTTTGTCTTTTTGTTTTATTTGGTAAAATGAACTTTAAAAGTGGCTTTGTCAATGCTGTAGGCTCAACTAGTCTTGGCGTATACATGTTACATGAGAATGTTGTTTTAAGGTTCTTTCTTTGGGAGGACATATTATTACAAGATAAACTTGTATATAGTCCGTATTTTATACCTGCATCATTAGGCGCAGTTTTATGTGTGTGTTGCGCGGCTGTCGTGATAGATTTATTTAGGCAATATGCTTTAGAAAAACCCTTTTTTAAACTGCTTGATTCAAATTCAAAGATTAGATTAGGCTTATTAAAAGTTAATAGCCTTTTTGATTTAGGCACAGACGTAAATATTGTTAAAGAAGAAAATAATGGAGATAATAAGCCATTTTATTTTCCGTTTATTTTGTTTATAGGGTACATAATTGCATACGTACTTACAAAAACAATTAGTATGAAGATTTTAAATTTAAGTTTAATTTTTCTTATTTACACCTTTTTAGTTTTTATTGTTTTTTGTATTGTAAAAGCGCTTAAAAAATCATAAAAAGAAGAAAGATTTAGAAAATATATAAAAATTAGAACCTATTTGTTAATCACGTAGAATTTAGTATTGTGTTATTTTCTT
>CALWKI010000021.1 GCA_944381235.1 uncultured Clostridia bacterium
ATGATAAGCCCGTATATGAGTTGTAGTGCAAAACTTCCGATTTACGCAGTAATTGGTGGCGCTTTTTTTGGAAAAGGGAACATATTTATTATAGTACTTATGTACATCCTTGGCGTCATCGTTGGTCTGATAGTTTCTAATTTACTTAGTAAAACGGGACTTCAAAGCAGTGAAAGATCATTTATCCTCGAATTTCCACCATATCGAAGACCAAGTTTTCAGCAAATTGGCATTGTAATTTTACAAAATTGCAAGTCATTTGTCGTTAAAGTTTCAACAATTTTACTATCCTTTAGCGTTATTGTTTGGATTTTACAAAATTTCACCTTTAATTTCACCTATTTACCGAATACAGGTTCGGGCGTTAGTATGCTCCAAACTATTGGCGAATATCTATCTATAATTTTTAGACCAATCGGTCTTGATAACTGGGGAATTGTTGTTAGTCTCATAGTCGGCGTTATGGCAAAAGAAATGGTAGTTGGAACCATGGCAATAATTAACAAAATACCTAACTCAACAAATTTTGAAAGTGACTTAGGGCTTAGTTTTATCACAAGTGGTTTTGTAATATCTTTCACTCCACAGACTGCTATTATTATGATTGTCTTTAGTCTTTTATATATGCCTTGTATATCAACAATCGCAGTTTTAAAAAAGGAAATAGGTATAAAATACACATGTCTTGCGTGCTTTCTTCAGTTTTCTATTGCTTACGTTATTTGCTTTGTCCTCTATCAAATTTTAACGGGAAGTATCTTATCAAAAATAGTTTTAAGTTTGTCTGTTATAGTTCTAATAACTTTATTATTCATAATATCAAAAAAAATAGCAAAGAAAAAAGGGGCGTGCGGATTTAACTGTAAAGATTGTAAAAAACATTGCTAAAAAGGTTTAATTGTGGTAATATTTTCTTGTAAGGAAAATGAGAAATGAAACCTTTAGTTGCAATTATAGGCAGACCTAATGTCGGTAAAAGTACTTTTTTTAATAAAATTTGTGGCAAGAGAATTAGCATTGTAGACGACATTGCCGGGGTCACTAGAGATAGGATATATGGAGACGCTAGTTGGTGTGAAAATTATTTCACACTAATTGATACTGGCGGGCTTGATTTTGACAGCAAAGGTGAAATAGAAGAAAATATTTTAAACCAAGCACAAATCGCGATAGACCTCGCGGATGTCATATTATTTTTTGTTGACGGGAAAGCGGGACTTGTAAATGCTGATAGACAGGTAGCCGATTATCTGATGAAAAGGACAAAAAAGGACGTCATTGTAGTAGTCAACAAACTTGACAATTTTGAAACTGATAATTTATATGATTTTTATGAACTTGGGTTTAGTAGGGTTTTTCCAATTTCTTCTGAACAAGGTAAAGGTCTAGGGGATCTGCTTGACGAAGTAGTTAATTGTTTTAAAAATAAGAAGTTAGATACAAGCGAAAATTCTACAGCCACAAAAATTGCTATTGTTGGTAAACCTAACGCAGGAAAAAGCAGTCTTGTTAACAAACTTCTTAATGAAAACAGACTTGTTGTCAGTAGTATTGCGGGAACAACTAGAGACGCTATTGATACACCTTTTAAATATGAAGATGAAGACTATATTCTAATTGATACTGCAGGAATGAGAAAGAAAAGCGCAATTAATAAAGCAACTATTGAAAGATATAGCGTGCTTCGTACAATAGAGGCAATTAAACGTGCGGACATTGTAATTACTATGATTGACGTGTCAAGTGGAATAACTGAACAAGATATTAAGATTATAGGTTTTGTGCATGACGAGAGAAAGCCAAACATAGTTGTGCTTAACAAGTGGGATTTAATTGAAAATAAAGACGACAAAACAATTAATAAATACAAAAAACAACTCGATGAAGACCTAAAATTTATGGACTATTATATTCCACTATTTATCTCTGTTAAAACTGGACAGCGTGTAAATAGAATAATGGAAGAGGTTAAAAGAGTTAGAACAAATGCGGCAAAAAGAATTACTACTGGGCAACTAAACGACATAATTCAAGGTGCTATTAACTTAAAACAACCACCAAGCAAGAATGGTCAAAGGCTTAAAATATACTATGCAACTCAAAGCGGGGTCAATCCTCCAAACTTTGTTATTTTTGTCAACGATAAAAATTTAATGCATTTTTCTTATCTTAGATATTTAGAAAATAATATAAGAAAAGCCGTTGATTTTAGTGGCACGCCTATTAATATTGTGATAAAAAATCGTTCTGAAAAGGAAGAATAACAGTATGGAGTGGTGGAAATTTGTTGTTTTAATAGTAGGCTCTTACCTTATAGGAAATATATTTTTTGCAAGAATTATTAGTAAGGCAAAGCACTATGATATAAGTAAGTCAGGTAGCGGAAATCCAGGCACTATGAATATGCTAAGAAACCTCGGCTTTGGAATAGGACTACTTACCTTAGTCCTTGATATGATGAAAGGTATTATTCCAGCCCTTGTAGGATTTTATCTTTTTGGCGGAGTAGAGGCGGGAACTAATGCGTATATTGGTCTATTTACTGGTGGGTTATCTGCTCTAATAGGAAATATTTTTCCGGTTTTTTATAAGTTTAAAGGAGGGAAGGGCGCCGCGGTTGTCTATGGTATGTTTTGCGTCGCAAACCCACTTCTTGGTATCATAATTTTTGTTGGAGGCTTTATATTTCTTCTTATTTTTGACTATGCCTCTCTTGTATCCTTTTTTATGATTACAATCTTTACAATTTTTGAGGCTTATTCTCTTGGTATTCTCACCGGGAACGGAAACTTAGTTCTAAGTTGTCTACTTTTTGCTATTTTTTGTCTTGTCTTTTTTGCACACCGCCAAAACATTTTTCGGTTACTTACGGGGAAAGAAAATAAAATCAACTTTAAAGAAAAAATACAAAAGTTAAACAAGAAAAAACTTACTAAAGACCAAAAAGAAGAAATAAAACAAAAAGAAATCGGTTAGAACTATTAAAATTTTAAATTTAGATACAAATTTAGGTTTATTAAAACACTAAATTACTTTTTTGTTGTTTTTCAAGTTTTTTACGTACTACTAATTTTAATTGTAAAGTTTCAATCATTATAAATTTGAGTTATAAAATTTTTAGATAAAATTTATTTTACTTAAAACATTATTTTATAAAAAAGAATATTTTAACTTTTTTTGACGAAATTTGCATATGTTAAACATTCCTCACATATATTTTTTTTAGAAACGCAAGGATAAATGACTTTTAAAACTAGAGTGCGTTTGTTAAAGAAAATTTATTGGAGGAGAGTATGAACCCTTATAAAATTTATGAGGACATTTCACAACGTACAAATGGTGACATCTATGTCGGCGTTGTGGGGCCAGTAAGATGCGGAAAGTCTTCATTCATAACAAATTTTATAAACCAAATGGTTTTACCAAATATCAAAAACGAATTTGATAGAACTCGTACAATCGATGAACTACCTCAAAGTGCAGAGGGAAGAACAATAATGACTACCCAACCTCGTTTTGTACCAAAAGATGCAGTCAAAATTAAGATTGACAACATTGACCTAAAGGTAAGATTAGTTGACTGTGTGGGTTACACAGTAACGGGAGCTGAGGGTCTAACCGAAAATAATGCGCCAAGACTTATAAAAACTCCATGGAGCGAAAGTCCTATGCCTTTTGACAAGGCTGCAGAGTTTGGGACAAAAAAGGTCATAGAGGAGCATTCAACTGTTGGTGTTGTCATAACTACAGATGGCAGTTTTGGAGAACTCGGAAGAAATAGTTTTGTCGATGCAGAAGAACGCATAATTAGAGAACTTCAGCAAACAAATAAACCCTTTGTCGTTGTTCTAAACACTACACATCCAGAAGACATAGATACAAAAAATCTATGCGAAAGTTTATCTGAAACCTATAAAACTAAGGTTTTACCAATCGACGTTTTAAATTTAGATAAGGATAATATTGCAGAAATTTTTGAAGAAATCTTAAAATCTTTTCCACTTTACTCACTTCGCGTGCGTATGCCAAGATGGCTTCAAGCGCTTCCATATGAAGATGACCTTATTCAAGAAATTGTCATGGAAAGTAAATCAATAGTTAATTCTGCATTAAAAATTGGTGAAATAAACACAGTCGAGAAGTCTTTTGCTTCAAGCACTAACTTTGAAGAGGTAAGTTTGAGTAATATTGATATGGGGGAAGGGATTGCATATCTTGACATTAAGCCAAAACAAGATTTGTTCTATAAGGTTCTATCTCGCGAATGTGGGCAAGAAATTGCAAGTGACTTTGAACTTGTAAGCCTCGTCAAAGACTTATCAGTTGCAAAAGTCGAATATGACAAAATAAAAGATGCTCTTGTACAAGTGGAGCAAGACGGCTACGGCGTTGTCAGTCCAAAAATGGAAGAAATGAGACTAGAAGAACCAGAAATTGTCAAGCAAGGTTCGCGTTATGGCGTAAGACTAAAAGCAAGCGCACCAAGTTTGCATATTATGAAAGTTGACGTCGAAACTGAAATTTGTCCAGTAGTCGGTTCCGAGCAACAAAGTGAAGATATCGTTAAATATTTATTACAGGAATTTGAGAACAATAAAAGCGGAATATGGGAAACAAATATGTTTGGCAAAAGTTTGCATAGTTTGGTAAATGAAGGGCTTAATAAAAAAATTCTTCAAATGCCACTTGAAGCACAAAAGAAAATGCGAAAAACACTTAGTAGAATTGTAAACGAAGGCAAGGGCGGAATAATTTGTATTTTACTATAGACTATGAATTGCTAATATAATTAATTATAGAAGTGAACCTTAGTAAGTTAAAGGACTTTAAGAGGTTCACTTTTTTTTAAATGTTAATATTTTTATACTTGTTTTCTTGACAAAAATAAAATTATTACATATGCTTTTAAGAGAAATAAATTTTTATGTTAAATTGCTTTTTTAATCTTTCCTTAAGAAAACCACTAAGTGATAGTTCTTGATACTATAAATTATATTAAAATTTGCAAAATGAGGATAATCTTGACATGGAAGAAGAAATTAAACCATCAAAAAGACTTAAAATAGCCGCAGTAATATTCTTTTTTTTAAGCGCACTTTTTTTTATTAGTTGCACTGTTTTTTATTTTTCATTTAGTATGATAGAAGACTCCCAAACAACAGAATACACAGCAACTATATCTGAAATTAGACCTATCACATTTTATACAATTAAAACTTATGAATATAATGCTAGCTTTTCAGTTGTTTACGAAGATGTTGTTATGGATATGGAAGCGTTAAGCAGTCTTCAAAAAGACCAAACTATAACCTTTAGTATCTCTAATGCGGATATAGAAAACTTAGAAGACGAAACACTTGCAATAGACTTTGTATCTTTAAAAGTCGGTGACATAGACATAATTACACTTGACAGTTACAACGCTTATTTTCTTAAAGTCCAAAGAGAGGGATGTACAACTTTTTCAATAGCTGACATAATATTTCTTGTTATTGCCATTTTGCTACTTATTATTAGAAAAGTTGATTATAACACCCAAAAAATTGCACCAACTGGTAAACTTCTTTTTAAAGATAATTGCAAGACGCGAAAAACACCTCTTTTAGTCTCTTGTGTTATATTTGTTATTGTATCTATTATACTTATAACCTGTAGTATTTTTGAATTTCTTAACCTAATAACAACAAATGGAATATCTCGCCTTATTGTAGGTATTTCTGGTCTTGGCATTTCAATTTTTTTGTTTGTTATGCTCACAAAATCAAGATTTTTCAATTCTTATGTGTTTATTTCACAAGATAAAATCAAATTTTTTGCAAATAAGGAAGATCACGAAATTCCTTTGTCTAACCTTATTAGTTTTAA
Source organism: uncultured Clostridia bacterium (assembly GCA_944381235.1). Lineage (GTDB taxonomy): Bacteria > Bacillota > Clostridia > Christensenellales > UBA1242 > UBA7862. Next base: position 5,866 of record CALWKI010000021.1, read on the forward strand.
TGTTTTAAAGGAATATCCTAGTTCGTCAAGTACTGGATATGATATTGAACTTAATTTTACAGGTAATAGAACTTTCACTATTTTTACTTCAAAAGGTAGAGCCCTTGAACAAGTTTTAAATGTAATTAAAAACGACGAGGATTTAAGTAAAAACGACGAAGAAGTAATTAAGATTGAAGAGAATTTAACTAAAAATGACGAGGAGAAGTAAAATTTGAATATGTAAGAATAAATAAAAGGGCACCAACTCTTGAAGTAAACATCCTAAAGTTATCTAACTTTTGTAGTTCACATCAATTTTTCGGAGCCCTTTATTTTTTAGTCTCTATTCCAAAGAGAAATTTTACCATGATTTATAATTGGTGCAATGAGTAACCACAAAGCACTAATTCCGACTAAAATGTAAACAGTTGTCACAAGTGCTGGCACTCCGCCAAATATTGCTGTAACAAGGTTCCACGAAAAGATTCCTATAAGCAACCAATTTAGTCCTCCAATAAGTAAAATAATCCACGCAATAGTATTAGCAATTCTCATATACGTTTGTCCCCCTTTGTTACTAGTTTAAATTTTTTGCTTCTTTTTATGCATTTTTGTTTAAAATTTTTACTAAGTCATTTCTTTTGTATTTTTATTAAGACCTTAAAATAATAAAGGGGAGGCTATTTAGTTAAACAAACTTTCTATCCCAAAAATATAAGAGAAATCATTTTTTTAATTTAATAAACGTAACTTCTTAGTATATAAAACCATAATTAAACGCTTTTTATGTTTAGTGAGAGTAACTATTTACTCCAAAAAGAATGCCTAAATTACAACAAAAAGACACAAATTTTAATTTTGTGCCTTAATTTCAAAACTTTACTCATATTCCAATCATAAATTTGAAATTTTTTTTATTCTATACATACTATCTTTGAGTTTAAAATCTTTTTGTCCAAACTTAAATTGGCAGACATACAAGTTTTTTTTATTATTAAACTAAATAGTAAAGTAGTGTATAATTTTTATAAAAAAAACCACTAAAACTAGTGATTTTTCGTACATTGGGGTGAAAGATGGGACTCGAACCCACGGCCTCCAGAGCCACAATCTGGCGTTCTAGCCAACTGAACTACATTCACCATATAAAAAAATGGTGTTCCAGGAGGGATTCGAACCCCCGACACCCG
>CALWKI010000022.1 GCA_944381235.1 uncultured Clostridia bacterium
AGATAGTTGAAATTTTAAAATCGCGCGACGCGCTTCGCGCGGAGATGAAAGATTTAAGATTTAAGGCCAAGCAGGGGCACGAACCGACAAAAGTTTTATCTGCATAGCAATGGTAGAACGAGCCGTCTTCGTTTACTAGTCTTAGTTTGTACTTAGAGTAGGCGGAGCGCAGCCAAGTATATGCGGCATTTTTACCATTATATGCTTTGTATGAAGATAAAGTAGAACAGTCATTTGCTATGGCAAAATCAGTAGCACTTCTTAATCTTGCTTCATCACTTAAATTTTTAACATCTTCCAAAGACTCTAAGTATACAAAATCTTCCGTATCAAAAGATTTAGAGCCAAGTTCTTGTTCTTCATTAGTGTTAGAAAATTTTGTTTTTATAATTTTAATATCTTCCATAGATTTGTTCCTTTATATGTTTATAATAGCATAAATTTAATCAAAAAACAATACCTTTTATAGTATTAAAATTAAGTTCTATTTTTTTATTTTAAATTTGTAATGTTTTAGTAAATTTATATAGTATTTTTTTGCATTGGAATGACATAAATGGGCATTAAAAACATTCAGTCGTAAATTAATAAATTCATTATTTATTTTCTCATTATCTCTTAACTTACCAAGCAATTTTATCTTTTTCTTCATTCTGCACTTTGCTTGCCCACGGAGTAATGTTAACAATTATTACTACTCACATGCCTATAATCAATATATCCTTGACATAGATACCTTTACCTGGGAACCTTTTACTTGGAATATCGATGCGATTATTGGTTTAAACGTATGGTCTGATGGTAAAAACTATTATATTGATGACGAATATATCCTAGATATTGAAACTCAAACTTGGGAAGAAATAACTTGGAATGGCGATTTTGTAGCACATGATGGTAAGCGTGTTTGGACGGATGGAGGGAATATATATTTTTCCTATGGCAATTCTTCAAAGCAATATATTTTGCTTTAGTTTTAGGTTTAAATAATGATAACCATTATATTTGCTCCACCAAGGACAGGGAAGACAAGTCTTTTGACGCACTTACTTAATTTAAGAGCGTTTTAAAAATCTAAAAAAAGGAGGTAAGTAAACATGGGATTTTTTACAAGTAAGCAAAAACGAATGGCAAGAAAATGCTCGTTTTATGAACTAAAAAGAGGTTATGATAATGCAGATTTTGCACTTGAGCGAGCATCCTATAGCGGAAATCAAAAAGAACTAAAGAAGGCGATGAAAGAGCATCAAAAATATGAATATGCATTACTATATCGCAACACACCAGAATATAAAAAGAAGAGATAATTTATAGTAAAAATCTTTATCAATTTTTTATATCTGACATTATGGATGAAGATATTGCGTGTCAAATAGGACGTGAAGAAATGACTATGAACGGTTATTCTTACATAAAAAAGTTGGTGCTTTTTGATGACTTCAAGTGCTTTGACGAAGGTGTGCTCATAGGAAAAGTTTGCAAGAATGTAATTGCAAAAATGCGAAAATGTAATTAAAACGGTGGCGATAAAAATGTGCGGGGGGGGGAGCGCAGAAGGCTTTGCCCTGCGGACCCCCACATTTAGCCACCGTTTTTTATTAAACCTTTTCTTAAAGTTAAATAAAAGTTATTTAGGGCGTGTGCTTGTCTGGCGAGGCAAAGCCGAGCCACTTGTTCAAGACAAGCACACGCCCTATCCCAAAATCAAAGTAAAATACTAAATTGTACTAAAAAGTACAAGGGTTGATAAAAAGTATAAAATTTACTATATATCTTTAAAATGTTATGATATAATACTCTCTGAATAAATTGATGTTAAGGAAGAATATCTTTATGAAATTAACTTTAGAAATAGTTGTCCCAAGTCTATATTTAAGTAAAATAGCGAATTCATAAATGTAAAATTTACGAACTAAAAGTTAAATTGAAGGAGAGAAAATATGAGTGATTATGAAATTTGCCTTAGTGTTTTAACAGCCATATCAATTATTTTAACATTTATTGTTTCATTATGCTCAATGTTGCGTATTAACAAACGAAAAGAACTGTACTTAATCAAAAAAGAGGCTATTTTTGAAGCATTAAATTTTTTGGATGATTTTTTGTCAACTAAGACATTTAACACCTGTCCTAAAAGAGAGAATATAATAACAAAAATAGGGAAAGATAACTTTCAAGAATTGACTTTTAGAGGACGTGAATGTTTTAATAAATTAGTTATTACTTGTGATGATTCAGAGCTAATTGATACCTTTTGTAAAATAATTTTACCTCAATATTATTATGAAGACAAATCAATAAAAATGAATGATTACGATAATTTTAGAATGTTATGTAGAAAGGAATTGGGTTTAAAACAGAATACGAAATATAATAGAGATGATATTATATTTATTGCATCAATCAAATAAAAGCCATAAAGGTAGTTAGCTTTTTAATAACATGTATGTTTAAATGTTATGAAGCAAAGGCTTTGTAAAAGCAACATCTTATGAAAGAGTAACAGATAAGAGTTCTTTTTGTATACAAGAAGTGGCAAAAGCAGAAAATTTGCTTAAAGACTCTACATCTATTGCTACTCCGGTAGTGTCAGAAAACTACATAGGAGAGGGAGTTGAATGTGGGGACGATATAGTTTCACTTTCAATTCCAGCAGAGAATAATGGGGATGAAGTTCTTGTTTGTGATTTAACTAGCCCAATTATTTCTTATAAAGTATCTAATGATGTTATAGAAAAAATTAAGAAAGACGGAATATCTAATTTAGTGTTGTCAGGCTGGGCAAAAGCGGATGCGGCATGGGTCTCAAGACACAATAATGATTATTGTGGGAACTGTGATGATGAGGAATATCTAGATATCGACTCTTACAAGAAAAACCGTAGGTTCGAATTGCGTGCAGAACTAAAATATTTGAATAATGGTACTGAAAAAACAACTGAACAATATTTAAGTTTCGATTGGATGAATACTGAGTGGCAATATTGTGCCTGTCCAGTAACAATTAGTTTGGATGCTAACGACGAACTTAAAGAAATAACTGTTTACTTTGATTATACCAATAATACTGGCTCTGCAAAGTTTTTTGGAATGTCGCTTAAAGAGGGAAGTTGGAGCTATTCTGAGTTTGACAATAATCTTAAAACCTTTGAACAATCAAGCAATAGTAAATATGTTACATACTATAAATATGACGACAATAAAAAATTAGAAAAGGCAATTATTAAAGACTTAATAAGTAAAGAGGAGTTTGTAACAGAGTACTATTATAACGACAATGGCTCTTTAATTAAAAGTGTGTCGTTTGATGGAATGGTCAATGAAAAAGTATATAATGATAAGGGCTCTTTAATTAAATCAATCACTTATCATAAAGATGAACCGGCAAACAGATTTGTATCAGTTAATGAATATGACGACAAGGGTAAGTCTGATAGTGAGTTTAATGACTTTGGCGAAAAGGTTGCACAAAATACATATATTGATAAAACAAATTTGGTTGAGACGACTACTGACATGGACGGGAATAAAACTAGTTATGGCTATGATACCTATGATGATACTCTTCTTCAAATAACAACTACTGTTAATAATGAGGTTAATAGTAATACGCTAAATTATACAGGAAATCTACTCACGGGACTTCTTCATAATGATATAGAAATTAATTTTACTTACGATGGGTTTGGAAATCAAACTGGTGTTAGCCTTGCAGGTGTAGACTATCTAGAAACAGAATATCAAGATATTATGGGTCCACAAACCTTAGAAGATGGCTCTACTCTAAATGTGGTTATTGGTAAGAAGGCAACTACTACTAATGCTTTGCAAGAAAAATTTATTACTTACACAGATCTAGATGGCAATATTACTCAAATTGACTTTGTAGACAAAAACAATATTTCTTCTACAATGCTTAAAAATAGTTATGATGGCTATGGGAATCTTACTGGAACATTAGATAACGACCTAAATTCAGAAACAATAGTAGAGTATGACGAATATGCAAGAGTAATTTCTAAATCTTATACTCAAAATAACAAATCTATTACTCTAACATATACTTATGACAAATATGATAATGTAATAAATACAACTATAAGCATAGGAGATAACACAACTACATATTCTAACAACTTTGATATTTCTACTCCAAATACAAAATTAAATAGTATTAACATTGGAGATATGACAGAAAGTTATGTCTATGATAAACTGGGTAGAGTAAAAGAAACAAAGTTAGCAAATCTTTATACAAAACTCTTTAACTACAAACAAGTTGGCAGTCAAACCTCAAATCTAATTGCAAGTGAATGGTTTGGAATAAATGGCGTTATTAAAGACAACTTAAAGTATTCATATGATACAAAAGGGAATATTACTAAGGTCTTTGAAAATGGAGAACTTGTTCAAAGCTTTGAATATGATTCAATTTCAAGACTAGTTAGAGAAAACAACAAGAAACTCAATAAAACTACTACTTATGAATATGACGGTGGCGGAAATATTGTAAGAAAAGTTGAGTATGGCTATACAATAACTCAAACAGAAAACCTAACAAATGGTATAGTTATTCCTTATACCTATCCTGTTACTGGATGGAGAGATCAACTTTTATCATACAACAACCAAATTATTGATTATGACCTCATGGGAAACCCAACAACATACCTTGGTAAAACTCTACAATGGAGTCATGGTAGACAACT
>CALWKI010000023.1 GCA_944381235.1 uncultured Clostridia bacterium
TAATTCCATTTTCGTTTTGTTTTACAAGCAAATTACACCCAACTGGACACATAATGCAAGTGAGTTCTGTTATCTTTTCTTTCATTTATTTCTCCTCTATACAAACAAAAATGTCGTCTTTTAAGTCCTTTTTTGAAATAACTACATTTTCCATTTCTGCAGGTAATATAATTTTTTTAGAAATTCTTCTAATTTCTGTGTCTTTGCATTTAACAACAATATCCGCATTTTTAAATATGTTTGACGACCTAAATTTAAGGGTTAATATATCCGTGCCTTCATAGCAAAAACTAGGGTTAACATACCTTAGCCCCTTACCAAAGATTACTTTATGTTGAGGCTTACTTGCTCCAAGTAAGTTTTTCACAAATTTTACACAATTTTCTCCCGCCGTCTCTGCTTCGCGAGATACATTATCAACTATGTCATGAACATGTAAACCATTGCCACAACTAAAAATGCCGGGCACACTTGTTTGTAAATACTCGTCTACCTCACACCCGCCGGTGATTTTGTTAGTGTTAGCACCTAGGTCATCCGCTAGTTCATTTGATGGCGTGAGACCAACACTTAAAACAATTGTGTCGCATTTTATAAATTCTTTTTTGTCAAGATTAAAAGAAAAATCTGGATTAACTGGTGCAACATATACACCTTCAACTCTGTTTTTTCCGACAACTTCTACAACCGTTTTTGATAAGAAAAGCGGAATATTATAATCTTCAAGACATTGTACAATATTACGTTTAAGCCCGCTTGGATAAGGAAGAACCTCATAAACGCCAAGGACATTTGCACCTTCAAATCTTAGACGCCTTGCCATAATAAGTCAGATATCACCACTTCCGACAATTACAATATTTTTGCCTATCATTTTTCCTTGCAAGTTTACAATTTTTTGTGCACTACCAGCACTAATTATGCCACAAGGTCTATCTCCGCATAGGTTAATCGCACCAGCGGGTCTTTCTCGACATCCAGTTGCGAGAATTACAGATTTTACTTTAATATTAAAAAGTCCAGCGCTTGAAATACATTTGAGATTAAAGCCGTTTTCAATGCTTAGAACAGTGGTGTTTAGCATTACGTCTAATTTTTCATTTTGTACTTGTTCAATAAAACGTCTTGCATACTCAGGCCCTGTAAGTTCTTCTTTAAAGTAGTTTAAACCAAACCCATTATGAATGCACTGGTTTAGTATTCCACCCAATGTATTGTCTCTTTCAATGATAACTACGCTTAAATTCTCTTTTGCCACTTTTAAAGCACTTGCCAGTCCCGCACTTCCGCCACCTACGACGGCAACATCATAAAATTTATTTTGTATCATATATCCCACCCTCCTTTATGTCACTAGTGACTAAACTTGTGTGGTCTTTAAACATTATCTCTTTTTCGTCTACTTTATAAAATTCCGACATTATTTTTATTAATTTTGTATAACAAAATGAGCCTTGACATCTTCCCATAGTAACTCTTAACCTTCTTTTTATTCCGTCAGTGGTGAGGCGGTAAGGAGTAGTCTTTAGAACTTCTAATATTTCGCCTTTTGTAATTTTTTCACAATTACACACAATTTCCCCATAATTTTTGTCTCGGCTAATTAAATTTGATAATTCGTCTTGAGACATAGTTAAAATATTTGTGTAAGGCGTCCGTTTCTTAAAGTCAATTTTTTTGGTTTGTAAGCCATCATCTATTAAATGATTTACAACATATTCTGCTATTGCAGGCGCACTTGAAAGGCCTGGGGAAGAGATGCCGGCAATTACAATATAGTTTTTATTTTTATTGTCGAAACTAATGAAGAAATCTTTCCCGTGTTTTACACGAACACCGGCGTAGAGCCTAATTGTTTTTTTGAAATTAATATTGTCAATCATTTTTGTGACGTTTGATTTAATTAAATTTAGGCTACTATATGAAAAAGAAGTATCATAGTTTTTTACGTCAACTGCTGTTGGACCAAAGAAAGTATTCCCGTTAACAGTAACTGAAGCAAGTATTCCTTTTCCCTTTTCGCTAGGCAGTGGAAAAATTGGACGGGATACAAGTCCAATTTCACTTTTGTCGAGTAAAATATATTCACCTTTCGTGTAGGTTAAAGGAATTTCGTCTTCTTTTAAGAGTTTTCCAATTTCATTTACTCCTTCAGCACAGGCATTTATTATATATTTAGCGTAAAATTCGTCCTTTCCGTCTGAAATAAGGTATTTTTCATTTTCTTTTTTGATTTTTTTAGTTAGATAATTTAATTTTATTTCACCGCCATTTAAAAGGCTTTCTTCAACAAGGGCGATAGTAAAATGATAAGGAGAGATAATTTTTGCGTCTTTTGCAAATAAGCCGTATTCTATTTCTTGACTTAAATTTTTTTCAAGTTTTAAAAGTTCATTTCGCGTTAAAATTTTTAGATTTTTGACCCCGTTATATTCTCCTCTTGAAAGTAATTCCTTTAAAACAGGCAAACTATTTTTATCCCCAACCACTAAAGAGCCAGTGTTGCCAATTCTTTCACCAAGTCTAGAGGCAATGTCAAAGTAAAGCGCGTTTCCTCTGACATTAAATTTTGCCTTAAGTGAGTCACGCTCACAATCATATCCTGCATGAATAATACCGCTATTTGCCTTAGTCGCGCCAAGTGAGACGTCTTCGGTTTTTTCAATTAAAACGCATTTTACGCCTTTTAGTGTAAGATTGTCAAAGATAAATGCCCCAATAATGCCTGCGCCAAAAATTGCAACTGTATACTCCTGCATCTAAACTAATCCTTTTACATAAAATTCAAGTTTTTTATACTAACTATTAAAAATAGGATAAATCTATAAAAATTAAAAGTCAACCAATTAAAAGTATTTTGATAAAATCTAATTTTATGTTAAACTACAAAATAAAAAAGCATAGTTAAGGGGTTTAGAGTCTATGAAATATATTTTGACAATAGATGCTGGAACAACATCAGTAAGGGCATTATTGTACGATAAAGAACAAGAAAAGATTGTAAGAATTGAAAAGGAGCATTTTAAGCAGTATTTTCCAAAACCTGCTTGGGTAGAGCACGATGCAGAGGAAATTTGGGAAAAGGTCAAACAATGTTTAGTTAGAGTAACAAGTGAAATTGATGCAAAAGATATAATAGGCATTGGTATTACTAACCAAAGAGAGACCACTGTCGCGTGGGACAAAAACACAACAAAGCCGTTATACAACGCTATTGTCTGGCAATGTAGAAGGACGGCGAGAATGTGTGAGAAGTTGAAAAAGAGTCCAAGGGCTAAAATAATTCAAAGTAAAACTGGGCTTATTCCTGATGCGTATTTTTCCGCAACAAAAATGAAGTGGCTTATTGATAATGTTAAAGAAGTTAGGCGAGCGATAGTTGATAATAGGCTTTGTTTTGGGACAATAGAGAGTTTTCTTGTGTATAAACTTACAAAAGGGAAAAGTTTTGTAACTGATATTACTAATGCCTCAAGGACAATGCTTTTTAATATTCAGACTTGCCGTTGGGATGAAGATTTGTTAAAATTATTTAGTATTCCACCAAAGGCATTGCCTAGAGTAGTTGCAAATGACGAAGTGGTCGGAACAACAAATCTCTTTGGGAATGAAATTATAATTGCAGGACTCATTGGTGACCAGCAGAGTTCACTCTTTGGACAGGGGTGCTTTGAAAAGGGGATGGCAAAAAACACCTATGGAACAGGTTGTTTTATGCTTGTGAATACAGCAAAAGATAGAATAAAAAGCAAGAAAGGATTACTAACAACCATTGCGTATAAGTTAAAAAATCAAGTAAATTATGCTTTGGAAGGAAGCGTCTTTAATGCAGGGAGTGTTGTTGACTGGGCAATCCACAATTTAGGTATAGCAAAAGACCCCGACGAATTAACTACTCTTGCGACGAGTTTAAAAAACAATGAAGGTGTGTACTTGGTACCTGCTTTTACTGGACTTGGTACTCCGTATTGGGATATGGATGCAAGAGGGATTATTTGTGGTATGACAAGAGGGACAGACAGACGACACATTGCCCGTGCAGTGCTTGAAAGTATGGCGTATTCTACGCAGGATGTTTTAAAAGCCGCCTCGAAAGAAGGAAAGTTAAAAATAAAAGAGTTACATGTAGACGGAGGCGCAAGCAAAAACGAATTTTTAATGCAGTTTCAAGCAAATATTTTAAGGGTAACACTTAAGGAATTTAATCATGAAAGCACTTGCCTTGGTTCAGTTTTTATGACAGGACTTGCAACTGGTGCATATAAGAATTTGGAGGAAATAAAGAAACTACTTATTGAAAAGAAAAGATATATTCCAGGGCTTAGTTTAATTGAAATAAAACCACTTCTTCGTGGTTGGAGAAAGGCGGTAAAAAAGAGTTTAAAGAAATAAAAGGAATACATTATGGAAAAAGGTTTTTTTGAAAGTTTTGACAAGACTAAAATTTATTTTTATAAATGGGATGATGTTGAAAACGCAAAAGGTGTTGTGCAAATTATTCATGGTATGGCAGAGCATGCAGGCAGATATGAAGACTTTGCAAAAATGCTAAATAAAAGTGGGTATATTGTTTTTGCAGATGACCATAGAGCACATGGAAGGACTTCTGGCGAAGAAGGTCTTGGCAAATATGACGGAGAAGATTTGTTTTTAGACACATTAAAAGATGAGTTTTTTATTTCAAAAAAACTAAAAGACGAATATAATCTTCCACTTTATATCTTTGGGCATAGTTATGGTTCATTTATAACCCAAAACTACATTGAAAATAGTAACCTATATGACAAGGCAATTATTTGTGGTAGCGCACTAATGAAAAACCGACTTGATGTAAAGCTTGGTAAAATGATTGCGAAAATAACCATGAAAAATAAAGGTAAGGACGCACCTGCAAAACTTATTGAAAAAATAAACTTTGGCGGATATAATAAAAAAGTTAAAACGGGGAGTTGGCTAAATACTGATGAAATAGAAGTTAAGAAATACTTTGCGGATAAATTTTGCGGGAAACCTTTTAGCGCAAAGTTTTATGTAGATTTTTTCAGCGCTTTTTCAAGAATTTATAAAAAAGAAAACCTTAAAAAAATTGATAAGACAAAGCCTATTCTTGTCATTTCTGGGAAATCAGACCCAGTGGGGAGTATGGGCAAAAGCGTTACAAAACTTTATAACTTTTATAAAAATTTAGGATTAAATGTTGATTTAAAACTATACGACAACGCAAGACACGAAATTTTGAATGAACCAATAAAAGAAAGTGTTTATCAAGATATTATTATGTTTTTGGAGAAGTAGATGGAAGGGTTTAAAGCATATTTAAACAATTTAAAAACAAAATTAATGTCTCTTTGCGATTACTCAAAAGATGAGGAATATTTGCTTGTTATGTATTCTTTAAATCTGACTAGAGAGCAAGTTTTTTTAAAGGAAATAATAAGTAAAAAAGAAAGACAAAAAGTAAATGGAAAACTGATAAAAAGACTTAGGGGTGAGCCTTTAAATAAAATCTTTGGAAAGCAAAATTTTTGCGGATTTGAATTTAAAGTAAACAAATGGGTACTAGCCCCAAGGGTTGAAACTGAACTTTTGGTAGAAAAGGTTATTAATGAAATAGATTGTAGACAAGAAAAAGTAAGAATTTTAGATATATGTACAGGGACAGGTTGTATAGGGCTAAGTATAAAGAAGTTGCGTCCGAATAAGATAAAAACACTTGTACTTTCAGACACTTTTCCAAACGCGCTTGTTGTTGCAAAGGAAAACAAAAGGCTACTTGGTATAGAAGAGAATGTTGAGATAATAAAATCAAATATGTTTGAAAGGTTGAAAAGTCAAGATAAATTTGATATAATAACTTGTAATCCACCATATATTACGGAATCTGAGTATGAAGATTTACCAGTAGGAGTTAAAAATTACGATCCAAAAATCTCGCTTTTTGGCGGTAAGGACGGGTTGGACTACTACAAAATTTTGGCAAAAAAATCAAAAGACTTTTTAGCGAAAAACGGTAAAATCTTTATGGAAATAGGTAGTAAACAGCGAGAGGCAGTTGAAAAATTATTTAAAGAGCAAGGATATATTACTACTTGTTACAAAGACTATTCAGGGTGTGATAGGATTGTTGTTGGAAGTATTAGCGAGGTTAAGACATGATTGACAAACTAGATAGTATTGTAGAAAAATACGCAGAACTTACAAAAAAAATTGTTGCCCCAGAGGTTATTGCTGATAATAAAACTTGGCAAAAGTTGGTGAAGGAGCATAGTAGCCTTACTCCAATTGTTGAAAAGTATGAGGAACTAAAAAGATGTGAAAAAGAACTAAGTGAAAATGAAGTTCTTTTAAAGCAAGAAAAAGACGAAGAAATGTGTCAACTTTTAGACGAAGAAATAGAAAGTGGTAAAGAGAGAAAAGAGAAATTAAACGAAGAATTAAAGATCCTTCTTTTACCAAAGGATGAAAATGATGACAAAAACGTAATTATGGAAATTCGTGCGGGGGCAGGAGGAGACGAGGCGGCACTTTTTGCGGGAGACCTTACGAGAATGTATATGATGTACGCCGAAAAACATAGATTTAAAACCGAAATTTTAAATCAAAATGAGATTGAACTTGGCGGGATAAAAGAGATAACCTTTCAGATTTCAGGGCATGGGGCGTATAGTAAATTAAAATATGAAAGTGGTGTTCATAGGGTTCAACGTGTGCCGGAAACTGAAAGTCAAGGTAGAGTCCACACATCAACTGTAACGGTGGCGGTTTTGCCAGAACTTGAAGAGGTGGAGTTTACTATTGACGATAAAGATTTAAGAATAGATACGTATAGAAGTAGCGGTGCTGGAGGACAGCATGTAAATAAAACTGATTCGGCAATACGAATTACTCATTTACCTACTAATATTGTTGTAAGTTGTCAAGATGAAAGGAGCCAACTTAAAAATAGAGAAAAGGCAATGATGATTTTAAAGTCAAAGTTATACGACTACTATCAAGGACAAAAAAACAAAGAGTATGCAGATACGAGAAAGTCGCAGGTTGGCACGGGAGATAGGAGTGAAAGAATAAGGACTTACAACTTTCCACAAGGCAGAATAACCGACCATAGAATTAATTATACTTCATATAATCTTACAGAGTTTATGAATGGAGATATTGATGATTTATTAACACAACTTCAAATTGAGGACCAGAAAAGAAGACTTGAAAATTTGTAGTGGGGTTAACTAAAAGAGGAAGGTGAACGATGGAAAATGAAAAGAAAGACGAGTTTTCTTATAAAAGAGAAAATGGGGAAGATATTGTTGAAAAAAAGGCGATTCAAAGTTGTAAAGATGAGCAAAATCGTGACATCATAGAGAATAAAAGGCTTGGTAGTTATGATAAATATGGTAACTATATTGTAATTCCCGAGATTAGAAGCGAACTTATTAGCATTCCAAAACTAATTTATAATACTCGCGAAGAGGACAGGGATAAAATCTACGACTTAAAGTCTGAATTGCCTATTTTTGGAACGTTCTTTTTCAAACTAAAAATTTCAAAGGTTGAAGCCGTATTGTACCTTGTGGAAACGGTGAGTAGAGAGGCGGGCGAGTATGTTGAGGTATATGAAGAAGTTGTTGACACATTGTCACTAGCCGAAGAAAAAATTCCTGAAAAAATTATTTTTAGAAATTTTAATATTTATGAAACAGAGGATGACTTTGGAAAAGAGTACGAAGAGTTTTTTAATTTTGAAAACATTCTTCTTAGGAAAATGTACTTATCCCTTCTTTCAAGTAAATTACAAGAAAAAACCAAGGGTGAGGAAAAAGAGTACTTTAAGCAAATGTATGAAATTTTACAAAATGGTGGCGAGTACGGAAAGCGTGTCATTAATGAGTTTATGAAAAGACTAAGGGACAGAAAAGAGATTTTTGACACACAAGACGAGGCAACATATAATAGGGCGACAAGTGAGATTCTTTTGTCGGCAATAGAAATGGTGACGACCGAAAAAGATTTGCAAGATGAAAATACTAAAAAAATTTACCTTGAAGTCATAAACGTAAGAAATAAAAATATTGAGAAATATATTCAAGACGCACAAAAAGAGGTTGACGAAAAATATATTAGGGAAACAATTAATAATGCAACGCGTGCGCATCTTGAGAAAAATGAAGAAAAGCAAAACGAGGTTAAGTTGCAGTTTGAAGATAAGTTGTCAAAGCAAGTAGCCAAAGGCAAAAAAGGGGAAAAGAAAACTCTAGACAAGCCTTTAATGAAACAACTTACGGCAAAACAGCAAAAGGAAAAGGTTTTAGAAGAGGCATTAAAGCAAGGAATTATAAAAGACGAAACAAAAACGAAAGAAGAAAAAGTCAAAGCCTTAGTTGAAAAGAAACAAGAAATTAAAAAGCAGGAACAACCTGTTAAAAAAGTAACACCTGCAAAAGCACAGAAAAAAGGCGGGGCGACAAAATCTTCTAGCAAGTCAAATACAAAAAAATCAAGTGGCGGAACTAAAAAACCTTCTAAACCACAAGTAAAGAAAGCAACAAAAGTTAAGTCTTCTTCTCCACAAAAAGAAAGGAAAGAAACTCCGTTTATGACAAGAAGCAAAGCAAAAGGAGGAGGTACGTCGAGTAAGCCAAAAGGTGGAGGTGGCGGAGGAGGAAACAAACAGAATAAGAAACCAAATGCAAAGCCTGATTATAGAGGTAGTCCTGCAATTCTTCAAAAGAGACAGCAAGAATCTCAAACTGCACAACCTAATGAGAAATCAAGCATAGAAAAAATTAATATTAGTAAACCAGTTATCTCCAACACAACTAGCACATCGAACACATTAAAAGAGCAGAGCCTAAAAGAGGTAGCGTCTAGCCACAACCCTCTAGCCACCAAAATGGACAGCGCTATTAAGGCACATATTGAAGAAAAAAAACAAGAAGGTCGGGGCTTTGGTGCGTTAGATACAGACCGAGTTAAAACAAATGAAAAAACAAAACCTATAGATTATGTGAAGGATGCTTCAGTTTCTCCAAATAAAATTGAAGGGAAAAATTTAGACGATTCAAAAGATTCTGAAGAAGAGAAAGTTATGTAAGAGGATAAGGCTTTATTAAATTTGGGTATTTACAAATTGTGTGACATATGTTAAAATTGTTTCACGAGGTGAGAATATGTATTTTTATAATGAAGTTACTCCAGTTGAAATAGTGGAAAAAACAGAAGAGATGCGTAAATTTAACGAAATTGTAAAAAATATGGATTCAGAACTAGTTTATCAACTAGTTGCAAATGTTTATGACGCAGAAGATGGGGGAGTGCATAACGAGGGAAACAAATGTAAGACAATGTTTAATTTGTATAGAATTACGGATAAAAACGTAGGGGAACTAAAAGATATTATAAGAAAAGATGACACTACAGGCTCAGAAATTCCAGCGGGGACAAATTCACAGGTATCTTACGCCGCGACTTTTACGACAAAAGCAACAGAAGAAGCTGTAAACGACCGTAAAGCGTGGAAGTATGACAAAGAGCAATCAGATGATTATTACTCTGTAATAGACCCTAGAGTACTAATTGTAGCAAGAAATTATCCAAGTCCATATTGCGATTATGCAAATGCCCTTATTAGACAACAAGAGAAAAACCTTATTCCACAAATTTTACTTATTATAAATGACGGAGATACAAAAACCATTAAAAGCCTCACAAAATATGCTGATGTAAACACAAGACTTACAGAGTCCGTTATGGAGGTGTATTTAGAGGATAATGTTAACAAAAAAACTATTGCAGAAACTGAAAAACAGCAATAAGATTAAAGAACAAGTTTTACGTGAAGATTTTATAAATTTTTATAAAAAGCATTGACAATAGTATAAAATTATGGTAATAATAATTAACACTCTCGAATTTGGGGTGTTAATTTTTTGAAAAAAAGGTGTTAGTGACTATGAGAGACAGAATTACACTTGCTTGCACGGAATGCAAACAAAGAAATTATGATACTTATAAAAACAAAAAGAATGATCCTGATAGAATCGAAATGAAAAAGTATTGTAGATTTTGCAAAAAGCACACTCAACATAAAGAGACAAAGTAATTTTTGTCTTTAGTTTTTTTGTTGGTTTTTTAAAGGAGTTTTAAATGGCTAAAAAAGAAAAAGTCGCAGAAGAAAAAGTCTTGACGAAAGAAGAACTCAAAGAACAGAAGAAGCAAGAAAAGTTAAAAAAGAAAGAAAAGGCAAAAAAAGAGAAAAAACCAGGACTATCTAAAAAGATTAAAGATTCTGCTGGGGAACTTAAAAAAGTTACGTGGCCAACCTTTGGTAGTGTTGTTAAAAAAACAGGGGTTGTTATTCTTGTTGTGTTAATCTTTACCGTTGTGTTATTTGGTATTGATTATCTTCTTGGTTTATTATCTGGCCTACTTATTAACTAAAAATGTACGTGGAGAGTCAAATGGAAGAGAAACTAGAAGCAAAATGGTATGTTTTACACACTTATTCGGGATACGAACAAGTTGCAAAGGACAATCTCGAAGTGGTTGTAAAAAAGTATAATTTAGAAGACAGAATTTTTGATATTGTTATTCCTATGGAAGAGACAATAGAAGAAAAGAATGGGAAAAAGAAGTTGGTAAGTAGAAAACTTATGCCTTGTTATCTTCTTGTAAAGATGAAATATGGGGATGATCTTTGGCATAATATTACGAGGACTAGAGGAATTACGGGGTTTGTTGGGCCAAAAGGTAGACCTCTTGAACTTACTGAAGAGGAAATCAGAAAACTTCACCTTGAAAAACCTAATGTAAACATTGACGTCAAGCCAAATGATAAAATTGAGGTCATTGATGGGCCACTTATGTCTCTTGTTGGAACAGTAAAAAGCGTTGACGCGTTAAATCATAGGTGTAAAGTAAATGTGGAAATGTTTAGTAGGGACACTTTAGTAGACTTAGATTTCTCACAAATAAGAGTAATTTAAGTATCATAAATTTAGTTAATAACACTTGAGACTTACTAAATTTTAAGTTAAAAGGTTATTAAGGCATGGGAGTTTTCCTATGTCATATAAGGTGGGAGAATGTAAATCTTTTATGCATTCGCGAAAAACCACCCTCGCCAAGTAGGAGGAAATTATGGCAGAGAAAAAGGTTAAGGCAGTTGTAAAACTTCAACTACCAGCCGGCAGAGCAACCCCTGGACCACCAGTAGGTTCTACACTTGGACCACACGGGATTAATCTTGCAGGTTTTACAAAAGAGTTTAATGACAAAACAGCAGACAAGGCAGGGCTTATCATACCTGTAGTTGTCACAATCATGGAGGATAGGTCTTTCTCTATGGTTCTTAAGACCCCACCAGCAGCGGTCTTAATTAAGAAGGCATGCGGACTTGAAAAAGCAAGTGCTGTGCCAAACAAACAAAAAGTCGCAAAAATCACCAAGGCTCAAATTAGAGAAATTGCTGAGACAAAGATGCCAGACCTTAATGCAAGTAGTATTGAGAGTGCTATGTCTATGATTGAAGGAGCAGCAAGGAGCATGGGTGTTGAGGTTATTGACTAAGGAGGGCGAAGTACATGAAAAGAGGTAAGAGATATTTAGAAGTTAGCGCCCTTGTGGACAGGACTAACACGTATGATCCAAAAGAGGCAATGGAATTAGTACTTAAGACAGCAAAGGCTAAGTTTGACGAAAGTGTAGAACTACACGTAAAACTTGGTGTTGATGGTAGAAGTGCTGACCAACAAGTTAGAGGAACTGTTGTTCTTCCAAATGGTACAGGTAAGACTAAAAAAGTTCTTGTTATTGCAAAGGGTGACAAGGCAGATGAAGCAACTAAAAATGGTGCTGATATCGTAGGTGCTGAAGAAATTATTGCAAAAATCCAAGGCGGTTGGCTAGATTTTGACGTTTGCATTACAACTCCTGATATGATGGGATTTGTAGGTCGTGTTGCAAAGATTCTTGGGCCAAAAGGACTTATGCCAAATCCAAAGAGCGGAACAGTCACAATGGATGTTAAAAAGGCGATTAACGATGTTAAGGCTGGTAAAGTTGAATATAGACTTGATAAGACAAACATTGTTCATGTTGGTATTGGTAAAGTAAGTTTCGGAGTAGAAAAGTTGCTTGAAAACTATGATGCTATTATGAGTGCAATCGTTAAAGCAAAACCTGCGGCAAGCAAGGGAAAATATCTTAAGAGTATTACTCTTTCTTCAACAATGGGACCTGGCGTTAAAACAAGTTACAAAGCGTAAAAAAACAAAAAGTGAGTTTAAAACTCACTTTTTTTATGTCTAAAAGCATATCTTAAGGCAAGTTATAAAGAGTATTAGAATATTTTAGTTATATTAGTAAAAAATCATAAAGAGTTTATATACTTTATATTAAAATATTTTATTTTTTTTAATTTTTGCTTTTTGTTTTTGGTCACATATTGTATACTTGTTTAGTTTTATTTTTGAAGAGGAAAGTTTATGTTAAAACTTGTTGATATTGAAAAAACTTATAAAATGGGGGACCTTGAAACTCACGCACTAAAGGGCATTAATTTGGAGTTTAGAAAAAGCGAGTTTGTGTCAATTTTAGGTCCTAGTGGGTGCGGGAAGACGACCCTTTTAAATATTATTGGCGGCTTAGACAAATACACGACTGGGGACCTTATTATAAATGGAAAGTCTACTAAAGAATACAAGGATAAAGATTGGGATACATATAGAAATCACTCAATCGGTTTTGTGTTTCAAAGTTATAACTTAATTCCTCATCAAACGGTACTTGAAAATGTTGAACTTGCACTGACTTTGTCCGGCGTGTCTAAAGAGGAAAGGCGAAAAAGAGCCACTAATGTACTTAAAAAAGTAGGACTTGGTGATAAACTAAAAAACAAGCCAAATCAACTTTCTGGCGGACAAATGCAGAGAGTTGCTATCGCGCGTGCACTCGTAAACGACCCAGAAATTATTTTGGCAGATGAGCCAACAGGGGCACTAGATACCGAATCAAGTGTTCAAATTATGGAGTTACTAAAAGAAATTTCAAAAGATAAACTTATTGTAATGGTAACTCATAATCCAGATTTAGCGGACAAATATTCTACGAGAATTGTAAAGTTGCTTGACGGGAATGTAACAAGAGATACAAATCCTTTTGATTCTAGTCTTGAAAAGAAAGAAAAACAACTTCTTAGTGTCGCCGACGATTCTGAACTTAGTAAAAACGAACTGAAAAAGAAAAATAAGAAAAAAAGAATGTCGTTTTTTACAGCCTTTATGCTAAGTCTTAAAAACCTTCTTACCAAGAAGGGTAGAACCATACTTGTTACCTTTGCGGGCTCTATTGGAATTATTGGAATTGCTCTAATACTTGCAATTTCTAGTGGCTTCTCAGGTTACATTGACAAGATGCAACAAGACACTTTGTCAACTTATCCGGTGACTATTAATACTGAAAGTTACAATATGGCAAGCCTTATGCAAATTTTTATGTCAGACGATGATGAAGAAGTGATTTTTGAAGACGGCAGTGTTCATACAAAAGAGGAGTTAACTGAGATGCTTTCACAGTTTAACTCTTCAACAGCTCAAAACAACTTAAAGGAGTTAAAGACTTACCTTGAAACTACGGTTGTTGACGACATAAATAGATATGCAAGTGCAGTTCAATATGTTTATGATTTAAGCATTAATGCATACTTAAATAGTGATGTTAATGGGCTTGTCCCAGTAAATAGTACAGAGATTTTCAATAATGTTATTACCAAGTATTATAGTGAAAATTACGCATATTTACAGGCAAATCCGGACGCATTAAGAAGGTTTTCGCTAATTGCCGGAATGTTTAGTGAAAATAGTACTTTTAGCGTTTTTTCGAGTACATTTTGGTCAGAAATGCTGGATAATCAAGAGTTGCTTGAGGAACAGTATGAACTGGTTGGTGAAAATAGTACTTGGGCAGATGAGTATAACGAAATAATGATTGTAGTTGACGAGAACTACCAAATTACCGATTATACGCTTTTTGCTCTTGGACTTCTTGATCAAAGCAAACTTGAAACTTTGCTAAGTAATTATGTAATAGGGGAAGATTCCGAGGCGGAAGACACCACATTTACTTATGACGAGTTGTTAAACACTGAATACAAGATTATTCCAAGAAGTTCATATTTTGTTAATATTGATGGTAAATATGTTGATATAAATGATTTAAAAGATACAAGCAATGAGAATTATAATTTGGCTGAATATAATAGATATTTGCAAGAAATTTATAACGATCCTGATAAGACCATAACGCTTAAAGTGTCTGGCATAATTAGAGAAAAGCCAGATTTTAGCGCGCATAGTATAAGTACAAATATAGGGTACACCTCAAAACTTACGAGTTACATAATTGATTTTTGCAATAATAGCGAAGTAATGCAACTACAAAGAGAAAGCGATACCAATATACTTACAAATGAGGTATTTACTGGAAGCGCTGAAGAGATTGAAACTCAAAGACAAAACCTACTTGCAACATTAGGTTATATTGACATAACTTCTCCTTACTCAATTAGAATTTACCCAAAAGACTTTGAGTCAAAATCGCAAATTACTAACATAATTGAAGAGTATAACAATCTTATGCTTTCACAAAATAAACAAGAAAATATTATTACCTATTCTGACACAGTAGGTACAATGATGAGTACAATATCTACCATAATTTCTGCAATTACATATGTTTTAATTGCATTTGTCGGAGTGTCTCTTGTCGTCAGTTCTATTATGATTGGAATTATTACATATATTTCTGTGATTGAGAGAACAAAAGAGATTGGAGTCCTTAGAAGCATTGGGGCGTCAAAGCGCGATGTTAGCAGGGTATTCACTGCTGAAAGTTTTATTATAGGGCTTAGTAGTGGTGTTTTTGGAATACTAGTTTCACTTTTGCTTATCATTCCAATAAATATAGTTTTATTTGCCTATACCGGCATTTCTGGTATGGCAAGGTTGCCAGTCCTTGGAGCAATTATTTTGATTTTAATTTCAATGCTACTTACTCTAATTGCGGGGCTTTTCCCATCTCGTATTGCAAGTAAAAAAGATCCAGTTGTGGCACTTAGAGAGAACAATTAAATAAGTGAAAGCAAATAGGAGACTTAAGTTTTTGAAAAATTTAAAAAGCGTCTAGATTGCGGACGCTTTCTAATAAAAATATTTTTATTTTAAGATTTTTGTTAGATAGAATTTTTAGTTATAGGTTTAATATACTTTTTGACTTTTTTGTTTTTGTAAATAGAATAGTTTAACCTTTCCGTTTCAGTAAAGTAAGGAACTCCACCTGATAGAAGTTCAAACTGTGGATCGTTTAATAAATCAAAATATTTTTCTTTTTCCTTATTTAAACTTAAGACATTAAATCTAATAAGGTAAACTTTGTCAACATATTGTAATGAAGAAAAAATGAAATTGTTTCCAAAAAGAAAAACTCTATCGTTATCTAGAAATCCAATTTGGTCATACATATCTGTAAACGAGGCAACATAGTCTTTATCCTCTTTGACGGGACGAATAAATTCGGGAATAGACAAATCTATTTTAGATTTATCGAAATAAATTTTTTTACAAGACTTAAAGTAATTTTCTAATTTGTCACTTTTATCATCGAAGATTATTGTGTTATTTTCAACAAGATTATTTAGATAATCTAAACATTCCTTATAATCTCTTATCATAAAAGGACTTAAAATATTTTGTTCTCTATCAACAAAAACTATTAAATTCATATTTACTACCTATTTTTATATTAACTTAAATTTAACTTTTTTCAAAGTATTTTATTTAAAATTAAGGAGAAATTTTTATGGAAATGCCAAAAATTGGACTTGGAACATACTTATTAAAGGGAAGAAGCGGGATAGAAGTAATAAAAAGCGCGCTTGAAATGGGGTATAGGCATATTGATACCGCACAAATGTATGGCAACGAAAAAGAAGTCGGAGAGGGGGTGCGAGAGAGTAACGTAAAAAGAGAAGATGTTTTTATCACAACAAAAATTTGTACACCAAATACAAGTTACCAAAAAACATATGATGCGGTTTTAATTTCACTAAAAAATTTAGGTGTAGACTATATTGACTTAGTTTTAATTCACGAGCCATATAGCGCATACCTTGAGATGTATAGGGCGCTTGAAGATTTAGTAAAAGAAAAAAAAGTTAGATATATAGGTGTGTCAAATTTTAATAAAAATGAGATTACAAACTTATTAAATCATTGCAAAATACCACCTTACGTCAATCAAATTGAAATGCATATTTTTTATCAACAAGAGAGTTATTTAAAATTTTTACAAGAAAGAAACATAAAGGTTGTAGCGTGGAGTCCACTTTGTGCAGATGCTAGTCTAATTATTAATAATGACGCTATTAAAAAAATTGCAAAAAAACACAAAAAAAATGAAATTCAAGTTGCACTAAGATTTCTCTTACAAAATGGGGTTTATATTATTCCCAAATCTAAAGACAAAAATAGGTTAAAAGAAAACATCGACTTGTTTGACTTTAGTCTAGACAATGAAGACACTCAGGAAATAAAAAGTTTAGATTTAAATAAAAGCAAATTTGGTTGGTATTATTAATTTTTATTCACAAAAATTTAAAAATTGTGTATAACTATATAGATTTGGGAGGAGATAAAAATGGAAATATACATAAGTGCTGAAGGCAAGAAAAAGGTTATGCCTGACATGACAAAAATTACTTTTAAAGTAAATAGTAAAAACGCAAGTTATGAAAAAGTAATAAGTGATGGTATAAAGAATAGATCGGAATTGATAAGTAGCCTTGTTAAACTTGGATTTGGTGAAAAAGATATAAAAACCAATAATTATTTTATTACAGAAGAAAAAAGATATAATGAAAAAAATAAAAACTATGAGGTCGTAAATTATCTTTTTAACGAAAATTGCGAGTTAAAATTTAAATATGATAACGACCTTTTTAATAAGATAATGCTAAGTGTTTCAAAACTAGAAAGTGCTCCTACATGTGAGATGAGTTTTTATGTTTCAAACAAAAGAAAATATGTAGACGAGATACTAAAAGATGCGTACGAGGATGCGCTATATGAAGGTGAGATTCTTGCAAAAGTTGCTGGAAAAAAGATAATAGAGTGTAAAAAAATTAGTTTTAAGCCTTTTGATGATAATTTTGTAACAAATGAAAATTTAGAATTTAGTCCAAGAGTTGCAAAGACTTTATATAGTGTAGATAACAATATAAGTCTTACGCCTAAAGAGATAGAAGTATCAAAAACTATTTACTGTTTATTTATTGCTGACTAGTTTAAGAAAAATAGAAAATATAATCAAAAAGTTAAATAACTGAATATATTGTACTATAGAAAATTGTAATGAGAGTAAAAATAACTGTTTTAAGTCAAAATTCATAAAAAATATCTGACTTTAAAAATTTTTTGTTAAAAAGGTGTTTTTATTTACAAAAACAAAGTTTTTATGGTATAATAAAATATCCATAGAGAGTGTGTGAGGGACAGCCCCAATGACCACACAGCAACCTGAGTTTTCAAGGTGCTAAAGGCTGACCGATGGTTTAATATGAGAAATACTACCCATCGGTAAAACGATGGGTTTTTCTTTTTACTCTCTTTATGAAAAAAACAATTTTAAGGAGAGGTTATGAAAAAAGTTATTACTAGTGAAAGCGTAAACATAGGGCATCCTGATAAGACATGTGATTATATTGCAGATAGTTTTTTAGATGAGGCGTTAAAGCAAGATAAAAACAGTCAAATGGCGGTTGAGTGCGCAATA
>CALWKI010000024.1 GCA_944381235.1 uncultured Clostridia bacterium
CCTTGTAGTATAAATTTTAAGGGTATCTTTTACTTCCCCTCCTACCTTTACTTTAAAGTCAACTTCTGCCCCTTCGCTTTTTCCTATCCAGTGCCTTTGTTCTTCTTTAACTCGTTCTGGAAAATCAAGGTCGTCTAAGTTTTTAAGAAGCCTCTCGGCGTAATCTCTTATCTTTAAAAACCAAACCTCTTTTTCCTTTTGCACAACTTGAGACGAACACCTATCACATATCCCCCCTTGTGACTCCTCGTTTGACAAAATTACGTCGCAACTTGGACAATAGTTGACAAGCGCTTTACTTTTGTACGCTAGTCCTCTCTCAAACATCTTAGAAAATATCCACTGCGTCCACTTGTAGTACTTGTCGTCTGTTGTGTCAATTTCTCTTTCCCAGTCGAAAGAAAAGCCACTCTTTTTTAGTTGCTTTTTTATGTTTTTTATGTTCTCGTCTGTGGCGACACGGGGTGGAATGTTGTGCTTTATGGCGTAGTTTTCAGTAGGAAGCCCAAACGCGTCCCAACCTATAGGAAATAATACGTTGTAACCTTGTAGTCTTTTCATACGAGACACAACTTCCATTGAAGAAAACGCCTTAATGTGCCCAATATGTAACCCCGTCCCCGATGGGTATGGGAATTCAATAAGCCCGTAAAACTTTGGCTTAGAACTAAAATCTTGCGCCTCAAAAACCTTTTCTTTCTCCCAAATATCTTGCCACTTTTTTTCTATTCTACTGTAATCCATAATCTTTTCTACCTTTTTTGCACTAAAGACACGTTTTAAGTATAAATTTTTCCTTTTTTGTTTTTAAATTAATATAGTTTAAAAACAAATACAAAGAGCATTTTAACCTAAGTTCAAAAACTAAAAGTTTTTAAGTGAATTACAAAAACTCTCTAAAATTTATACGTAAATCTTGTCTTAAACATTAACAAATAGTAGTGTATTATTTTTTTTTACAAAAGTCAATTAGATTAGATTATTAATTGTTTATACGCAAGCATTTTATGTAAACATTTTATGTGGGCGTTTTATGCAAAAGTTTTATATGAAAAATTTATATAAACTCTTTACGTAGGCACTTTGTGTAGTCGTTTAATATAACGTGTCTTAGATAAGAGTTTTATATAAACGCTCTATATAGGATGTTTTACGAACAAATAATCTTCTAGATAGATTTGACGCATCTTTACATTAAACGTGCGACCACGCGAGACGTCGCCCTAAGGGCTCTCACCTCTCGTGACCGCACTCCTATACACTCACCATTTACACACTATCCACACAAAATATGTTTAATTTGTAATTAAAATGTTCTAACTAATCTTTATGTTTAACGCCCTCTATCCACTCAAAACCTCAACTTAGCCCGCTACTCTCGCAACCACTAACCAGCCTCTCAAAACTATATTAAAACCCTAAACCTCTTCCTTCCTTTTTTCCTTAATCACTATTCCAAAGCCTTCCTCTTGAACACCCTCAATGTCACTATAACTCTGGCTTTCCACCCCGCTCTCAATCGGCGTAGGCACTCCGTCAACATACTCCCACGTGACATTAAGCCCCCAATACACTGGTCTATTTGAATAGTTCCAAATTGAGCCCCATTCACTAGGCTGGCTTTCTATCTCACAGAAAATTGTAAGCATATTACAATCAGAAAATACGTAATTCCCTGACCATGTAACAGAACTTGGTATTACAATAGAAATTAACCTAGTACAGCCACAAAATGCAAAATTTCCTATTCTTGTGACTGAGTTTGGAATCGTAATATTTGTCAATTTACTACACAAATAAAATGCATCATCTCCTATACTGAAGATACATTCTGGCATAATTACACTTATTATATCTACATTATTATAAAAAGCACAATTATATATTTGATAGATGCTTTCTGTAAATTCTATAAAAACTTCTTTTATGTCTTCTATACTTGGCAAAATTAACTTTGTATCGTTCCCTACATAGCCTAAAAGATACATAGTATTATCATTATAGTAAAAAATATAATCTCCTACTATTTTTTGTTTAGAAGGCTCATCAAGGCTATCGTACACGTAATCCGCATGAGCCCCAACATATCCATTATCACCATAAACTCCTGCGGTTATATTAAGACTACTCAGATTATATACTTCTACCAGTTTCTCGGAATCAATAAATGCAGCTGACCCTATACTTATAACATTCTCTGGAATCGTTACACATGTTAGATTTTTGCAACCAGAAAATGCCCTCTCTCCTATATCAGTGAGCTGTGCGTTGTCTTCAAATTTTACATAACGTAAATTATTACAATCTGAAAAAGCATGATCTCCTATACTAACCACATTTGCTGAAATAACAACACCAGTAATAACTAAATTTTCGTAAAAGGCATATTGATATATCGTGTAATTTTGAGCCGTTTCTAAGGTTGGAAGAGTTATATCTCCCCCTGAGCCGTTGTAACTCATTAAATAATGATTACCTTCTAAATCTTG
Source organism: uncultured Clostridia bacterium (assembly GCA_944381235.1). Classification (GTDB taxonomy): domain Bacteria; phylum Bacillota; class Clostridia; order Christensenellales; family UBA1242; genus UBA7862. The sequence goes on from CALWKI010000024.1 coordinate 2,490, forward strand.
ATACATCAAGTAATCACCAATATTGTAGAACCCAGTTGAATTTTCTGCCGTTTTAATTTCTATTGCATAATATCCTACATAGCCATTACTAGTCACTCCTGCTATTATCTCAAGACTACTTAAGTTAATAACCTCCGCCAGTTTATAACATCTATTAAATGCAGAACTTCCTATACTTGTGACCATACTAGGAATTGTAATACTTGTCAAACTAAAACAATTAACGAAAGTACGCCCATTAATCGTTGTAAGTTGTGAGTTGTTCCCAAAAGTAACGCTTGTAAGGCTATGACAATTTGCAAATGCATCGTTTCCTATGCTAGTAATATTACTTGAGATTTCTACACTTAAAAGATTAGTAAACCTAAAAGCATAACTCGGTATTGTGGTAACAGTGCTAGGTATAACTAAATCTGTTACTAGTTCT
>CALWKI010000025.1 GCA_944381235.1 uncultured Clostridia bacterium
TGAAGAAATTAATTTAAAAAATACTACTATGCAAACTTTAAAATCAAATATAATTCAGCAAAAATAAAGGATAATAAAAAAAATACTCTAACTCACTTAAAGTACTATGCAAACTTTTTTACTTTAACAAAAAAAACTATAGAAAAACCTTAACCAAGGTAATATGAAACTACTAAAATAATTCTTAAAGAAAAGGGAATAGTAGTTTTAAATCCTAGGTACTATGCAAACTTCAAAATATTAAAAATTAAATATACTCATAAAGTTTTACGATTTTTAACCATTATTTTTTTATATTGGTTAAGTACTATGCAAACTTTATCAGATATAAAGTACTATGCAAACTATTCGTAAAATGTTATATTTTTTACACTCTCACAAATTTTGAATTTTTATTTACAATAAAAAATTAAATAAAATTCTGAATACACAAATTATAATAATTTTTGACACAGAATTTATCAAAAAAAATAGAAAAATGCTTTAAATTAGAAAGACAGTTTTTTGTACTATTTTTTAATGAAAGGTTATTCATATATTTTATAAAATTCTGTCTGAGAACGCCTTAGACTAATACAAATAGAGTATTATATAAATGATAAGCCACCAAAATTTTAAAAAGGAATTATATAATAAAAATTATAAAAATTCTGCAATAAACCATAATTAAAATTTATTTGCTTTGTGTAAGACTAAAATTAATTTAAAAAGCGAAAATTTTGTTAATTTTATCATTTTTTACTGTATTTTATGTGTATTTATTCGTAAAACCTGTATTTTACGAATAGTTTAAAGGATTAAAAAGTAGGAGGAAAACCCCCTTTTATAACCTAATACAACTCAAGTAAAAAGGCATAATTCTTTAATTCTGCCCTACTCTCTTTCCATGTAGGACAAATTTTTTCTAATTCTATATAAAATTTTGGTGAATGATTTAGTTCTTTAAGGTGAGTTAACTCGTGAAAAATAACAAAATCAACTAATTTTGGTTTCACCATAGCAAGACGCCAATTTAACTTTATTACTCCAAATCTATCACAACTGCCCCATTTTGCTCTATAACTTCCGATAATTATTTTGCTGACATCATACTTATAATTTTGAATGATATCTTTAACTCTTTTTATAATTACTCTGTCTGCAATTTCTTTTACAACTTTTTTTACGTAGTATGAGGTTTTGTTAGCCTCATAATATTTTTTTGGTATAAGAAAGTATTCTTCAGTAAAAGATGGCTTACTTATCTTATTTGTTGGTACAATAACATATTCTTTCCCAAATAAAAGAATACTTTCAAGTTTCATAACGCTTGAAAATTTACTTGATAAAATTTTTGCTTTATTAATTCTTTTTTCAAGTAGCCTTTCTTTTGATTTTAAAATACTTTCAACTTTTTCAAGTGCAAGTCCATAAGGACAATATACTGTTATGTCCCCTTCCCTATTAATTGTAATTTTTACACTTTTTCTTTTCTCTCTTATAATACTCGCCTTTTCAATCATAATACCTTTAAACCTTATTAATATTCTATCACAAAATATGCTATTAAAAAAATCATTTAAAGTCAAATTTTGTTGACTAAAAATAAACTATTTTGTAATATATAATTATATCTTAGAAGAAAATTTTTATACAGAATTATGCTTGTTGATTTTATGTTAAACAATTTAAGAAGGTGAAAAATGTCCGACTTTTCTGATAATAAAGCATCTAGAGGCAGTATTGCACAGATAATTATTACCGCCCTAAGCAGCGGAGATAAATATGGTTACGAAATATGTAAGGAAATTGAAAGGTTGTCAAACGGCGTTTTAATTTTAAAACAACCAAGTTTGTATAGTAGTTTACGTCGCATGGAAGAGCAAGACCTCATTTCTTCATATTGGCAAGATAGCGATATTGGTGGAAAACGCCATTACTACTCCCTAACCGAGAAAGGTAAAGAAATTTATGAGCAAAATAAAGATACTCTTAATATGGACGATTTAATTAATAACCTTCCTCTTAACGAATTAGATTTAGAGTCTTCCCCACTTTCTACCAATAAAAATGAAAACTCAACAACTATTGCGAGCCAGGAAAATTTATTTAACATTGTCAATAAGTCTAATGAAATAAAATTAATTAAAGACGACGAAATTGAAAATAAAAATAAATCTTTTGTACAGTTTGATCTTTTTGACCAAAAAATAAATTTCATTAAAGACGATTCAAAAAACATAGATAAAGTAAGTCTATACTCAAATAAATATGAAGATCTGGACAAGCATAATGAGGAGATTGAACCTAGACAAAATGACCTAATTTATGAGCCAGTGAAAGAAAACAAAATAGACGAAACAATAAAAGAAAATATAATAGACAAACCTATAGAAGAAGATATAGTAAGTCATGACCTAAAAGTTGAACCAATCACGCGTGACTCAATTTTTGGTTCGAAAAATGTTGAATTTGAAGCAAAAATTGAAACAAATATTATAGATAACGCAACTGAAAACCTAGACTCCTCTTTTATTGTTGATGAGTCTAAACCTATTATTGAGGACGAGAAAAAGGAAGAGAAAATAAAATATGACTCCTCAAAAATTGTGTGGGAAGACATTTCTTCTAATAGCAAAGATGATGAAGCGTTAAGGCAAAAATCAAATGATTATAAAAGCGTAATAGGTCAATTATACAACGACTCTAAACTCCCTGACCCATACGAAGAAAATAAATTCTATACTTTTAAAGAGATCTTCCCTTCTGCACAAGTTGAAGAGGCTCACAAGGAAATCGAAAAAAAACAGAGTGAAATTGATTTTTTTGTAACTGAAAAGAATAAAACAAATAACTTAGACAATTTAAAGACTCTAAATAACCAATTTGAGTCTCATGGACTTAAAATTAAACTACATAAGAACGAAAATAATAAAAATAACTTAAGACTATATTCTGATATAAATAAACTTAATATGATGACGTCTTGCTTTGTTTCCATTATAATGATGTTAGAAATGATTCTTTCTTATGTTTTATTAGACAACTATAATTACGTTAGAAGCAAACAGTCTCTTATGTTCTTCTTAGGTGGTTCTATAGCGCTAAGTTTGCTTATAGTATCCTTGCTTCATAATTTATTTGATAGGTTTAAATTAATAATAATAAAACGGCAATTTAAAAGGGATTTTATAAAAGCCTTTTTAGTTTTTATTTTTATTTGCGTTTTAACATTTGCTGTTTGTTTAATTTGTGGAATGCAAAGTTTAGGTCAAGTCGAGTTCTTAAGTTATTGGCTAGTCCCTATTTTAGTTGCATCAAACATCATTACCTATTGCTTAATATTTCATTCCTTACTAAAATCCAGACACTATAATAACTAAAATTTTTTGTTTATAAAGGTACATACTATTTAAATGGAGTAAAAATTTTGAATAAAGTTGTTTTAAAAGTAAAAAATTTAACAAAAAGGTTTAATAATAGAGTGGCTGTAAATAACCTCACCCTAGATGTTTTTGAGGGTGAGATTTTTGGTTTTTTAGGTCCAAACGGAGCCGGAAAAACAACTGCAATTAGAATGATAACTGGTCTTGCAAAAATGGATAGTGGTGATGTTTACATTTGTGGCAAATCAATAAAAACCGATTTTGAAAAAGCAATTATAAATGTGGGCGGTATAATTGAAAATCCCGAAATGTATAAAAATTTCTCGGGTCTTGACAATTTAAAATATTATGCAAGTCTTTATAATGATATACCAAAAGAAAGAATAATGCACATAGTTGAACTTGTTGACTTAAAGGATAGAATAAAAGACAAAGTTAAAACTTATTCTTTAGGAATGAAACAAAGGCTTGGGATTGCTCAAGCACTACTTCATTACCCTAAACTTTTAATTTTAGACGAGCCAACAAATGGGCTTGATCCAAAAGGAATTATTGACCTAAGGAGGTTCCTAAAAAAAATATCACAAAAAGACAAAATGGCGATTCTAATAAGTAGCCATAATTTAAACGAAATGGAACTTCTTTGCGATAGAATTGGTATAATTAATCATGGTACGCTTGAAAGTATAAAAGTACTTGACGACCTAAAAAAATATAATGATAATGGTCAAATAATATTAAAGGTCAACTTCCCTAATTATGCAGGAAAAATTATAGCAAAAAAATACAACACCGATAAAATTTCAATTTATAAAAACACATTAACAGTTGCCTTAGACAAAAGCGTTATCCCAGAACTAACTGTATTATTAATTTCAAATGGTATAGCCATTTATTCTATATCAAATCAAACAAAGACGTTAGAAGATGTATTTCTTGACACTGTTAACAGACGTGCACTTCCTGCCCCAAAAGGAGATAAATAATGTTTAAAACTTCCAAGCTATTTAAAGGCGAAATCAAAAAAATTTTTTTTGGTCCCGGTATGATTCTAATGGCAGGGATCTTTCTACTCGCTCTTGCACTATTCCCTTCTCTATTTTCTCCTAGTGAAAGAAAAACAATCACCACAGAAATAAATTTGTCTTCTACAAGCATTTCTGAGGCAAATAGTTCTTTTTTGTCTTATAAAAACATTTATGAAAATGATCTCAGTTCTTTATATAACGAGGTAAATACGCTTGTTGAGTATAATGAAAATTTTAAGGAAAATTTAATAAGTTTGGCAGACGAGCTATATAACTTAAGACTTTCTTTTGCAAGTGCGGCAAATGTTGAGAATATAGATGGACCAAATGGTTGTTTTTCATTGCATTTAAGTCTTATTGAAAAGGTTAATGAACTAAAAAACTTATATAATTCCTACATAAATGATTATTTTATTCCACTTATACTTGTTAATGAAGATTTAGATTTTCAAATCAATATGGAATTAAACCTATTAATAAATGTCCTAACTGAAAATACAGACATAAGCGGTTCGATTGATTTTTATAATAGATTAAACCTTACTCTTGACGAATATGGAAGCGTTAGTAAAATTAAGGATCTTTTTGCCAAAGTAAATTCAGTTACTTATTCAAGTACAAATTTAACTGATATTTTAAATAACTATTACACCTCAAAGGATAGTTATCTACAAGATTTACTATCTCAAATGAATAATATTATCGACATAAGTAGCAGTTCTGAAGAAGATGCCAATAGTAGAGAAAGTTTTATTAATCTTGCTAAACATTACTTATATACTCTAAGTTATCTTAATGTTTCAATTAAAAATTCAGTTTTATTAGAGATATCAAATCACTACTCTGATAGCACTTTGTCAAATTATTTAGGCTTTGAAAATTTTAACTCATATGAACTTTCAGAAAACCGCGCAAGGTCAGACTACTATTTAGAAAATAACTTAATTGAAGAAGAAATATCAAATGTTTTTATGTTTAATACGAACTCCTCAACTACTACCAACGCATTTGATTATATGTACTTTTCTATGGAAGTTATAAGTATTTTTATAGTTGCATTTACAGTTATTATAGGCGCAGGTATGATTTCAAAGGAATATAGTGACGGAACAATAAAACTACTTGCTATTAGGCCTTATAAGAGAAGTAAAATAATGCTTGCAAAAATTATGGCAACGCTTTTTATATCCTTCCTTTTTGTTATGATTGCAGTTATAATGTCTACAATAATTGGAATTATAATCTATGGAATAACCTTCCCTTCTATGCTTGTAGTGTTTAATGCTCAAGTGACATTTACTTTGCCAATTTGGGTTGTGTTTTTAATTTATTTACTTTGCCTAATAATAAAAATATCAATTTACTCTTTACTTGCTATAGCAATATCAACTATATTTAAGTCTTACGTTGTATCAGTATGTGTTAGTAGCGGAATATATTTATTAAATATTATCTTAACTTTTGTATCAAATGGCGCAAGTTGGCTTAAATTTAACCCTTTTGCAAACCTAGACTTATTTAAATATTTTGGTGGCAGTTTTATATCAAACACAAATTCTAGTAATATAACAAGCCTGTTTTATTCCCCAGTCTTTGCAGACACAAGCATCTGGCTTTCAATTACAATAATTCTAGTTTTCGCCGTTGTACTAAATATTTTAATATTTACCATTTTTAAAAAGCGTGATATAACTTGAAGCATCTAAAAAAGGTCACTTTAATCTAAATTTACTACTATCACAAAAGAATTAAACATAAATTTTAAAAATAAGTAGTTTATCCAAAATAAAATTTCAAGTTTATTAAAAGTGACCCCACTTTTTCTCTTAGTTACCTTGTAAATTTTATTTAAAGTGCATAAAAAGTAACAATTATTTTGAAGTAAACCTCAAAAGATTAGAAATCTAAGAGGTTTACTTCATTTTTATAATTACTACTTTTTCTTTATGTACTCTTTGTTTGAAATTCATTTTTTAATTTTTATTACAAATTGAATAAGTTTTTATTATTATTTTTTTATCACTCAAAAATAAGTAAATTCAGCTTAATTGCTAAAACTAATTGCCTAATTTTGCAATTTCAGAACGCGCTATCTTATCACACCTATTATTTTTTTCGTTGTCAGCATGTCCCTTAACTTTTATAAATTCAACCTTATGCTCCGTTAAAAGATTTATTAGTTCAAGCCACAAATCTTTATTTAACACCTCTTTTTTGTTAGAATTTCTCCAACTATTAACTTGCCACGACATAAGCCAATTATTATTAATTGCATTACAAACATAGGCAGAGTCACTATACAATTTAACATTACATTTTTCTTTTAATGCTTTAAGCGCAACAATAACCGCCATTAATTCCATTCTATTATTTGTTGTTCGTGCTTCTCCACCGGAAATGATTTTTTCTATACCATTATAATTTAATATTGCACAAAAGCCCCCTGGCCCAGGATTGCCCGAACAAGCACCATCGGTATATATTTCTATTTCTTTCATATGTTTATTATAATAATTTAGAAATTGTTTTGCAATTTTTTTTGCTTCTTTTATTTAATAAAAATTAGAAAAGTTTAAATACTACTCTTATTCTTTTGCAAAACTAGACTTATTTTTTAATTTAGATCCAAAATAGGATAGGTAGCAAAATAACAAGCGAAGTATATACACATATAACACGAGAAGAATTAATCAAAAATTGTAATAAAATTAATTAAAAATTCTACTCAAATTCTACTCAAAAAAAAGAAGATTGAAAAATCAACCTTCTTGAAACACTTCATATAGTATTTGCCAAAGAGAATAAAAATACAATATGTTGTGTTTCTGGCAGGGGAAGAGGGATTCGAACCCCCATCGATGGTTTTGGAGACCATAGCTCTACCATTGAACTATTCCCCTAAATTAAAACATTATTAGTTTACAACAATGTTTTAATTTTGTCAAATATTTACCAGCAAATACAAAATTTTTATTATAATAAATTTTATATTTTTACTAATTAAATATTCCTTTTATAAATAAATTGTTCTTATAAAAGAAAGCCCCTTTAATTATTAAAATTAGGATAAAAAACTCACAAGCAATGACAACTCTATTTTTTGTTAGTAAAGAATTTTAAAACCCATTTTATTTTGCCACGTCTGAGGCACGAGTTTCACGAATAACGTTAACCTTAATTTGTCCAGGATATTGTAATTCACTTTCAATTTTTCTTGCAATATCTTTAGCTAAAAACACCATAGCATTATCACTTACCTCATTTGGCTTTACAATAATCCTAATTTCCCTACCAGCTTGTATAGCGTAAGACTTTTCAACACCTTTAAAACTATTTGCAATTTTTTCAAGGTTTTCAAGCCTTTTAATATACGCATCAAGAAGTTCCCTTCTTGCCCCAGGTCTACTGCTGGATATAGCGTCTGCTGTCTGAACAATAATCGCCTCAAGTGAACGAAATTCAACGTCTCCATGATGCGCCTCAATACAGTGAATTACCTCTTGTGACTCTCTATATTTTTTTGCAAGTTCGACTCCTATTGACACATGCGTCCCTTCTTGCTCCTGGTCAAGTGCCTTACCTATATCATGAAGCAAGCCTCCACGCTTTGCAATTTTAGCGTTAGCACCAAGTTCTTCTGCAAGTAACCCTGCCAAATGGCAAACTTCTAGGCTATGCTTTAGTACATTTTGGCCATAACTAGTTCTAAACTTAAGCCTACCAAGAACCTTTACAAGTTCTGGATGTAAACCAATTATTCCTGCCTCATAAACCGCGTTTTCACCCGCTTCTTTTACCATTGCATCAACATCTTTTTGTGCCTTTTCTACAATTTCCTCAATACGTGCAGGATGAATTCTTCCGTCAAGAATTAGTTTCTCTAGCGCAACCCTTGCAATTTCTCTTCTGTAAGGGTCAAATGCGGATAATACAACCGCCTCAGGTGTATCATCTATAATAAGGTCAACCCCTGTCGCATTTTCTATAGCACGAATATTTCTTCCTTCCCTACCTATAATTCTTCCTTTTAACTCATCATTTGGTAAAGGAACAACTGTGACTGTAATTTCAGATGTAATATTTGTAGCACATCTTTGTACAGCAAGAGTTAAAACCTCTCGCGCCTTTTTCTCAGCAGTATCAACCGCCTCATCCTCCATTTTTCTAACTAGGCTAGCACAATCAAGTTTTGCTTGCTCAACAAACATATCCGTAAGTTGTTTTTTTGCCTCGTCTCTTGTCATGCCAGAAACTTTTTCGAGTGCAAGCGCAACCTTTTCATTTGATTTATTAAGTTCTTCTTGTGCCCTCTCAAGTTCTAGTTCTTTTTCTTGTACTTGATTAAAAGTTGTGTCTAGTGTCTCCGCCCTTTTATCTAGTGCTTCCTCCTTTCTTGTTAAAGATTCTTCTTTTAAAAGCAAACGACTTTCAGATTTAGAAATTTCATTATAACGTTCAGCAATCTCCGCATCACACTTTTCCTTAAGATTATGAATTTCCTCTTTTGCCTCTAGTATTGCTTCTTTTTTTGCCGTTTTTGCCTCAGCATAGGCGTTTTCAAGTATCTTAGCTGCGTTGCTTCTTGACTGAGATGATTTTCTAAAGAATAAAAAAAATGTTAATCCTACACCACCACCTAAACATAGAACACAAGCAACTAAAAGCCATGCAAAATGTATCATTTAGTTACTCTTCCTTTTTTAAAATTTATCAAAATTCAATAAGAATGAAATATACTTATATTTTTGACTATTTTAAGTTTAACAATATAAAGAGCTGTTGTCAACCAAATTAGTTTGAGCCAACAAAAAACTCCTAAATTTTGGTTATACCAAACTTTAGAAGTCTTAATCTTAATAATTTATTTATAACTTTATGTTTAAAATTTCGACACCTTGAGCTGCTTCTTTTATTAGACGTTCTCTATCAAGCAACTGTTCATTTTTTTCAACTCTTTCAAGTTTTGGATGTGTAACTGGTTTTTTTGGTAAAAAAACACTGCAACAATCTTCATATGGAAGAATTGATGTTTCATAAGTGCCAATTTTTTCGGCAATTTTTGATATTTCAACTTTATCAAAACCAATAAGAGGTCTAAACACAACTAAATCTTTTGCCATTTTGTTTGTAGAGGTTATTCCCTCAACAGTTTGACTTGCAACTTGTGCTAGGTTTTCTCCAGTTATTAAAGAATTGCAAGCATTTGACTTTGCGACACGCTCTGCTATATCCATCATAAACCTTCTAACAATGGTCACCATATATTCATCATCACATTTTTTGTGAATTTCTTCTTGTATTTTTGTAAAAGGAACAATATAAAGTTTTATGTCTCCTGTGTAATTTTTTATAATATTTGCTAGGTCAATAACCTTTTGCTTTGCTTGCTCGCTGGTATATGGGTAACTATAAAAATGTATTGCACTTATTTTTAACCCTCTTTTTGCCATTAAAAAACCTGCAACTGGACTATCAATTCCGCCACTAAGTAAAAGCATTGATTCGCCCGCTGTTCCTACTGGCATACCTCCTAGGCTCTCAATTTTATCAAAGTAAATATATGTCTTATTATTTTGTCTAATTTCAACATTGACAACTTGTTTAGGATTGTGAACGTCAACAGACACACCCTTATTGTTTTCAAGTAACATATGTCCTAATTCTCGAGAGAGTTCAGGCGACTTTACAGGAAATTTTTTATCCGCTCTATTAACCTCAACTTTAAAGGTATCTTTAACAATTTTAATGTTTTTTATAAGAGAATAAATATTCTCAAGAGAAGTATCAATTTCACTAGCCACACTAATTGATACAATTCCAAAGACACATTTAAGATTTTTTATTATCTCGTCTTTATCAGCTTCATTAAAATCACTAACTATAAATCTTCCGTCAGTCCTAATGAGATTAAGTTTAAATTTACTAAGCCTCCATGAAATATTTTTAAAAAGCGTATTTTCAAAATAAAAATAATTTTTCCCTTTTAAAAAAATCTCTCCAAATCTAATTAGTATTACTTCTTTCATTTTTCCCTCTTTTAAGCGTTAACATTTGTAAAATAATTTTGCAATTCTTTAACTAATTTGTCAATCTCATCTTTTGTATTTTTGGCACAAAAACTAATTCGAATTGACCCTAAAATTTGCCTTTGTGTATATTTCATATTTTCAAGAACTCTATTTCCAACTTTACTTGATGAACAAGCTGAACCCGTACCTACAAGTATGTTTTTTGAGTCTAAATACCTCATTATTGTTTCTCCCCTATTCCCTTCAAAAATAAGACTCACAATATAAGGAGAGCAGTTACTATCAGACGCAACTATGACATTACTTTTTAAACTCTTCAACTTTTCAGTTAAATAATTTTTTAAATCTAAAACTTTTAAATAGTTCTCATCCTTATTTTTAAAAGATATTTCTATCGCTCGAGTTAAAGCGCAAATTGCTGGATAATTAACTGTTCCTGACCTAAGGTTAAACTCTTGCCCTCCACCGTAATTTATATTTTTAAGGCGTGTTCCTTTTGATATATAAAGAGCCCCAACACCTTTTAAACCGTGAATTTTATGTCCAGAAATTGAAAGTAAATTGATTTTGCATTTTTTTACATTTATTTTGATTTTACAAAACCCTTGCACTGCATCCACATGAAACACGCAATTTTCTGTTTTTTTATCAATAATCTCTCTTATTTTTTCAAGATTGTTTATCGCGCCAGTCTCATTGTTTACACTCATAAGAGAAACAAAACAAACATCCTTGTCACACTTTCTTTCCAAATCGTCATAATCAATCTGCCCGTTTTTTTGAAGAGAAATGAACTCGACATTATATCCTCTATTTTTTAGTTCCATCGCAGAATTGTAAATTGCAGGATGCTCACCAACTGAAAACAAATATTTTTTGTGCTTGTTAAAACACGTACCAAATACTGCTAAATTATCCGATTCAGTTGCTCCAGAAGTAAAAATAACATTATCTAATTCTTTATCTCCACCTAAATACTCAATTATTTGTTTTCTATAACCATTTATTTCTTTAAACAAATTAAATGAAGGAAGATAACTTGCACTTGGATTATAAAATTTATTTAAGGACGCCTCAAAAAAAGTATCCACGACCTCTTTGTATGGTTGAGTTGTCGCCGCATTATCAAAATAAATCATATTTTTACCTCCTTTTTTTGCCTAAAATTGTGCCAAAACAAAATATTAAAGTTTTAGTTCAATACTATTTTCTTTAAATTTATTGATAACGCTTGTATGGAACTTTTCAATATCGTCATTAGTTAAGGTTCTATCCATTGACGTCACTTCATAGTGCAAGGTATAACTCTTAGTACCATCTTTATTATCAAATATATCTAGTAATGACACGTTAAAAGTCAGTTTTGTTTTGATATTTTTTGCAAGTCCTATAATGTCTTTATAAAGATAATTTTGAGGTATAATAAAGTTAAAATCAAGTTTTTTTACTGGTAATTTACTAATTTTTTCAAACTTAGTCTCTTTTTCAGAAATTGAAGTTAACATAGAAAAATTAATTTCAAAACCAACAATACTACACCCCTCTTCAACTAAATCACAAGTTGTAGGGTGAATCATAAACACGTCACCTACATCCACACCATTTGCAAAAATTTTATAGTAATTTTTTGGGTGATAATAAGAAACACTTGGCTTTTCTAAATTTAAAGTTAGTTCTAGTTTAATTATGTAATTAAATAAGTAATCTAGAATTTCTTTTATTTTTAGTAAATCTTTTTGCGTGTCAAGTTTTTTATTATATAACAAAACGCCCAAACTTTTTGTTTCGTGAACGAGACCGTCTTCTCTTAAACTTTTTACAACTCTACCAATTTCAAATGTTCCAAATTCGTTATAATAACTCTTATTTTCTTGAATAACCTTTAAAAGACTAGGAATAATTGTGCTTCTAATCTTGCTATTTTCCTTACTAATTGAGTTTATACAACTAATTACACTTGTTGGATTTAATTTTAGCGTATTGTTTGTATTTACATCATACCAAATGTAAGAATGTGTTTCATTTAAGTTAAACCTATCTGCTAGTGAATATTTAACATCATATTCAAGCGTTATATTTCTATCTAACTTTACAGGCTTGATTATTTGACTAATAGATTTTGGTGTAATGTTATCATAACCATATATCCTTGTTATTTCTTCAACAAGGTCTGCTTTGCCATTTATGTCTTTTGTCGCCCTAAAGGAAGGAACTTCAAACTTATATGTGCCCGATTTATTATATAACAGTTTAAATTCAAGGCTAGTTAAAATGTTTATTATCCTTTCTTCAGAAATTTCTATGCCGACGTATCTATCAATAAAATCTTTTTTAATTTCAATTTCTAATTTTGGATATTTTTTATTATAAGTATCACAAATTTGCGAAGAAATTACTGCCCCATTATCATATTCTTTAACAAGTTTAACATACCTAAGTAACGCAATTTTTGTAAGTTCTGGATCAAGAGACTTTTCATACCTACTGCTCGCCTCTGTCCTTAGTCCCAATGAAATAGCGGTTGTCCTTACTTTATAAGAATCAAAATTTGCTGATTCAATTAGAACGCTAGTTGTATTATCCGTTATTTCACTATCTTCACCACCCATAATACCAGCAATAGCAACAGGTGTATCATTTGTCGCAATTACCATATTCCCCTTTTGTAAGTTTCTTTTAACACCATCTAACGTCTTAAATTCTAAGTCGTTTTTTAAATTATAAACCTCAATCTTTTTGACAATATCACCGTCAAAAGCGTGCATTGGTTGACCAAGTTCTAGCATAATGTAATTTGTTATATCCGCCAAAAAGTTTATACCTCTCATACCACAGTAATAAAGTCTAATTTGCATATTAAGTGGAGACCTCTTCCTTGTAATATTCTTCATACAAGCAGTTGTATATCTATAGCAATCTTCACTCTTAACGCTTAAATTTATTTTGTCTTTATTATCAAAGTTTTTTTCGTCTTCAACACTAAGTGGTTTAAGTTTTCTACCCGTTAAAGAAGCGATTTCCCTTGCAATACCATAATGCCCCCAAAGGTCTGGTCTGTTTGTTAAAGACTTATTGTCAATCTCAAAAACTATGTCTTCTATGTCGAGTACTTCTTTAATATCTTGTCCAACGCGTGCACTATCATCCAGTTCTACAATACCACTATGGTCATCTGAAATACCAATTTCGTCCCCACCACAACACATACCAAAACTTTCAACACCGGCAAGTTTTGCCTTACCAATTTTGACATCCCCTAGCCTTGCCCCAATTTTTGCAAGAGGGGTCTTTAGCCCTACCCTAACATTAGGTGCGCCACAAACTATTTGTAATATATCTGAACCAATGTCAACTTGAAGCAAGTGAAGTTTTTTACTATTTGGTACATCCTCGACACTCTTTATTTCACCAACTACCACATTACTTATATTCTTTCCTTTATATTCAATGCCTTCAACTTCCGCCACCCCCATGGTAAACTTATAAATTAAATCTTCAATGTTAATGCCATTTAAATCAACAAAATCTTTTATCCAATTAATAGAAACTTTCATTTTTCTTCTCCTATACCTACTTAATCTTTGCTTGAGACAATGCCTTTATATTTCCGCTATTGAGAAGCCTTATCTCAGTAATGTCGTAATTCATCATAGCAAGCCTTGAAAACCCGAGCCCAAAAGCAAAACCTTGATATTTTTCAGGGTCTATACCACCCATTTTTAGTACGTTAGGATGAATCATCCCGCAAGGACATAATTCTATCCAACCGCTATGCTTACATACCTTACACCCCTTCCCGTCACAATAAGGACAAGATATGTCAAGTTCAAACCCAGGCTCAACAAATGGGAAGAAGCCTGGTCTAAGCCTTACATTTATTTCTTTACCAAAAACGTTTGTGAGCATTTCTTTCATAAAATAAATTAAATTCGCTACTGACACATCTTTATCGATCATCATTCCTTCTATTTGAAAAAAGGTATTCTCGTGACTAGCATCTAATTCCTCATTTCTAAAGCATCTACCTGGGAAAATTGCCTTTAGTGGAGCCCCATACTTTCTCATTATTCGATTTTGAGCGGCTGAGGTGTGCGTTTTTAGTACTTGTCCATTTTCAAGATAAAATGTGTCTTGCATATCCCTTGCTGGATGATTTTTTGGTATGTTTACTGCTTCAAAATTGTTGTACTCGGTTTCTATCTCGTTCCCGTCCTCTACAGTAAATCCCATACTTAAGAAGATATCAATTAATTTTTCTTGTAAAATGGTTATTGGATGTAAACTTCCACGCCTTTCTCTTGAAGGTACTGTTAAATCAACAAACTGAGTTGACTCAATTTGTTTTTCTATTTTTAGCCTTTCAAAATCTTTTTCCCTATTTTTGATTAGCATAAAAATCTCATTTTTAATTCTATTTATCTCCATACCAAATGTCTTTTTTTCGTCTTGCGACAACTCTTTCATATGCTTTAACTCTTGGGTCACAATTCCATCTTTTCCAAGATACTTTTGGTATACATTATTTAAACTTTGCTTTTCATTTGCGTTGTCTATCTCGTTTTTTGCATTTAACAAAATGTTATCTAGTTTTTCCATTTTCTTTTTCCCTTTTTAAATATTTATTTCTTAAAATAAAAAAACCCTAAGTAATTCCTTAGGGCGAAAGACATACTTTTTCCGCTGTACCACCTAAATTTAGTTATATTAATAACTCTCATTAATGCTATTACGGGCAACCCCGTCTTTTCCTACTAGATTTTTATAAACCATTCAGAAAAGAGGCTAGAAAGTGAATTCGCTCTATTTCAATCATTAAACTTTTTTCAGCACGACCTTTTTAAAAGAAAGGCGAAAGTTTTCTCTGTAATGAAAGTGACAAAAAAATAGTCTCTAGAGTTACTGGTCTTTCATTATCGCTTTTTATCTTAAGAATACATCTTATTTTAACAAAAAAAAACCTTTTGTCAACCTATTTAATAAGGTCATTTAAAGAAGTTATATTTAGATATGTACTTGGGACCTTACCAACTATTAAAAACTCAGAAATTAGATATTCCACCTTTGAACTTATTTTTTTCATTTGAAACGGAAGAATTAAACTCGCCTCACATTCAATAACCGCATATATCTTATGTGAAGTCTGGTTTATTCCAGCCGACTTAAAACTTGTGTTAAATGTACACTTTACCCTCCCCATTGGATTTACTGCAAAGTTTACATCACTCCCTTTTCCAATTAAAAATGAAATGCCACTTAGTGTCCCTAGAGGAATATTTATTCCGAGTCTCGTTTCACTATCTATTTCATTTTGAGTTGTCGTAACAAGATTATTTGTAAGCGAGTTTATTTCGCTAGCACTACAAATGATTGACGAAATAGAATTATCACTTGCATAGTCTATTTGTATTAAATTCTCGTAACTTATGCTGTTATTATTTAAAATCGCATTATTACTTGCCGTCACAAGCATTTTTTCAACTTCCGCCTCACCATAGTATAGAATAAGTGGATTTGCAATTTTATTAAAATATAAAAATATCAAAAAAAACAACAAAAATAAGACAAGAAAAATCGCAAAAAGTTTTTTACGATTTCTTTTTTTCTTACTCATTTTAAATTTTGATAAAACATACTCGGATTCTATTTCATCACAATTCACATAAAATATATATTACTTATTTCTACAAAATATTACAAAAAACTAAGATTTTTTACTTCTCGCTCTAAATATCAATGCAAATATATACCCAAAACCAACCGCTGCTGCAATTCCAGCCGCTGTTGCAGTAAGACCTCCGGTAAAAATACCTAGAATACCATCCTCCTTTACTGCTTCCATTGCACCTCTTGCAAGACTTGCCCCAAAACCAATAATTGGCACAGTAATACCTGATTTGGCGAAATTCTTGATAGGTTCAAAAAGCATAACCGCCTGCAAAAATACGCCTATAAGTTCAAATAAAACTAAAATTCTTGCCGACGTCATACGCGTTCTAATTATTAATATTTGCGCAAGTAAGCATATTGTCCCACCCACAACAAAAACTATTAAATATTGTAAAACCATATTCATTTTGTTTATCCCCTATTTTTACTATTTTCCTTTTTCAACAATCACTGCGTGTGCAATCCCTGGAATAGACTCCCCTTGTTGTGTTGAAGTCGTACTAACAAGCGCACCCGTTGACATTAAAATAACTTTTTTGTAGTCGCCTTTATCAAGTTTGCTTAAAATGTAAGAATTAATAACGCTTGCACTGCAGCCGCAACCACTTCCGCCCATAAATCTTTTTTGGCTATTACTAAAAATCATTTGCCCACAGTCACAGTAATTTTCACTAACCTTGTAGCCAGAGTGTTCTAATAAGTCAACAAGTATTTCAGAACCAAGTTTTCCTAAATCGCCTGTTACAATTAAATCATAGTCACTTGGAGTTGTATTCGTATCCTTAAACAAGTTTTTTAAAGTGTCACACGCGGCAGGTGCCATAGCAGCACCCATATTGTTCATATCCTTTATTCCATAATCAATTACCTTGCCAAAAGTAACATGTGTTATATTGTGCCCAGTACCTTCTCTTGAAACGATTGAGCATCCTGCTCCTGTCACTGTCCATTGTGCCGTGGGTGGTCTTTGACACCCAAGTTCAAGCGGAAATCTAAATTGTCTTTCAGCAGTACTAAAATGGCTACAAGTTGCACACGCGACATTATTTGCACACCCTCCGTCAATTAAACACGCGCCTACAGCTAAACTTTCTGTCATAGTTGAACACGCCCCAAACATTCCTATAAAAGAAGTTTGTAATTGACGGGCTGAAAAAGATGCAGAAATAATCTGATTGAGCAAATCTCCACTTAGTAAAATATCAATATCAGTTGAAAGCAAATTTGCCTTATCTATTGCCCCGCTAATTGCTTGCTCTAACATTTTTCTTTCTGCCCGTTCATACGTCTTTTCATTGAATGTGTCATTTTTTAGAATATAGTCAAAATAACTCGCAAGAGGGCTTTGCCCTTCTTTTGGACCCACTATTGAATAACCACTTATAAGTTTTGGTGGTAAAGTAAATTTAATTGTATTTTCTCCAACTTTTTTTATCATAATAACCCCACTATATAATAAATTAAACCAACTAACATACTTGATACTATTCCTGTGACAATAACTGGCCCCGCGACACTAAACATTTTAACGCATAAACCAAAAATTAAACCTTCGTTTTTAAATTCGACAGCAGGACTTGCAATAGAGTTTGAAAACCCTGTTATAGGAACAATAGATCCAGCCCCCGCAAAAGACCCAATTCTATCATACACGCCAATTCCGGTTAAAAATGATGCAAGAAAAATTAAGATAATTAGTGTGTACGCTTGTACATCATCTTTTGAAAGACTTGGGAAAATTGCCGCAATGCTGTCAAATATTCCTTGTCCAATACAGCAAATTAATCCTCCAACTAAAAACGCCCAAAGAAGTGACGGGAAAAACTTAGTTTTTGGAAGTCTTCCCTCTACAAATTTTGAATAAGCAATGTTTATTTTGTTTTTATCCATAATTTTCTACCTCAATTTTAGTTAAATATTTACAAATAAAAAAATTTAATTCAAAAAAGTTTAAAAATTTATAAATATTTTTTCTTTTTTTAAACACACTAAAACCAAATAAAACAATTTTTTTAGGGGGAAAATATGAAAAAATTTTTAGGATTACTATCTATTGCGCTTGTATTTATTTTACTTGTGGGCTGTTCAAACAATAATTCGGCTCAAGTTAAACTCGCCAGTCAAAAACTATCAAATGGCATTGATAAAATGATTACTCAAGTAAACAAATTAGAAGAAGTCGACGAGGAAAAACTTAAACTCGACGACATTTTAGGCGACTATTATACCGAGTATCAAAATTCACAGAAAAATATTTTGCAAAATGACTACGTGTCTCAGGAAAATATGGTAGACTCAAGTAACAGTCAAAATGATTTCCAAAATAAATATGTAAATATGGAAACAGGACGTACACCACTTATGTTTAACGTTCCATCTAAAACAAAAGCACACCAAGTCGCTCCTCACTCTTTAAAAATAAGTAGTAGCACTAATAATTCTACTTTCATTGCAAAATCAGAAGAAACAGATTATGTAAACCTCTATACTCTAAGTAATGAATGTAAAGAGTTGAATAGCAAATACTCATCATCAAAAAAGGAATTATTAGAAAATTGTAATACGGCAAAGACTTTACTTCAAAAACTAAGTACAAGCAATAAATCTCTATCAGAAAGCGAACTTAAAACACTTAATAGTTATCTTGATGTTGTTAATCAAAACATTAACAATATTAAGTCTTGTAAAAGTTGCTCAAACAATGTAAATGAGATTAATACTCAAAAAGTCAATTTGTCTTCAAATTATGGTTCTCTCAATGCTAGATACTTGCAAGTTTATAACTCTTTAGACTCAAACAATACGACTTGCAATAACGCAAATCGTAGTATTAAAGAACTCATTAAATTTACCTCAAAATTGCTTGGTGAGACAGTTTCTGACACAACTAAGGTCGCAAACGAAAACAATAATCAAAAAACAACAATTCAAAATAATAATAAAGCAAACAATAGTTCAAGTACAACAAGTAACTCTTCTAACACAATAAACAACTCTTCAAATTCTACAAATAACTCTAATACGACAAACAAATCTTCTAACACTACAAATAACAATTCTTCGTCTAACCAACAAAACTATTCATCTACCCAAAACTCCTTTTTAAGAAATAATAGGTATTACTCTAATTTTCACAGTAGAAGAAAAAGACCTATCAATAATTTTTCAAGTCAAAATATAAGTAACAATCAAAATGTAAATAGTAATTTAACTAATGATAACCAAAAAAATATATCAACTAATAATCAAAATATAATACAAAATACAACAAATAATCTAAACAATCTAGATAAAACCAATCAAAATATAGATAAAAACCCTATTTTCTACTCAGATAATACTCAGAATAGTTCAACTTTACAAAACACTTCTTCAAATTATCAAGAAGATGAAAATAGCATAGCAAATCGTGAGACCACACAGAATAATTATGAAACAAACGCGCCAAGAAAAGATCTAGGGCAAAACAATATTCACACAAATAATGCTCCAAAAATAAAAAAACCTATGAGAAGACCAAATGTGAATGATAGTTATAATTCTAGAACTCCTGTTCAAGACAAATCACTTAATTCATATGAAGATAGACACAATAGCAACATTGTAAGCAATACAAGTAGCAACACAACATTTGATGAAATAAACATTATGGAAAACAAAAAAGACTTACTACAAAATGACACTATAAATCAAAGTAATGAGACTAAGCAACAATCATTAGAAAATAATTCAAGCAAGCAAAATAAAGATTTAGAATTAAGAGATAACTTTGAAAATTTAAACAAAACACAAATTAATGGTAGTAATAACTATGCAAATATAAGAAATAATGATGTAACAAACAATACAAACGCAAATAGTGATACAACTTATAATACTAATTCAAACAATAATTCTGTAATGCATAATACTAATATGTATAACAACGATATAACACAAAATACCATTAGAAATAACGATATGGATAAATTTAACGAAAATATAGAAGATAAAACAAGTTTATCTAACGAAAAAATAGAAAATAACACTACAAATAATAACCAAAGTGAAACATTAAATAACAAAAACAATAACTTTATATCAAATAACAGTGAAAGTACTCAAAATAATACAAGTTTTCAAGACGAAACTAATAACTTATCACAAAATACAAATAATGACGATAAGATAAACAGTACCCAAAATAATATTAACATTAATAAACCTAATAATTTAGATGCTAAAACTAGCAACACACAAACTAATAACGAAAATGATACAAATAACTTAGATAGCATTAAAAATACAGACAATATGAATAGTCAAAATAATAATGACACGAAAACAAATACAACAAATAATACTAAAAGCACAAGAGCAAATACGACAAATAATAGTTCAAGTTTAAATAATAGACGTGCAAAAAGACCAAATAACAGTCATTTTTCACAAAACTATACTAGAAGACAAATGAGCAATAATAGACAAAGTAGTTCAAGTAACACTTCAAAACAAACACAAAGAAATGTTTATTCAAGTAAGGCACAAAATAGAAACTATAGCAAAAATACAACTACAATGAACATTAAGCCAAAAGAAGTGAGAGCAAGCATTTCAGCATAAAATAAAACTCCTAGTCAAATAAATGATTAGGAGTTTATTTTTAGTCAAAAAGTTATTGCATAATTTTTTTTATTGTGTTAAAGTATAAAAGTAGGCCGAAGTGGCGGAATGGTAGACGCACAAGACTCAAAATCTTGCGAGAGCAATCTCATGAGGGTTCGAGTCCCTCCTTCGGTACCAATTCTTAGCAATCTAGCGTTATGCTAGATTTTTTTATTTTTATACCCAATTACTGCTACAAGGATTAGGCTTACAAGGAGAAATATTTGGAGTCACAGGCTTACAACAAGAAGAATGTGGACTACAAAAAAAGTGTGCTTTTAAATTAAAAATGTCAGAAAATCGTTGAATAAAAGGCAATTTCTCTCTCCTTTTTAATAAAAATTTGCACATAACAAACCAATAAAAAACTAAAGGCTTGTTATGTACAAATTCCCTTACTACATAATATTAAAAATAAAAAAGTAATGTTAATAGTAAAAAACAAAAAAATCTAGACATTCAATTCTAAAAAAAATCAGAATATAATCTTTAAACGCATTAAAAAAATAAGTCTAAAAAACTAAAATACATTTTTATTATATAGTCAAATTAATTTAGCCCTTTCCACTAAATTCTAATTTTAAAAAATAATTGAATTTTAAAAAATATAGATAAAAAACGTGTTGATAGACATAAAACTAACAACAAAAGTAAAGAAAAAACTAAAATATGCTAATAAAAATCAAAATATGAAAAAATTTTTATGACAAACAAAAATTGAAATCTAAAAAAATTTTAAAAATATAAAAAAACTAAAACATCCCACCATCAACAACGATTACCTGCCCATCTACATAATCGGCTTTGTTTGACACAAGAAAAGATACAACCTCAGCAACATCACGAGGGCTGCCTATTCTCTTTTTTAATATTCTTTCACTCTCCATTTCTTTTATATCTTCTGTTAAAAGTTCTTTATTCATATCGGTGTCTATCCAGCCCGGCGCCACAGCATTAACATTGACGAAAGGCGAAAATTCAACTGCTAAATTTTTAGTTAAAGAATTTAACGCACTTTTTGAGGCGTCATAATCTATCGTCGTTGGATAAAATCCATTTATTGAGTTATTTGAAGAAATATTTACTATCTTGCCAAATTTACTTTCAAACATTCTTTTACCTATAATTTTTGACAAATAAAACACACCAAAAAGGTTTAACGAAAAAGTTTTTAAAAAGTCACTGACCGTACGGTCGGCAACTTCCTTATCAATACAAATCCCGGCATTATTGATAAGTATATCAATATTCTTAAACTTTGAATAAGCAAAATCGACTAATTGGTCGATTTCTTTTTCACTCGACACATCTGCCTTAAAAGAATACGCTTCAACCCCGTAATTTTGCTTAATAAATTCTACTAGTTCTTCGGCTTCTTTTTTTGAATTATTGTAATTTACTATTACATTACATCTTTCTTTGGCAAGTAACAAGGCAATTTCTTTGCCTATTCCCCTTGAGGCTCCTGTTATTAAAGCGTTTCTTGACATTCAATTCTATCCTTTTTTTCTATAAATTTTTTTACTTTATTTAACACTTCTTGTGATATGTCATCTATGCTACGAATTTTATTATCTTTAACACATGAAATTGTATCAAAATTATATTTATTTGCAAGTAATAAATATGTATCTTCGGCACTCTTTAAATGCTTTTCACTACTTTCGTGTTGGTCTGGCACCTCTTTTCTTTTATTTTTTAAAACAAAAGAATACTTATATGGCATATGAAGAAAGATTGTTTTATCGGGTCTTGGAAATTTTAATAAACCATATTCAAGCGTTTCAATCCAGTTAATCATATCTAGTTTTGCGTCTGTGTCCGCAATTTTTCCGCATTGATGTGCCATATTGCTTTCTACATATCTATCAAGAACAACAACATAGTCATTGTTTAATTTGTCAAAAATCTTTTTAATATTATACTGCCTGTCTGCAGCAAAATAAAGAGAGGCAACTTTTGGATCAACCTTATCAGCACCTTCGTCAAAATAGCCTTCTGATATTGCCTCTTTACCTAGATACGGTCCTCCAACAATTTTTCCAGTCGGTGTATTATACATAGGAAAACTATATAAAACAGATTTTATGCCTAAACTATTTAAATTATTGACTAATTTTTCTGCTTGAGTTTGTTTGCCTGAACAATCAGTACCTTCAATTAAAATAATTTTCCCTTTACCCATACATACCTCCTAGAAAAAGTAAAGAAAAGCAAAATAAAAATCATATAATTATATGAGTTAAGAAATCTTTTGTCAATTAAGATAATAAAAAAAGGGCCACTAAAAAAGTAGCCCTTAAAACTGACACGAAAAGACTATCCTCTTACAACATCTTTTCTTTTTAAGCACTTTGTACAGACATATTTTTTTGTTGGAGTACCATTATCAACAATAGTCACTTTTTGAACATTTGCCTTCTTATGTGTTAGAGTTCTACGTGTTAATTGTGAACTTCTATAACTCAAATTACTGGCTCTCATTTGATCTTTACCGCATATCTCACACTTCGCCATTTTCTTATCTCCTTAAAAATTTTACTACTATATTATACACGCTATTTTAGTTTTGTCAACAAAAAAAGTTATAAATCTATTTACAAAAATTTATTTTTCTGCTACAATGCTAGAGTGAATGCTACTGTGGCTCAGTTGGTAGAGCAATTGATTCGTAATCAATAGGTCGGCGGTTCGAGTCCGCCCAGTAGCTCCAAAATGGGCCAAAAAGTATTTTGGTCTTTTTTATTTGTAAAAACAGTGTTTTTTAAAACAAACCAACTTTATAAATTTAATTTATCTATTTAAAATTAAATTCTATTTTCTTGTAAACTCAGTTAGAACTTATTATCTGAACCTTATTAACTTTGTTTTAGCCTATATTAAAAGTAAAAAAATTCTTGTTATTAATTAGGTACAAGTTAAAACCATACCTTTATCTTAAAATAATGTCGAATTTTAAAAAAATTTCACTCTTCAATCTGCTTTGCTATTTTTAAAACTTCTGGCTCCTCTTGCATTGCTTTAAGACTTAATGAAACCTTATTATGTTCTTCGTCTATATCAATTATCTTTAAGTCTAACTTTTGCCCTACTTTTGCAACCTCATAAATATTTTTTACATAGTAATGAGACGCTTCTTTAACATGAAGCAATCCCTCAATATCGTCGCCAAACTTAATTATTGCACCAAAAGGTAAAATTTTGACCACTTCTCCATGAACCACGTCGCCAACATGCAGTTTTTTTATTTTTGCCGTAAGTGGATTTTCCTGTAGAGCCTTATAACTAAGAGAAACCTTTTTATTCTCCCTATCACATTTTATAACTCTAAAGTCATAAGTTTTATCTAATTCCAAAACATCACTTGCTTTTTTATTTTTATCAAAACTAGCCTCACTATTGTGAAGTAAACAATCTACCCCACCTACCTCAACAAAAGCCCCAAAGTCAACAAACCTAACAACTTTACCACTAACAATTTTATTCTCAAAGGTTGAAGAGAAAAAAGCAGTCTCGTTATCAAGTTTTTTATGCTCTTCGTACGCTTTAATAGAAGCGACAATCTCTCTTTTTATAAGGTCAATCTCAAGAACTGTTGCGGTGAACTTTTTATTAACATAATTTTGCAAGTTATTGTCTATTTTGGTGCTGGATATCTGGCTATAAGGCACAAAAACCTCAAATGAGCCAAGTTTAGAAACTAATCCAGACTTATGCGCTAGGGTAATTATTATCTCACAATTATCACCTGTTTTTAAGCCATTTGCTATTTCATTACCCTTTTTTATACTATCTGCTTTTTCTTTAGACAAGATAATTGCACCGCTTTCATCTTTTGTACTAGTAATAATTGCATCAAACTCATCACCTACCTTTACACCTTCTAGTGCTTCTTTTTCTTCTTCTACAAAAGGTATAAGGCCGTCCTTCTTTCCACCAATATTAACTAATACACCCGATTTAAGCACCCCTTCTACTTTTGCACTCACTTTTGCCCCTACTTTAAAACGGGTAAAGGTTTTATCAATGCTTTCTAAATCAAATTTCTCGTCCATTGTTAAAATTTCTCCTAATGAGTAAATTATAACAAATTTATAAAAAAATTAAAACAAAATTTGCACACTTTATGCTTTTTGTCTTAATTTTTTACTTTTCTTTAACTGTTTTACTATTTTTTGCTCTTCTAAGTATTTCTTGTAGTTTTCATAAAGAATAGACAACTTATGTTTTAAAATTTCATCGGCTTTCTCCAAAATTTCTTTATCAAGTTTTTCCTTATAAAATTCTGAAAACTCAAATGGTTCTCCAATTAAAATCACATTTCTCTTAAATGGCCTTTGCTTATTTACTATAAAACATGGTAAAATTGGCGTCCTAGTTTTAATTGAAAAGAAACAAGCCCCACCTTTGATATCATCGCTTTCTTTAAACTCTTCCTTTCGCGTACCCTCAGGAAAGACTCCTAGATTTTCATTATTTTTTAGAAGTGCGACTATTTCTTTAAGTTGAGAGATTGTAACCCCCTTTTCTCTATCAACTGGTATTGCACCCAAAACATTTTTAAGCAAATATGCGTTGCCTTTCTTTTTAAAAAGTTCTTTTTTGGCAATAAATCTATTCTTACGATGCAATGCAAAATCTAGAATTATTGGGTCAAAAGCGCTTTGATGATTGCACACTACAACATAATTCTTCTTTTTATTGTAATTTTCTTTACCTATAATTTTAAAAGGTGCAATTATTTTTACAGGTAAATAAATTAGTCCATATAAAAACCAAAACATAAATTCTCCTATTTTTGAGCAATATATTTTCCAGCTAAAAACCCGGTAGATAATGCAATTTGAATATTAAAACCGCCAGTTAAAGCATCAACATCAAGAAGTTCACCCACAATAAACAAATTTTTAACCTTTTTACTTTCCATTGTCTTTGGGTTTATCTCCTTAACATCTACTCCGCCACTTGTAATTATTGCCTCATTAAAATCGCCCAAACTTTTAATTTCATAACTAAAATTTTTAAGCAGTAAAACAATATCATACCTCATTTCTTTTGTCAAATCACAAAGCCTTATATCCTGCCTAAAACTTAATTTTCCTAGAAACTCATTAATAAGTGATGTTGGCAAAAGTTCTTTTAAATAATTTTTTATACTCTTTAATTTAAATTTTTCAAAATCTCTAAGTAATCTATTATCAAGTTGTTTTATGTCAAGCCCCGGTTTTAAATCTATTACCAATTTCGCATTTTTAATGTCAAGTCTATTTATAAAACTACTAATTGAAAGTACAACCGGCCCACTTACTCCAGAATGAGTAAATAGCATTTCACCAAATTTACTTATAATTTCCTTGTCTTTCTTTACGCTAACTGATACGTTTTTTAAACTAAGACCTGAAAGGCTTTCATTATAATCCTTTAATTTAATTGAAACAAGCCCAGGTACAGGAGTTATAATACTATGCCCAAAATAACTCGCAAATTTGTACCCATCACCTGTTGAACCAGTTGATGGATAAGACTTTCCACCTGTTGCAAGGACAAGTATATCAAATTTAAACTCTGAGTTATTAGTTTTTAGAATAAAAACATCGTCTTCTTTTTTTATGTCGAAAATTTTAGTGTTTAACTTAATTGTAACATTTTCTTTTTTAAGTAGTTTTTCAAAAGTTTTGGTAATATCACTTGCCTTATCTGATATTGGGAAAACTCTATTTCCCCGTTCTACTTTGAGCATTGTGTTATTTGAGTTAAAAAAATCTATAGTATCCTTTGGTGAAAAGGAATTAAGTGCCGAGTATAAAAACTTTTCATTTCGAACAACATTTTTTAAAAATTCACTTTCGTCTACATAATTCGTAACATTACATCTACCTTTTCCAGTAATGTATAACTTTTTACCAAGTTTTTCGTTTGAGTCAAATAAGACAACTTGATATGTCTCATTTTGAGCGCAAACATACGCACACATAAGCCCCGAAGGCCCGCCACCAACAATTCCTATCTTCATAAATTTGATTATATCAAAAAAAAGTACAAAAGTAAATGTTTAATTGTTTAAAATAAGGTTACAAAGACTTAAGATAGTCCACTTCGTTTTCCTTTAGACGCCTAATTTCTCCTCTTTTAAGTCCACCTAATTTTATCCCCGCCATTTGAGTTCTTTTTAGAAATATAACTTCTTTACCAATCGCGTCAAACATTTTTCTTATTTCTCTATTTTTGCCCTCCGTGAGTGTAACCTCTAACTTTGACACATTATTTTCAAAAGACAGCAATTTTACCTTACACTTAGAATATCTAACATTATTAACTACAACCCCCGCTCTTAGTACCGCCAGTTCGCTTTCTTTCATACTTCCAACTACTTTCACAATATATTTCTTTTCAATGCCAAACTTTGGGTGAGTAAGTTTATATGTGAGTTCCCCATCATTTGTAAGAAATATTAAACCTTCACTATCATAGTCAAGCCTTCCAACTGGAAAAACACGTCTATCTATATCCTCAAGTAAGTCAACAATAGATTTTCTATTTCTATCATCACTCATGCTGCATATATATCCTTTTGGCTTATTTAACATATAATACACATATGCGTCTGTTAGACTTATCTCTTGATTACTAATTGTTACCTTATCTTTAGTAACATCTACATCAGTTGCAAGTTTATCAACCACAACCCCGTTTATACGCACAAGTCCACTTTTTATATATTCTTCTGCCTTTCTTCTTGAACAAACCCCACACTCTGAAATAAACTTATTTATCCTCATTTTACCACTTTTCCAAAATATCTTTTAATTTGTCAACTGGGTCTAACCCCTCGACACTTTCAATATTATACAAATTTTCGGTAAAAATCAAGGAATTGTCATAGTAAATTTTCACTTCGCCGAGTTTAGTATCTTTTTCAACTGGCGCTTTAACTATTTTCTCATAATCATACTCTACCTTATAATTTTTAATTTCTTCTTCCGTTGCAACTACACTATAGCCATCTTTGTTATATAGTCTCAAAGTTTCGGACTTACCATCTTCAACAGTTATATCGTCTACGAATTTATAACTTGGCAAAACTTCATAAAGTTTATATTCGTTAAACGCCTTATTAATAAGATTTATGCTATCTTCAAACATTGGTCCATCATTTAAAACAACGCATACTACTTGCATTCCATCTCTAGTGCAACTGGAAACTAAACAGCGACCAGATTTTTTTGTGTACCCAGTTTTAACCCCATCGCAACCTTCCAAACTGTTAAGTAGTTTGTTCTTATTTAAAAGCGTCCTCGCGGTATTATGTTCAGTAGCTTTTATCACATGTTTTTTTGTAGAAACTATTTCTTGAAATACAGGATTTTTTAACGCATAACTAGTTATTTTGGCTAAATCATACGCAGTTGTATAATGATCCTTGTCGTCAAGTCCGTGAGGAGTAACAAAATTACTATTTTGTGCCCCACATTTCTTGGCTGTTTCATTCATAAGTTCCGCAAATCTCTCAATACTACCATCACCTATATGAAGTGCAAGCGTTTCTGCCGCGTCATTTCCAGACTGCAACATTAAGCCATAAAGTAAATCACAAATACTAAGTTTTTCATTTTCTCTTAAATAAATTGAACTTCCTTCAACTAGTGTCGCCTTTCTTGGAACAGTTATAAGTTCGTCTAAATTATCGCAATTTTCAATCACTGTAATTGCCGTTACAATCTTTGTTGTGCTTGCCATTGGTAGTTGCATATCTTTATTTTTACTATATAAAACCTTGTCGTGAAGAGTTTCCATAACAATCATTGCTTTTGCAGATGTATTTGCGTCATTTAAGGCCATAGCATCTACTTTAACTGGAATTAAACTCTTAGTAACAAAATGGTTTACAACAAAAATTAAAGCAAAAGATAAACATAAAAAACCAATAAAATACCTTTTCAAAATTTTCTTTCTCCTTTCTACTTTATTTTCTTTACAAAGTCACTAACCACATCAACCACCTTTTCAAAATTGTTTTCATGGCTCACCTTTATAAACTGCACATTATCTTTTACAACAACTAAAAAACCTATTGGGGTTATATTACACCCTCCTCCGCTACCACCCGCAAAAGGATAACTAGGCTCATGCTTTCGTTTTTTGTCGTTATATTCTCCACCACCACTTACAAAACCAAGAGATACTTTTGAAATAGGAATGATAGTCGCCCCGTCTTCAACTATTGGCTTTCCAACGATTGAATCAACGTCAATTATTGATTTTAAATTTCTAAGTGTTTCCTCTAACACATTTTCAACAGGTTTTTTCGTTTCCATATTTTTTAACTCCTCTTTTTATTTTTTTAAATAAACTTACGACTAAACTTAATATAATTAAAAATATATTAAGTCTTACACTTCCGCTAAAACAAAATAGCATACGACTGTGCATGTAATCAGGAAAAACCATAATTTTGCCGTGCTCTATGTTTTTTTCAGAAGATAAGGTAGATATTAAAATTGAAGATAAAGCCAAAATTGAACCACTACCGATACTCGATAAAAGACAATCTTGAAATAAGCCAAATCTAGACGTCAACCTAAGGTTATTTATCCTTAGCCTTTTCATTACCTCTTTAAAGAAAATTTCACCGTAAGAATAGTCTTTTTCTTTTTTGAAAATTTTAAACTTAAATCGTTTCCTTTTAGTCTCTATCAAAATTTTAAAAGGAACAAATGATATCTTGCATAAAAACACTTTGAGTTTGTAAAAGTAAATACTAACAAATCCATAGTTGTTAAGGATATCATAATTTACTTTTGCCTTTAATTTTATAGGAACAAAAAGTATAAATAGAAGCAACAAAAAAAGTATGATAAATAATCTCATACCTTTATTTTTTGTAAGTTTTAAAAAATTATTTATAAATTAGCAATTTTTAACGCTATTTCAAATAATTGTGCAAACTCATAAAAATTAGAATCTGTGAGTAAACTTTAAATTCGTCCTTTATAGTGTTTCATACCATTTATAATTCGTTCAACATATGTCTTAGTCACATTATATGGTACCCTGTCAAGCGTTTTGCCGTCCTGACTAATAGTAGTGTCATCAAGCCAAAGAGACACGGTTGTTTCACCCGCATTATAGGCAGATAAATAAACTGTAATATCTTTAAATTTTTCTCTTAAATAACTTAAGTAATAACAGCCATATTTAATATTTGTTTCTGGGTCAAAAAGTTTTTCTGTCGCGTAATCTTCGTCTCCTAGTTTTTCAGCAATATATTTGCCAGTACTAGGGGATATTTGCATAAGACCTATAGCATTCATTTTTGAGACGGCACTTGGATTAAAACTACTTTCTTCGTTAATCACACTTGCAACAAGCGTTGGAGAAAGCGAATATTCATTCGAATATTTTGTTATATACTCATTATATTTTATGGGATATCTAACTTTGTAAAAGATAAGCATTGATAAAAGAAGTAACCCAATAATTATAAAAAAGGCTAAAATATAAACAAACTTACTTTTTTTCTTTACTTTGTCCATATTTTTATTTTATGCCATTTTTTTAAATTTATTATTAGCAGTCAAACCATGTTTTACCAGAACTAACATCAACAGTTAGAGGAACACTAAGTTTTACCACATTCTCCATATTTTCTTTAAGGAGTCTAGCGACAAGTGTAATTTCATCATTTGTCGCATCAATTATAAGTTCATCATGAATTTGCAAAATTAGTTTACTTTTCATATTCTTTTCAATAAGCGCCTTATGAACATTTACCATTGCAAGTTTTATAATATCACTTGCACTTCCCTGTAATGGCGTATTCATAGCCACTCTTTCGCCAAAATTTTTTGTAATATATTTAGAAGATGATAGTTCGTTTATTTTTCTTCTTCTATTAAAGAGAGTTCTCGCATAGCCAGTATTTTTAGCGCTTTCAATACATGAGTCAAGATAGGCTTTTATTTTAGAATATCTTTTAAAATACCTTTCTATATACTCTTTTGCTTGCTTTCTAGTACACCCTATATTTTGTGCAAGTCCAAAATCGGATATTCCATAAATTATACCAAAATTGACCGCTTTAGCAGTTCGTCGCATTCCTGCGTCAACGTCTTGAATTGGTACACCAAAAATTTCGCTTGCCGTAAGCGAATGGATGTCAATGCCATTATGAAAAGCATTAATTAAACTCTCGTCATTGCTATAATGCGCAAGAAGTCTCAGTTCAATTTGTGAATAGTCTGCACTTACAAGGGCACCTTCCTTATGCCTTGTGATAAATATTTTTCTTAAATTCCTACCTTCTTCTTCACGTACTGGTATATTTTGAAGATTAGGCTCACTTGAAGAAAGTCGACCGGTGGCGGTTAGAGTTTGATTAAAAAGCGTGTGAATAATATTTTCATCGCCACTTAACATCTCTTCATATGGTTCAATATATGTTGAGACTATTTTCTTTATTTTTCTATATCTTATGATATATGAAATTATTGGGTGTAAATCATATAATTCTTCTAACCTATCAATACTAGTTGATTTCTTTTTATTGTTATAGGATATTAATTTTAAGTCGTTATACAACACCTCACCAACTTGTTTTGGCGAATTTACATTAAACTCTTTCCCTGCAAGCGTATGAATTGTAGTCGCGAGAGACTCAAGTTCACTTGTGTACTTATTCCTTAAATCTGACAAAGTACTCTTATCAATCTTAAAACCGGTTTTTTCCATTTCAAATAAAACATCAGTTAGAGGAAACTCAATTTTGTTATATAGGTCGTCAAGTTTATTATCAATTAATTCTTTCTTTAGTATATCGTATAAGTAAAATAAACTTACACCCTGTAACTTTTCATTTATGTCATAATCATTAAACAAATTTTTCTTTGACGCCTCTTTTTCGCCAGCGATTAAAAGATAGTAGGCTAAAATAACATCAAACTTTACGCCTTTTAAATTAATGTTTAATTTGTCTAAATGGTGCATTAAAGTTTTTTTATCATAAACAATTTTCTCTATTTTTTCATCTTCAAAAATCTCTTTTAGTTTGCCAAGTGCTCCATCAAAAGTAAACGGTGCCCTTAGAAGAGTATCATTCATTTCAACATAATACTCGCAATTCTTGTCATAAGCAAACGAAAGCGCCGTATTTGTAATTTCAAAATTAAAGAAGCCCGATTTTTTTATGTGCCCAATCTGTTTGTCAAGTGTTTCATAGTCTTTTATTTCAATTTCATTTGCTATAAATTTTGGTTGTTTCGACTTAGTCTCTACTTTACCTATAAATATGTCGTCTCTTTTAGTTAGGCTATTAAAATCATATTCGTCAAAGAGTTTATAAACCTCTTCGCTAAAAGGAAATGGATACAAAAAATCATCTAACTTTACATTAAGCGCTATATCAGTTTTTATAGTTGAAAGTTCACGGCTAAGATAGGCAGAACTTTTTCCAAGAACTATTTTTTCCTGTAGTTTGCCTTTTAACTTATCAGTATTTTCATAGACTCCGTCAAGAGAGCCATAGGTTTTTATAAGTTCCAAACCCGTCTTTTCGCCAACACCTAAAACCCCCGGTATGTTATCCGACGCGTCTCCCATAAGTGCCTTTAAATCAATAAATTTCGACACATCTATACCATATTCCTCTTTAAAGGAAATGCTATTCATATTCTTTACTTCGGTAATACCTTTTTTAGTCAGCCAAACCTCAGTATTGTCATTTATGAGTTGCAAAGCATCTCTATCACCAGTCACTATAATGTTTTTGGTATTGAAACTATGTGACAAAGTTCCAATAATATCATCTGCCTCGTAACCCTCTAATTCAATATATTTTATTTGCATCGTATCTAAAAACTTTCTTAAAATAGGAAACTGACTTATAAGTTCGCTTGGTGTGGGACGTCGTTTTGCCTTATATTCAGGGAAAAGGTTATTTCTAAACGTCTTTTTACCATAGTCAAGAGCAACCGCTATATACTTTGGCTTTATCTCAAAAATTGCTTTAATAAGAATGTTTACAAAACCATATACGCCGTTTGAGTATTCACCCTTACTATTTGATAAAAGTGGAAGAGCATAAAACGCCCTATTAATCAAACTATTCCCGTCAATGATTACAAATTTTTCTTCCATTACATCTTTCCCTTTTAGAAATTAATTAGAATTTTAGTATAAAAACAGGCTAAAAACGTGCCAATATTATTTTGGACAGGTCTCGTCAAGATATGTAGCCTCAATGTCAGATATGTGGAATATTACACTAAGTGGATAACTATAAAAAGCGTTACTTATAGAGTGATTACCACCAAGAACCCTTGAATCAAAGCCACCCATATGCCAATTTATCGCCATTGCCTCTTCGCGAGTCAATTTCATAAAACCAGATATCATATAAACCGACTTTTCACCATGTCCATAAGGTAAAGTGTCATTATAAGCAAAATAAGGTTGCTTAGTCCACTCTCCGTTAACTTTTACATTCCTATAATCAATCTTATAACAATCAACTTTGCAAATATCGTGAAGAAGTGCAATCACAGCAATACTCTCTTCACTAATATGGTCTAAATAATTATCTCCATACTCTAAAGTTATATTCTGTTTAAACCTTTTGTACGCGTTTAACGAATGAAGACAAAGCCCTCCCTCAATTGCCGAATGAAATTTTGTACTAGCCGGTGCAGTAAAAAAGTCTGTTGAAGATAAATAATTTAACAAATCCTCTGCCCCGTCTCTTTTTATATTTGACTTAAAAATGCTTATAAATTCTTCTTTATTCTTTTGAATTTCTACTTGTGTCATTTTACTTCCCTTTAAAACACCAAATGTTTTTGTGATAAATAAGTTTATCATAAAAAAAATATTATGTCTAAAAAAAATAAAAAAAAGTTAGAGATTAAATACTCTAACCTTTTAATTTTTTCCGTAATACTAAGCCTTTTTTGTAACTTTCTTTGCAGCAGGCTTTTTTTCAACCTTTTCCTCTTGACTTGCTGTCTTTTTTGTAGTTTTTTCCTTTTTTTCTACTTTTTCTTCTTTTGCGTCCACAGCAACCTCTTTAGTACTTTCTGCAACTTTGCTTGGTGCATTTGCCTTTGCTTTATTAAGCATTAAGTTAAGACGAGAGATTTTTCTACTCGCATTATTAGCATGAATGACACCTTTACTTTTAGCAGAATCTATATATGAGATAATGTCTCTCAACATCGCTTCCGCTTTAACAACATCAGTACTAACTGCAACCCTGAATTTCTTTATCATAGTTGCCATAGTTGACTTAACATATCTATTTTCTTCTCTTCTTCTACTAATAACAAGAACTCTCTTTTTTGCTGATTTAATGTTTGGCATTACATTCTCCTTTCTAATGACTAAAAGAGTTTAGCATATATAAAACAATTTTGCAACTACTTTTTTTAATTTTTTCTCAAAAAAACCTTTAAAATTATTATAAAAACCCTCAATTATTAGTTGTTTTTTTAAATTGAATTGATGTAGAAACTATTATGAAAGTATAGACGAAATAAGAAAACTTACTGCATTCTTTGCTTCCATCATCCCACTTTTTAGTTTAAACTCAATTTCAACACATAAATCAAATATTTTCTTTAATTCTTTTTGAGTGAAAAATCTAAGTTGTTCTCTATATTTTTTTATTGCAAATTCCTTAATATTTAAGTACTCCGCAAGTTCAAAATCATTAAAATTACTTCTAGATATAAAAAATAATCTTCTAAAATGATTTGTGATAAGACTCACAATAGACAATGGTTGTTCTTTATTTTTTAACATTGCATTTGTCAGCATAAACGCCTTATCTTTATCTTTATTGCTAATTGCATTTGAAAGGTCAAAAATCACATACTCTATATCTTTTGTAATGTAACTTTCAACATCTTCGTTTGTTATTGTTTTACTACTAGCCCCCACTTTTATTGACGCTAGTTTTTCTATTTCAGTATTTAGTTTAGTTATAGAGTAATTACAATAATCAAATAGTTTATTTAAGACATCGTTATCTATGTCAAGCCCTTTTCCCTTTAGTTTGCCAATAACCCAGTTTCTTAGGAACTGAATAGACACTTTATCACATTCTACGTTTTCGACCTTTCCCTCAAAACTAGAAAAAAATTCACTTTTGTTTGTCGAAAAAAATACAATACATGTAGAAGCACAAGGGTTTTTTAAGTAATTCAAAAAAGCATTTTTTTCAGAGTCGCTTTTTTTACCCATATAATCGTAAATAACAATTAACCTAAAACTATCCATAATAGGTAAAACATTACAACTTGCCACAATATCCTTCATATTTCCGCTAAACTCATCACTAAAGTAAACCTTATTAAATTCGTTTAGGCTAATATTTAGCCGCTTTTCAATGGTTTTTAGTGCCAAAGTGGTCAAATAACTTTCCCCGCCATTAATTAAATATGCAGGTCTTATTTGCTTATTTAAATC
This sequence comes from uncultured Clostridia bacterium, assembly GCA_944381235.1. Classification (GTDB taxonomy): domain Bacteria; phylum Bacillota; class Clostridia; order Christensenellales; family UBA1242; genus UBA7862. Next base: position 35,191 of record CALWKI010000025.1, read on the forward strand.
GTTTTCAAGGTCTTCAAATTTCATTTATGTATCTCCTATTTTACTCAAGTTTAAGTTTTTATATTTAATATTTTTATTTTATCACAATTAAATTTAAATTAAAATTTTTTATGTTACACTTGCTGTGACTACTGGGCTAACAACACAAACGTAAGTTTCATTTTTACATTTAAAAACATCATTTTCTTTATCTAAATATGTAGAACATATATTATAAACCTGTCCAGTGTCGAGTTCTATATCATATTCGGCTTTGAGATTATGATTAAACTGCGCATTATTTTTCATATCAACAGATACACCTATTACGATTATAAAAAATATGCTAAGAGAAATAATAAGTTTGTATTTCCACTCTAAAACCACATACTTACTAACGACAAACATCATTATGTAATAAATAAATGTAAGTGATGTACTTATCCTTGGCATATTAATAATATTATAAGGAAGTAAGTTTACAAGTTGATTCAAATAGACAATCGTTTGCAAAACACATTTTGGTATTTCATATAAAAATTTTAAAAATGGCAAAATAATTACCACAATATTGATAAGAAATAACATTGTGTAAAAGAGCGAAAATAGTGGAATTATAACAAGATTTGCAAGTAGCGACCAAGTTGACAAATAGCCATAAACATTTGCAAATATAGGTAGAAGCGCAAGTTGAGCGCTAAGAGATGTAACTACAGAAAAATACACCGCATTTAAAAAAGTGTTATTTATTTTAACTCTATTAAACAAATTTGAAAACATTATTATCCCCAAAATTGAGAGAAATGTCATTTGGAAGCCTATATCGAAAACGTACATAGGATTGATAATTAATAAAATGCAACCAGATAAACTTGTAGAGTTAAGTCCGTCATACCTACTAAAACAAATACTCGCAAGGAGTGCAACCATAGCCATAATACTTGACCTGATAACAGGCGAATTAAAATTACAGAGCATACAGAAGAAAAATAAAATTAAACTAAGTATTATAAAATTAACTTTTTTATTTACTTTTAATTTTTTTAAAATGAAATTTATAATAAAAGCAATAAGGCTTATATGTATACCAGAAACTGAGAAAATATGTGCCACACCTGAATAACTAAATTCATTTAATAAATCTCTGTCGGTGTAATTTGTGTCCCCATAAAGAGAGGTAAATGCAAGATTACCAAGTTTCTCTCCGAAGCCATCAATTAGCAACCCTCTATTATATTCTCTAAATCTTTCGATACTAGATGCCTCATTTTGTAAAACTATAATTTGACTTGATGAGATATATGCACTATACCTTATGTCATTTCTTAAATAAAACGTCTCAATCTCATTGTTTTCATCTAAGATTTCCATTCCGCTAATTTTAGAAGAAAAAGCAATTCTATCATACAAATCAGCTTTTATTAAGCTATCAACATTGACAGAAAGTGAAGTTCTACCTTTCAACTTATAACTATTCCCTTCCTCATCTAAAACATTAACATTTTCAATAGTAATAAAACAAAAATCACTTTGAAGCCTATTTATATTTGAAACCTTACCTGTAATGTATAGTTCTTGATAGTGATTAAACGAATAGTCTGTATAGTTATTTAAAAATACATATGGATATACAACTAGAAGAGTAAAAAATAAAATTGAAAAAACAAACGAAATATACCTTCCTTTAAAAAGTAGGAGTGATGAAAAAAACAAAGGTATAATAAGTGCAAATGAATAATATAGGTTTAAAAACATCTTATATGATAAATATACACAAAACAAACCTACAACAAATAAATAAAATATTATTCTAAAATTAACAATCTTCTTAGTCTTAACCATAAAAACGACTTTTTATTATACACAAAAATATAAAAAGTGTCAAAAATTAACAAAGCACAAAATAAAACTAAGCAGAAAAATTTTGCTTTATAGTTTATAAAATTCAAAATTTCTATTGCTTTTTTCATTTTTATTTGTTATTATAAATGAGCATTTAATTGAGCCATCATAGTATAAGGGTTAGTACGCTGGCCTCTCACGCCGGTAATGCGGGTTCGAATCCCGCTGGTGGTACCAAATTTACTTAGGTTATAAGCCTAAGTTTTTTTTGTTTTTTATTTACTTTTTTTAATATCCTACTATAAAAAACACAATAAAATACACTACATAAAAAAATTTACAAATTACCTATTGAAAATTTAAAAAAAGTTTTCTATAATAATGTGAAATTTAAAAAGAGGTGAAAGATGGATAGTTTATACGCAGCAAGGAAATGTTTTATAAAAAATGATAATATTAAGAGTGTAATAGCATATATTCCGTCAAAAGTTATTTTGGAAAGTCATTTTACAGTAGAATGTAATAATTTGCTAAGAGATTTTTATCAAGTTGATTTCCCTTCTATTAATCAGAAGAATATTGAATTTATTGATAGTGATATTGTTGAAAATATATTTTCAAATAAAGAAGAGTGCTCTAATTATTGTCAAAATTTCAACAAGGTTGTTTGGGAACCATTTTTAAGCACTTGCGACCATGAAAAATATAGAAGCGACATAGAAACCATTAATAAAGAATTTAAACTTGAAAAAGAAGACTCGTTGGAAAGATAATAAAAAAGACCTAAAATGCACACACTTAACTTAGTGTTTTACGCCAAATTAGGTCTTTTTTATACAACAAATATTAAAAGTTGAACAACCTTGTGTTAAATAACAATTTAGTGATTTTTATACCATTTATAATTTTTTTTAAATGTTAGGTTTTGTTTAATACAACATATATAAAGTAGAATACTAAAAATTAGATGTTAAATTAACACTAATCGTCAAGGTTTAGTTTAATATGAACATCCTTTAGTTGCTTATCTGTCACAACGCTTGGTGCCCCCATAAGTGGATCTTCGGCAGACTTGTTCATTGGGAATGCCATTACCTCTTTAATACTTGTTTCATTACAAATAAACATAAGTAGTCTATCAAATCCGATTGCTGCCCCCGCGTGAGGAGGTGCGCCATATCTAAAGGCATTAAAAAGTGCTGGAAATTTATTTTCAACAACCTCTTTGTCGTATCCTGCGAGCCTAAACGCCTCCACCATTATTTCCCTACTATGATTTCTAACCGCACCACTTGCAAGTTCTACCCCGTTTAAAACAAGGTCATATTGGTAAGCCACAATATCAAAAGGGTTTTGGTTCTTAAGCGCGTCCATACCACCCTGTGGCATAGAAAACGGATTGTGTGAAAACGCAACTTTCCCCTCGTCATCCTCTTCATAAAAAGGAAAATCAACAATAAAACATGGCTTAAAGGCGTTTTTGTCGATAAGTTCTAACTTTTCACCAAGTTCATTCCTTAAAAAACCTGTGTATTTGAGCGCTCTATTTCTTTTTGCGTCAGAGACAATAAATAAAGTATCCCCCGCTTCAAGTTTTGCTTTTTCTTTAAGCGTCTCCACATCTCCATCACTAAAATATTTTGCTGCAGGGCCTGATAATTCTTGCCCATCATACTTTAAATATACAAGTCCTCCCGCCCCTTGTACTTTTAGAGCGGCAGTTAACGCGTCAAAAAAGCGTCTACCCATATCATTTGCCTTGGCTTTTAAAGCAAAAATATATTTATTTGTAAGTACTGAGAAACTGTGATTTGTAAATTCTTTTGTTAGATCTATTAATTTTAAAGGATTTCTAAGGTCGGGTTTATCTGTCCCATACATTTCCATAGCGTCTTTAAATTTAATTCTAACAAATGGAGGCTTGTCAACTGTAAGAGTTGTAAAATGAGTAAGCGTGTTATATAAAACAGTTTGTAAAACCTCTAAGATGTCGTCTTGCGTTACAAAACTTGCCTCAAAGTCAAGTTGATAAAACTCAGTTGGGCTTCTATCCGCCCTCGCATCTTCATCCCTAAAGCAAGGGGCGATTTGAAAATATCTTGTAAAACCACTAATCATAAGTAACTGCTTAAAAATTTGAGGGCTTTGTGGCAATGCATAAAATTTGCCAGCATTTATTCTACTTGGAACCAAATAGTCCCTTGCCCCCTCAGGACTAGATGAGGTCAAAATTGGCGTTTGAATTTCCATAAATTCTAGATTATACATTTGCTCCCTAATAAACCTCATAAGTTCCGCACGTTTACAAATGTTTTCTAAATTCCTCTCGTTTCTAAGGTCTAAATACCTATATTTGAGTCTCGTATTCTCATTTTGTTCCCTAGCCCTTGACACCTCAAAAGGAAGGACGTCTTCGCATTTACCAAGAACTTCAATAGAACGGGCTAAAACCTCTATTTCACCAGTTTTCATGTCAGGGTTAACATTTTTTTCACCCCTCGCACGAACTAACCCGTGAATAGTTACTGTACTCTCTTTTGTAATGTCACGCACCATATTTTCATCTTCAATAAAAATTTGAACAACACCCGTTTGGTCTCTTAAAGTTAAAAAGGTCAAACTTCCCATTTTTCTAATATTATTTACCCAACCAGCGACTCTTACCTCAGCACCAATATGCTTTGATGTGAGAAGCCCACACATATGACTTCTATATTTATTATTTTTAAGACTAATCATGCCTTCTTCCCCTTTGTTTTTATGATTAATTATAACGAAAATTTTTATTTTTGTAAACATAAATGTTTTGAAACTAGGCTTAGAAATAAAATTTTTATAACAAAATACTTACGTATTACTAAAATCAAGTAAAAACGAGACTATTTCATACAAAAAAAACATATAATAGTGCAAAGTGCCAATAATAAAAGTCGATATTGACAAATTTTACTTTTAAGTATATAATTTATACAACAAATAAAAGAGGTGAAAAAAATGAATAGTGTTGGTAATAATTCAGGAACAAACTATTTTGAAGATAATAGGAAATTTCGTGGCAGAATTAAAGCTATAATAACAGCACTTACTGCTGCAACCGTTGGAGCTGTGCTCGTTTTTGCAATTAACCATGGAGCAAACTTTTCAACCAAGGCGCCTGAAAAGGAACTTGAAACAACAAAAGTTGTCGCAGAAAATACTGATAAAGAGTTTGAAGAAAGAGTAAATGGGGATGCAAGTAATCAAGATAGTGCAACCTCTGAAGAAAAAGAAGATAAGAATATTTTTGAAACAATTAAAGATGTTTTTTCCAAAGACAATGATAATGAACAAACTAACAATGAAACACAAACTACTAATGAAACACAAACTACTAACGAAACACAAACTACTAATGAAGACCAAACAGAAACTAGTGTAGAAAATGAGCCTTCCACAAGCGACACAACTGTTTCACAAACAAGTCAGATAAATCCTATTACTGGCTCTGTCGGTGGATATGTTGCCTCTTCTAAGGTCGGCACAGTTACAGGAATAAATGGCGATGTTACCTTCAATACTGAAAAAACATCAACAACAATTGGTGCAGATATTAGTAAGGCCTTCTCTCATAACCCTAGTTCAACTGAAGGTTTGTACAATGTGAGTGGTACGGTTGGCAACACATGGTATTTAGATAAGGATGGAAGACGTATAGATTTAGGCGTAGAAGCTGGCGTTAATATAAATAACAAAGGACAGTATGCTGGCGCAACGGGAAAAACCGGTGTGGCTTATACTACTCCAATTAATGATAATGATACATTAACAATAAGCGGTTCTGTAGGTTATAATGCGAGCACTGGCGTAAACGGTTCTTTGATGGCTAATGTAAAATTTGGTGGGAGGAACAATGATCGTCAAAAAACCTATGAAAGCACATTAGATAACCCTACCTTTAGGCTCGTTGAAAGGTCAAATACTCCAGACAATCCTAACCCTGACACTCCAAGTACTGATAAGCCAAACATTAATACTCCAACTAATCCACAAGAGCCTGTAAGATAAAAAAACAATAAATTTCCTATATTTAGATTCACCTTTTTTAACTCCCGGGAACTATCCCGGGGTTTTTATTACAAAAAAAACTCACAATAAAACTTAAAATGAAAACTAAAGTTTTAAAGTGAGTTTTTATTTTATATTCAAACATTTTTTATATAAATTAATCTTTTCTATTTAGCAAATAATCATTAAGGGCAAGTTTTACATGTTCATATGTAAGTCCGCCTTGGATATATAAAATATAAGGCTTTTTTAGTGGACTATCGCAACTTAGTTCTATAGTACTTCCCTGCACAAAACAACCCGCCGCCATAATAATATCGTTATCATACCCTGCCATAGGACTTGGAATAGGGGTCACATAACTATCGACTGGTGATAAATGTTGAATAGAACCACAGAAACTAATTAAATCTTCTTTGTCTTCAAAATAGACAGAACGCACAATGTCGGCGAGTTCAAAAGAATCATCAACTAGTTTGTAGCCAAGGTTTTTCATAACCTTACCTATTAACATTGAACCTTTTTTTGCTTGAAGTACTGTATGAGGTGACATAAAAAGTCCTTGATACATAAGCCTATAACCACCTTCAAAGGAGCCAACTTCTGTTTTAATGGAAGGAGAGGTAAAACGGCCTGCAATAAGGTCAATATATTTTTTCTTTCCAGCAATATATCCGCCGTTAGAAACTAATCCCCCGCCCGGATTTTTAATAAGAGAACCCGCTGTCACGTCTGCCCCGACTTCAGTTGGTTCCTTGTCTTCAACAAACTCACAATAACAATTATCAACCATAATTATACTTGTTTTGTTTACGAGTCTAATTTTTTTAATAATGTCTTCTAACCTATTTATTCTAACAGCCTTTCTAGTTAAATATCCGCAAGAACGTTGAATATAAATCATTTTTGGGTTTGTTTTTACTGCTTCTAAAATCTTTTCTTCGTCAAAATCACCGTTTTTAAGTTCAACTTGCTTATAAATTACACCAAAATCTTTTAGACTCCCATTGTCAACATTATCTGTCCCAAAAATAGTTTGGTCAAGTGTGTCGTATGGCTTACCTGTTATTGCAAGCATTACATCTCCCGGCCTTAAAAGCCCATATAAAACGGTAGTTAGCGCCTCAGTACCACACGAAATTGCTTGAGATACAATCGCCTCCTCTGCACCAAAACTATCTGCATAAACTCTCATTAACTTTTCGCGTCCTAAATCGTCAAAGCCATAGCCCGTTGAACCATAAAAATGATTTGCTGAAATTCTGTTATTTCTAAACGCATTTAAAATTTTGTTTGTATTTTTAAGTGCAACTTCTTCAGCGCGCTTAAAATCTTCCTTTAGTTCTTCCTCTGCTTTTAAAATTCTACTATCAATTTCCATTTTTGTTCTCCTTAAATTTTCTAGCGATATATTTTTTTGCTTTTTCCCTTTCCTTTTCAATGTCAAACCACACGGTATTTTCAAAACCCCGAATAAACGTAAGTTGCCGTTTTGCATAGTGTCTAGAGTTTTTCTTAATAAGTTCTTTTAACTCTTCTAAACTAATTTTTGATGAAAAGTAGTCTTTAAACTCCTTATACCCTATTGCTTGCATTGACTGAGACTCCCACGTCACTTTGCCACTCTTTATTAAATTCTCGACCTCGTGCATTAGTCCCTTATCAAACATAATATCAACTCTATCATTAATTCTCTTATATAAATGGCTTCTTTCCATCGTTAGTGCCACCATAACAAAGTCATAAATTGCCGTATTTTCATTAACATTTTGTTCGGTCTTTGTTTTTCCTGTTTGCTCAATTATTTCAAGCGCGCGAATAATTTTTTTTGTGTCGTTTGGGTGAATTTTTTTACTTGCCTCTTTATCTTTACTCACCAGCAAACTATAAAGATACTCACCCCCTTTTTCTTTGGCTAAAGAGTTGTATTTGTCACGTAACGCCGTATTTTTTTTGGCGAGTCCAAACGAATAAGGATAAATAAGAGATTTTATATAAAGTCCAGTACCACCAACAATAATTGGAATTTTGCCTCGACGCGTAATATCTTCTATCTTTTCACGAGCAAGACTCACAAATTCTTGCACACTATATTCTTCATTTGCCTCTACCACATTTATAAGGTAATGCGTAATACCTTCCATTTCCTGCTCTTTTAATTTTGCCGTGCCGATGTCAAGATCTTTATAAATTTGCATAGAGTCAGCCGAAATAATTTCCCCATTTATAAGTTTTGCACATTCGATTGAAAAAGAGGTCTTCCCACTCGCTGTAGGACCTGTTATAATTAAAATTTTTTCCAACGTGCACTACACCACCCTCTTAAACATTTTTTCAAGGTCATATTTGGTAAGTTTTACGCAAATAGGTCTACCATGAGGACAAAGTAAAATCCTATCTTCTTTCATAACTAAACTAAGCAAAATCTCAATTTCATTACTACTCAACTCATCCCCACTTTTGATAGCACTTCGGCACGCACTTCTTGCAAATTTATTTTTTATTTCTTCATTATTTTTTGAGATTTTGTTTGGATCTTTTAAACATTCTCTTATAAAATCACTAAGTTTTATTCCTGACAAAATATGAGGAATTGAATTTATTTTATAGGAGTTAACGCCAAAACTATCAATTTCAAAACCAAGATCATTAAATACATCAAGATTTTCTTCTATTAAATTTTTTTCAATAGAATTTACTTCAAAAACATATGGTACAAGTAAATCTTGCTTTACAACCTTCTTTTTGTCGTAATCTTGAATAAGTTTATCGTAAAGAATTCTTTCGTGCCCTGCATGCTGGTCTATAATATAACACGTGTCACTCATTTCAACAATAACAAAAGTGCTAAAAAGCGTACCGACAATATTATAAAACAACTTGTCCTTAATCTCTTGTTGCTCGACGTGTTTTGTTTTAAGGCTTGTAAAATCGTCTTCAAAAGGATTAAAATTAATGTTTTCCTTACTAAAAAAGTCAAACTCTAATTTTTCTTTTAGTGACGCATCATCAATATTTTTTACCTCTACACTTCTTGCCTCTTCTTCTGTAGAAAAAGTAGGATAAGTATTAGAATAAAGACTCGTAAGTCCGGTTTCTTTATAACTTGGACTACTAACATTAAAATTTTCTAGTTCTTGCTTCAAACTTTGTAGGTCCCCAAAACTAAAGCCCCCACTAATATTTTGAAGAGAAGGTTCAACACTCTTTTTTTCGCTCTTGTTTTCAAATACGGATAACTCTTCTCTCCCAATGAGACTTAAGGCAGAACTATTTTCGTTTAACACATTTAAAACTGAAGAGTAGAAAAATTCATAAATACGTCTTGGTTCCCTAAATTTTACTTCCATTTTGCTTGGGTGGACATTTACATCTATGTCGGTTGGCTCAACGGTCAAGCTTAAAACAAATAACGGAAATTTGCCCTTCATAAGAAAATTTTCATACGCGTTTGCAACCGCAACTGAAACAAGTGTATTTGAGACATATCTATTATTTACAATTAATGTTTGATAGGTCTTGTTTGCTTTACAAAATGAAGGTTTAGAGATAAAACCATGCAACTTAAAGTCCTTATTTGAAGCACTTATTGATATGAGATTTTGGATAGTCTCCTTACCATAAATCATATAAATTTTTTCAGTTAACCCATTAATAATTGAATTATAAATTATCTTACCATTTACCACATATTTAAAAGAAATATCAGGGTTAGCAAGCATAAGTCTATTTACAATGTTTGTAACTAAATTTTCTTCTTGTTTTAAAGATTTTAAAAACTTTAAACGTGCTGGCGTATTAAAAAACAAGTTTTTTACACTTACACTTGTACCATTATTACATGAACATTCGGTAATCTCTTGATTTTTTCCACCTTCAATTCTAACTTTACCGCCAACACCAGTGTTACTCGTTTTTGATACAATTTCAACTTGAGAAACAGAAGCAATACTTGCAAGTGCCTCACCTCTAAAACCCAATGTTAAAATTGCTTCTAAATCATCCGCACTTGAAATCTTACTTGTCGCGTGAGGTAAAAAGACCTTATCTAAATCCTCAAAGTTTATACCTTGCCCGTCATCACTAACTTTAATGAGTTTTGTCCCACCATCAACTATCTCTATCACTATATTTTTACCACCGGCATCAAGTGCGTTTTCTACAAGTTCTTTTACGACTGAGGCAGGATTTTCTACCACTTCGCCAGCAGAAATTCTATTATATATGTCACTAGTAAGTACATTAATTCTTTTTACCATTTTTGCCTCCTTATCCATTCACCTCTTTATTAAGTTCAACAACAAGCTCAAACGCGTCCATAGGACTTAATTTGTTTACGTCAATATTTTTTAGTTCATTTATAATATTGTCCTTTCTTTCTTGACTTAAGCCTTCTGTTACACTCTCACTATCTTTTATTTCAAATTTAACAGAATTCTTTTCTAATTGACTTAAAATGTTTTTTGCACGCTTAATTATTTCATCATAAATTCCAGACAAACTTGCAACTTCAATACCAAAACTCCTATTTGCACTGCCCCGCTGTATTTTTCTTAAAAAAATTATTGAATTATTAAATTCTTTTACGGTTATCTTATAATTTTTAACACCTTCAAGTTTTCCTTCAAGAGTTGTTATTTCGTGATAATGTGTAGAAAATAACGTTTTACATCTTATTCTTTGTGAAATGTATTCAAGAACTGCCCAAGCAATACTCATACCGTCATAAGTTGCCGTCCCGCGCCCCACCTCGTCAAGAAGTACCAAACTTTTACTTGTCGCGTTATTTAAAATATTTGCCACCTCAACCATTTCGACCATAAAAGTACTTTGTCCATTATTTAAATCGTCACTTGCACCAATACGAGTAAAAATTCTATCAACAATACAGATTTCAGCCTCACTTGCCGGCACAAACGAACCCATATGCGCCATAATTACAATAAGTGCAATTTGCCTCATATATGTACTTTTACCCGCCATGTTTGGCCCGGTGATTATAAGCGTTCTATCGTCAGACTCATTTAGATAAGCATCATTTGGTACAAACATTTCTACTTTAGGACTTGCCTCAACTATTGGATGCCTACCGTCACAAATTTTAATGTATTTTGCCTTATCGCTTAACTTTGGTCTAACATAATTATAATCTTGCGCAACTTTTGCAAGTGCACAAACCACGTCAACATACGCTACCTCACTTGCGGTCTCCTGAATAACTAATACAAGACTTTTAAGACGTTCTTTTATTTCATCATAAATTTTATTTTCAAGTTTGTTTGCAAGTTCCTCGGAATTAAGTAACTTGTTTTCAATTTCCTTAAGTTCTTCTGTTACAAACCTCTCATGATTTGAAATTGTTTGTCTTCTCTCGTAGTTATAAGGTACAAGATTTTCTTGTGATTTGTTTACTTCTATAAAATAACCAAAAACTCTACTATATCCTATCCTTAAGTTTTTTATACCCGTCTGCTCTCTTTCTTTTGCTTCCAAATTTGCAAGCCATTGCTTTGCATTTGAGGACATAGTCCTAAGTTCACTAAGTTCTTTATTAAATTCAAGTTTTATAAATCCGCCACCAGACGTAAGTGCCGGTGGGTCGTCAACGAAAACATCTTGAAGTAAATCGGTAATATTTTTTACACTTTCAATTTGGCTAAATAAAGACGAAAATTTGCTACTTTTTAATTCCTTAACCAAATTTGCCAAATCTATAACGGATAGTAAGGAATTTTTTAGTGACACACAATCACGTGGCATTATTGTACCATAAGATACTTTAGAACAAACTCTTGCAATATCGCTAATATTTGATAATACACTTGTAATATCACTAAGTAGCATTGAATTATAAAAAAGTTCTTCTACACAATCTAGCCTTTCGTTAATATCCTTTGAGTGTTGAAGAGGTTGTAATATCCACTTTTCAAGAAGACGCGCACCCATTGACGTTTTTGTCTTATTTAGATGACCTAAAAGTGACCCCTTTTTCTTTTTGTCGCGAATGTTTTCAATGAGCTCCAAATTACGACACGCGTTATAGTCTAAATGCATAAAGTCTTCATTATTTTCGGTTACTATCTTATTTATGTGATTTAAACTTCTTTTTTGAGTCTCGTTTATATATTTAATAAGAGCCCCTGTTGAAGAAATAGCAAATTTTAATTTTGCAAAATCATGACCCTGTAGTGACGCAATTTTGAATTGTTTTTTTATTAAATCTTTGGCAGCCTCATAGTCAAAGTCAAAATCAATTTGTTTTGTAAATCTTGGTAAAAACTCAAGCGCTTTTATGTCTTTATCATAAGACAAATTATATGCCTCTTCATTACAAATAATCTCGGCAGGTTTTATTCGCGACAGTAAATCGATGAATTGGCTTTTTGTGTTTTTGCTAAATTCGCAAACTCTAAACTCACCAGTCGACACATCACAGAACGCACAACCTATGTTACTATTCTCATTCCCGCAAACACTTAATATATAATTACTCGTACTATCACTAAGTATATCACTTTCAATAACCGTACCTGGCGTAATAACTCGAGTTACATCCCTATCAACAATTTTTCCTTTAATTGGTTCAGACAGTTGGTCACAAATAGCAACTTTGTAACCTTTTTCAATAATTTTTGCAATATAACTATCAACCGCATGATAAGGAACGCCACACATAGGTGCCTTATCCTCTTTCCCGCACGCACGCGACGTTAAGGCAATATCAAGAATTTTTGAGGCAGTTATTGCGTCATCAAAGAAAAGTTCGTAAAAATCTCCTAAACGATAAAAAAGTAAGCAATCTTTATATTGCTCTTTAGTATTCCAGTACCTTTCCATCATAGGTGAAAATTTTTTTTCTTCTTTTTTACTCATTTGTTTATGCAATTTCTCCTATTAATTCATTTTTGTTTATTTCTTTTACTTCAACTATCCTTTTGTCCCCTAAGATATAATCTTTACCTTTAAGTTTCACTGTCTTATTGTTAAAGGTCTTAGCAACAAATCTTCCCTTTTCGTCTTTTTCAATTATGCAATCAAACTTTTGACCGATGTAGCGCGCTAGTTCACTCCTTTGAATTTCATGCTGTAGGTCAAATAGCCTGCATATTCTATCTTTCTTTATTTTGTATGGGACTTGGTTATCAAACGATGCCGCAGGCGTACCGTTTCTTTTTGAATACACAAAGCCAAAAATACTTGAAAATTTGCAATACTTTAGTAAATTGCAAGTTTCCATAAAGTCTTCTTCTGTCTCTCCTGGGAAGCCTACTATTATGTCAGTTGTAAGTGATAGATTCTCTATCTTATTATACATTTCGTCAACTAATTTTTTATAGTGACCAGAAGTGTATCTTCTATTCATTTTCCTTAAAATCTCATCACTACCACTTTGAACAGGTAAATGAATTGCACGACTCATTTTTTCGTGACGAGCGATAAAATCAATTAGTTCACTTGAAAAATCTTTTGGGTGCGAGGACATAAAACTAATTTTAAAGTCACCCTCAATTTTACAAAGTTTATCAAGCAAATAAACAAAATTTGTCTTATTGTCCTTAAAATCAAGTCCGTATGAATTGACGTTCTGACCAAGCAAGGTTATTAAACTATACTTATTTTCTTTAGCAAGGCTTTCAACCTCTCGCACAATGTCTTCAACTTTTCTACTTCTCTCTCGTCCTCTCACATAAGGCACAATACAATATGTGCAGAAGTTATTACATCCATACATTATATTAACAAAGGCGTGATTTTCGCTAGATCGGTAGATTTTAGAATTTTCAGTTATCCCTTCTTCATGCTCCCAAACTATGCTTTTAAACTTTGAACCATTGTAATTTCTAATATAATCTTCAAGCATATCTAAATTATGCGTGCCAATAACAAGGTTAATATATGGGAATCTCTTTTTAAGCAACTGAGGCATACCCTGTTGTTGTGTCATACAACCACAAATAACTATTATGAGGTCTTTATTTTTCCTTTTAAGTGCCTTAAGATCACCAATTTTTGCCATAATCTTAAGTTCAGCCGTTTCCCTTATACAGCAAGTGTTAAATACAATTATGTCACTTGTCTCTTTTTCACTAGTTTCAGTATATCCAAGGTCTCTAAGCATTCCCGCAATCTTCTCTGAATCGTGAACATTCATTTGACAACCAAAAGTCTCAATAAAATAAAATTTTTGTTTTTCCATAGCGGTAATATTATATAAAAAAGTTTAACAAATTTCAACAAAAATTTACCTCTACATAATAAAAAATTTAAATATATAAATAATATATATATGAAGACTTTCGCCAAAAAATTTTTAAAAGTATGCATTTACATAACTTTAGTTTTTCTTTTCTTAGCCCTTCTATTTTTTTGTCTATTTGAATTTGGACTACTTGACAGTTTTGCGTTAGTTAAATTTGATCCGAATAAACTTGCATTTTCAAGTTCCACAGTCTATATGACAGACATTAATAAAAATGAAATTAAACACTCTTCTAGCCTTAAAAAAAATTTGAGTTTTAATGAAATTCCAAAAGACACTATTAACGCATTTATTAGCATTGAAGATAAAGATTTTTACAAGCATCACGGCGTAAATTACAAGAGAATTGTTAAAGCAACACTCAAAAATTTAGTAAGCCTTAGTTTTAAAGAAGGTGCATCAACCATAACTCAACAACTCATTAAAAATACGCATTTAACTGGTGAAAAAACACTTAAAAGAAAATTTAACGAAATATTACTCGCAAGAACTCTTGAAAAAAATCTTACTAAAGATGAAATAATAACAGCATACCTTAACGCCATTTATTTTGGGAATGGAACATTTGGAATAAATGAAGCCTCCCAAAGATATTTTTCTAAAAACGTTGAAGATTTAACTCTTAGCGAGTCAGCAACTCTAGCAGGCATCATTAGATCACCTAAAACCTATTCACCAATTATTCACCCCGACGCTTCAATTAAAAGACGAAATCTCGTTTTAAAAGAAATGTATAAAGACAAAAAAATTACGAAAGAAGAGTTAGACAATGCCATAAATTCAGAATTAAACCTAAATATTAATAAAAATTTTTTAGGGTATAACGACTACTATAACGAAGCAGTAGACGAAGCGTGTGGTATATTAAAAATAAGTGAGAAAGATTTAATATTAAAGGGGTATAAAATAAATACATACTTAAATCCAGAAATTCAAGATGTTGCGACTAAAGAAATTAATAATCTAGAAAGTTATACCTCTTGCCTATGTGACGGGCTAGTAATGACAATAGACAATAAAAGTGGTGGCATAACGTCATTTATTGGTAAAAGCGACTATAATCTATTAAGCACAAAAAAACAACCAGGCTCAGTTTTAAAGCCAATTATTTCATACGCACCTGCTATTGAAAATAAGATTATAGTCCCCCAAACCCCTATTTTAGACGAAGAAATTACAATTAACGGATACACACCACACAACTACAAAAATAAGTATCATGGATACATTAGCGCAAAAACTGCCCTTGCAAATTCTTATAATATTCCTAGCGTCAAAGTGCTTGACTATGTAGGGATTGAACGTGCAAAAAATTTTGCCGTAAAACTAGGACTTGAGTTTGATAAAAAGGACGTAGGATATTCTATTGCACTTGGTGGGCTTACAAACGGAGTATATATAAAAGACCTTACAAATTGTTATCAGGCATTTGCAAATAACGGTAAATATGTAAAGGCCAGTTTTATTAAATCAATTAAAAATAAAAATGGTGACATAATTTATCAAAACCAAGAAATCGGTAGACAAGTTATGAAAGACTCCACAGCCTATTTAATTACTGATATGTTAAAAGAAAGCGTAAAAAATGGCACTTGTAAAAAATTAAATTTAAAAAAAATAAATATTGCAAGTAAAACCGGAACAGTTGGAAATACCATTACTCACAAAAATACAGACGTCTGGAACTTGTCTTATACTCCGACACAAACAATGTGCGTGTACATCGGGGCAAATTCAGAGGAACTTGCAAGTAATATTACAGGTTCTAACGCACCAAGCAACATTGCACAAACAATATATCTAAATACAAAAAATACGGACAAGGACTTTAAAAAACCAAAAAGTGTTGTCACAAAAAGCATAAATGATATAGAATATTCAAAATATCATAAATTACTTCTAGCAAGCAGTGACACCCCTGATAGATACAAGATAAACTGCTTTTTTCCAATAGACAACACGCCAAAAGAAACATCAACAATGTTTGATATTGTAGAAGATTTTGAAATACAAGGCAAAAAAGAAAATAATAGAATAGTAATTTCTTTTGTCGCCGAAAAATACTTAAACTATGTAATTTATTGTCAAAACGAAGACAATACCCGAGTGTTAAGTAAAATAAAAGACAAGCAGGGCTTAGTTACAATCTATGACGATAAACTAAGAACAGGAAATTTTTATACTTACTATGCCGTTGCCACCCTTCAAACAAACAAAAATGTCAGTCGTCAAAGCAACTCTATAAAATTCTATTTGGCATAAAATAAAGGTATAAATGGGGGTGTTTTCCCTGCTTATTAAAGTTTGCATAGTACTATACAAAAAAGGTCAAAATTTAATGTATCATAACTCTTTTATAAAAAATAATCAAATAAAAAAAGTTTTGTATAATAGTATTTATTTACACAAAACTTTTAAGTCGTAACTATATATTATTTTAAAGAAAGGCTTTACTTTAAACACAAATTTAGTTAAAAACTATAACAAGGAAAATAATCAAAAGCAAGCCACATACTAGTGTTTTTACAACAAATCACTATCTTTACTGTAAAAGTCATCTAAATCATCTTCGTCTTCAAAGTTTGAAAGTGTATCAATAACCTCTTGTTCATCCATATTACCCTCTTCTTTAGTTCCGCTATTGGCACTATCTTCTTTTTCTTCCCCTATAATCTCACCTTCAGAAATCTCATTTTCTATAAAAGAAGTTTCTCTTTCTTCTATGTTTTCTTCAGTTTTTTGTTCGCGTATATCTTTATCTTCTTCACCTAAGTCTTGAGTTTTTGCTTTACTATCTGGAAGATCCTCTTCCGGAATAATCTCAGTACTTTTATAAAGAGAGTCGTTTGTAGGTTCATGCAAAATTTTAATCCTATTTAGCAATTCCTCATAATCTGGCAAATCATCAATATTTTGCAAATCAAATCTTTTTAAAAATTCGTCGGTTGTGCCAAATAGAAGAGGTTTCCCAACTGCATCTTTCCTTCCAACAACCTCAACAAGTTTAAAATTTATTAATACTTGGAGTGCGTAATCACTATTTACTCCTCTAACCTGCTCAATATCAAGACGAGTAATAGGTTGCTTATATGCAACAATAGCAAGAGTCTCAAGTGCAGCCTTTGTTAGTTGCTTTTCCCTTATAGGATTAAGAACAGTTGCAATATCTTCAGCGTACTTTGGATTAGAGCACATTTGTGCACTATTTTTGTACGTAATAATATTAAAGCCATCATCTTTATGCTTCTCTTTGAGTATTTCAATAACTTTTTCTATTTTTTTTGTGTCGACCTCTAATTTTTCTGCTATGTCTTTTATTTCAACCCCTTGACCAGACACAAATAAGATACCTTCAACAACATTTAAAAGTTCTTCTTGACTAGCCTGCATCTCTTTCTTTCTCCTCTTCTTTTTCCTTTAAGTCAATTTCGATTTCGTCATAAGTTGACTTTTGAATAACCCTAATTTCTTGCATTTTTAAAAGTTCAAGTACCGCCAAAAACAAATTAATCATTTCGCTTTTAGTAAAATCTTCTTTGTAAAATTCAGAAAAATACATCTTTTTCTTTTCGTGAATAGTT
This sequence comes from uncultured Clostridia bacterium, assembly GCA_944381235.1. Lineage (GTDB taxonomy): Bacteria > Bacillota > Clostridia > Christensenellales > UBA1242 > UBA7862. Next base: position 52,897 of record CALWKI010000025.1, read on the forward strand.
TGCCTTATAGAAATAATTTTTTCCGCCACCGTAAACCTATCTTTTTCAATTTTCTTTGGAATTATTTCCTGTTCTTGACGTTTTACTCTTGTCATCATTTTTGCAAATGCATCAAGAAGGCCTGACAAAGTCATTTCACCTAAAACATAGCGGTAATCGTTAACCTTTTCATCCATAGGTTTATAAAACCTATCAACATTTTCAAGAGGCTTCATTTTTGCAATAACCTCTTGGAACATATCATACTCTTTAATTTGTCTAAGAAGTCTTACCTCTGGATCCTCTTCGTCTTCAACAACCTCTTCTTCTCGTGGAAGAAGTGACTTTGATTTAATTTCAATAAGTGTTGCTGCAATATCAATAAAGTCACTTGCCTTCTCTAAATCTATCTCGTCAAGCCCCGCCATATATTCAAGATACTGCTCCGTCATATCTGCAAGTTTTACCTCAGTTATCTCAAGCTTTGTTTCCTTTATCATATGCCATAAGAGTTCTATTGGTCCCTCAAAGTTATCAAGTTTAAACTCATAACCGGTATCAACAAAATTTAATTGGCTTAAAAGTTCTTTATTGTTTTCTACTTTCATCTATTCCACCTTCCCTTTTTACACTAGAAAAATAGTCCCCAAAACCAACTAATAGGATACCCAACATAACTCACAAGATACCCAAAGATGTTTGTATAGGAAAAAATGATAACCACAAGAATAAGTATAAGCGAACCATATCTTTGCATAAACGTAACAAAAGGATTATCATATCTTAGTTGAGACGCAATAGCGTTGAACCCATCAAGCGGATAAATTGGTAATAAATTAAATACAGCAAATACAAGATTTATCTCAAACATAAAAGCACAAAGCCAATATAAAATTTCAAGTATTACACTATTACTTGCAACATTTAGTAGCATTGATAATGGATAAAAAATGAATGCAATGATAAGGTTTGTCACAATACCTGAAATACTAACAAGAAAAGTATCTCTTTTAATGTGAGAAAAATTGTATGTATTAATAGGAACAGGTTTTGCCCACCCAAAGCCAAAGAATAAAAAGCAAATTATACCAAGCACGTCAAAGTGCACCATAGGGTTAAGTGACATTCTCCCCTGCAATTTTGCGGTGTTATCCCCGAGCCTATGTGCCACGAAGGCGTGTGCAAACTCATGAATGGTAAGCGCAAAAACAACAGCCAAAGAAAATGTAAAAAATATAATTAATTTTTGAACAAAAGGCATTGAATTATAGCTAAATAGTAAATCAAATAACATCTAAACATTTCCCTCTTACTTAGTGTTTCTTTTAAAAAAATAAAGAAGTCTAATTCGACTCCTTTATTATATTATATTTTTGCTAATTAATCAATTATTTTACCGCTATTTTACTAGGCATTATCTGTTTTTAATTTCCAATTTTCTGCTATTTTTGTAATATTATCCATTATTGTTGTAGCATTTGCATCTTCATTTGCTAGTATTTCTGAAAAATCTATTACCTCACTATTTCTTATTACGTAAATTTTACCCACTTTATCACCTTTTTTTATTGGGGCTTTGATGCTTTCATTTAATTCAATTTTTGTTGTTATGTCATTATCTTCGCCCTTTTTACTTAAAACAAAAATGTCTTTTTCAGCAATTACACTAATTTCATTTTGTTTTGAATTTTTAACCTGAAGTTTTTCACCTAACTCACTATTTTTGTTTACCACTTGTCTATTTTCAAAATTATTAAAACCATAATTTAATAAACTTGACGTCTCGCTAAATCTTTTTTTACCATTTTCAGCACCAAGAACAGAACCAATAAGCCTCATATCTCCGCGTTTTGCCGTAGCAACTAGACAATATCCCGCCTCGCTTGTTGAACCAGTTTTACCGCCGTCACATCCCTCGTAGTATCTAATAAGTTTATTAGTGTTTACAAGTTCACTTTCTCTACCCTTTGGGTGAGATAATGTATCCATCCAAATTGTGCTAAATTTGTGATAGTCGTCGTGTGTTAAAACCTGTTTTAATAACAGCGCCGTGTCTTTTGCACAGGAATATTGGTTACTTGCTGGAAGCCCCGTACAATTAACGTAATTTGTATTTTTAAGCCCTAATTCTTTTGCTTTTTTATTCATTAAAACAACAAAACTATCTTCACTACCCGAAATTCTTTCAGCAAGAGCAACGCTCGCGTCGTTTGCTGAACTCACAATCGTTGACTTAAGCAAGTCACCAACGGTGTACTCTCCACCCTCTTCAATGAACACTTGAGAACCACCCATACTCTGTGCATTTCTTGACACAACTACCTTTTCATCGATGTCGAGTTCACCGCTTTCAAGTTTTTCACATACAAGTTCAATGGTCATAAGTTTAACAATGCTTGCAACAGGTAGTTGTTTTTCGGCATCTTTTTCATATAAGACTTGCCCGCTATTATAATCAATTAAATATAAAGATTTTGCCGTAAAAGCACTCTCGCCTGGCATTATTGCATATGTATTTACAAAAAAATTACTAGACACGCATAGCACACTCAAACAAAAAATAAGTAAAAAAGAAATAACATATTTTTTCATATTCTAACCCCTTTTTACTTATTCTCTGCTTTTTTGTAAAAATTATTTATAATATTTAAAATTATTTATAAGATCCAATTAAAACGCTAAAAAAAGTTAAAGTTTTGTTTAATTTACAACTTTTCAATCACTTTTTCAATTAAACTTAAATAATAATTGCTTGCGTATGCTCTATTATGCACAATATCCTCGTGTTTTACTCCATTTTCAGAAAAATATGAACCATAATTAGTAATAAGCCCCACTAGAACAACGGGAAGCCCGCAATATTTTGATGCGATTACCTCATTTACGACATTAAAACCAGTAAAATCCGCGCCGATTAATTTTGAAAATCTTGACTCACTAACAGTTTCAACGCTTGGGCCATTAAATTCAATAATAACCCCTTTCTTAACTTTCAAACCAAGTTCATATTTTGCTGCCCTAACCAAAGTATCAATCATTTTAACGCCATATGGAGACAACATATCAACAAATAAGTTGCCATACTTATTATAATCACACTTGTAAAGCGGATTTCTCCCTGTGAAATTTATATGATCGGTGGCTGTAACTATATCCCCCACTTTTATTTTTGGATTTAGGGAGCCAAGGGACGCACTAATAACAAGATTGTCACATCCAAGTTCCTTTAAAATAAAAATTAGATTTGCAATGTCGCTGGTCTCATACCCATAGTTAAAGTGAATTCTACCAAGCACAATGACAACATCCTTGTTTTTTATTCTTCCAAAAACAAATTTATTTTCCTTAATGTCTTCTCCTAAAACTTTAAAATTTGGAATGTCTCTAAAATATAATTCCTCTTTTTCTTCCACATAATCTAGAAATTTAAAAAAACCACTACCTAAAATAAGGGCGGTAGAATGTAATTTAACATTTACTTTTTTATTTATATATTCAACAATACTATCTACGTAATTTGACATAATCTCTATTCCCTTTTCTTTTGTTATTTTATCATAATTAATCTTTCTTGACTACTAAAACACAAAAATTTTAAAAATTAACGACATAATAATTGCTTGAAGTAAAACTGCAAAGAAGATAAGTAAAAAGAAAAACAACGTTATTTTTAACTCATAGCCTTTTATAATACAATTTCCATATAAACTCATTTGTCTGTTATAACAAAGCATTCTAAAGCCGTAAATTAAAAGAATGGACACAATAAAAACTTCAAGAATAAAATATCCAAGAATTGACACTAAGACACCTTTAAGCAAACTATAAATTGAGATAATCACACAAACATTTATACCTATTCTATATCCATAGTAAAAAGCGCCAACTAAAAATATAACATAGCCAAGCCTAAGATATGATAAAAAGTAAATTAGGAATAGTAAAACAAAGAATATTATGCTTCTTAGAAAAACATAGGTCAAAAAAGAGTATCTTTTATCTAAAAAATTCCGAATTACAAAACCCTGAATATAGTCAATAGTTAGCGTTTCTCCGCTTTTCACAGCGCAAAAAATACCCGTCGTTATACCAAGCATCAAAACTACTACTATTAGTAGAATTAACCCTTTATTAAGCGAGAAAAATCTCTTTATAGCGTCACTAAAGTACCCATCATTTATCACATTATATTTATATTTTTAAAACATTTTTAGTATGACTAAAGTACGTATTTTAATGATGTCTAATAAGTCACCTTATATTTTTCAATGCATAATAAAAATCTTGTTACATATGTTTTATTTTATCATAAAGTTGAATTGTCGCGTAAACAATAAAACTTTTACTAGTTGTAAACTTACCAAAAGGAAATTTATCCAAATTTTGAGAAGCCTGTTTTATAACTTTGTTGACATTAATATCTACACAAATAGTGCTTACCGCATATTTTTTTGCCATTGCAACATATGCCTCTTTTGACAAACTCTTTATAATGCACCTCCTATGAATGTAATAATCGATTATATCTACAAGCATTGAAAAGCCACTAACCTTTGAAGAAAATCCCCAGTTGTAAAGTTGTTCACTAATTAGTGCTTTATGAGACTTAGATAAAATCTCCCCTTTAATATCTTCTTTATTTTCTATTCTTGTAAACAATTCCTCTAAGTTTTTTATAAAAAACTCGTCTTTTAAAATATAATTAAATTCGTCGGCAAGTTGAACCCTTGTCTCACTTATAACTATAACATTATCTAGTAACCCCTTAACTAGCATTTTTCTAAGTAAATCAATTACTTTATCATCAAGTTTTTCCTCATAATTAATAATTAGATACCTTACGACCCTATCTTTGTCAACTATAAAATCGTCAAGGTCGTCAATATATAAAACCCCTAAATCTTTATTTGATAAAACCTCTTTAATCCTGTCTGCAAGAACTATATCTCTATTTTTTGAATAAAATTCAACGCCGTAATACATACTCAAACTCCCTCATCTAAAATAAAAACAAGGGCATTTTATCACACCAAATTTAATTTGTCTACAATTTTTTACAAAATTATTAAAAATATTTTAATTTTTTAAAAAATTTTTTAAATTACTGATTTAACATCCAATCAATATAAACACCAAAGCCTTTGCAAGGGTCACTCACAAATACATGTGTCACCGCGCCGACGATTTTGTTGTCTTGAATAATCGGGCTACCACTCATACCTTGAACAATTCCCCCAGTTCGTTTTATTAAGTCATCATCGGTGACTCTAATCACCATACTTTTATCATTAGAGTAATTTTGAAAATTGGTTTTTATAATCTCAATATCAAAAGTTTCTACTTTTCCACCATCAATACAGCATCTTATTTGTGCTCTACCCGGTTTTACGGATAAACGCCCACCGACCTCGTACTCTTGTGAGTTTGCAATCAAATTGCTATCACTTACGACATTTCCAAAAACTCCATAATCATTGTTTTTTTCAATTACTCCTTGTTCCCCCTTGCCTTGCATAAAAAGACCTTTAATTTCGCCCGGAGCACCTGATTTTCCTTTATTAACTCCTAGAATTGAACAATTATATATTTTACCTTCTTTTAAATTTATCTTACTTTTAGTGTCACTATCACAAATTGGATGCCCAAGTGCTCCAAATCTATTGTCTTTCCCAATATATGTTAATGTTCCAATACCAGACGCGTCATCTCTTACCCAAACGCCTAATTTATAATCCTCACTTTTTACATCGTAGCAAGGTTTGACCCTCGTGGTAATTTCCTTATTCTTTCTAATAAGTTTAACCTCAAGTTCTTTACCTTTATTCTTTTCTTCATTGATTATTTTTGAAATACTTGAAACATTTTCAACTGTCTCGTTTTCAATTTGTTTTATTATATCCCCTATTCTTAAATTATCATATTCTAAAACATCCACCTCCCCCTCTGGGGTTGACACTAAACTACTTCCAACAATTAAAACACCATCGGTTTTAAGTACAAGACCAATAGCCGTTCCACCTGCTAAAACTTTATCCTCTTTTATTATCTTTACCTTTTTACTCTTTATAGGCATAAGGTTAAATAGTTTAAACTCTATTTCAGGCTCGTATTCACTCTTTTCTTTTTGACTTGACGTAT